>DATAOY010000112.1:0-83609 GCA_036265495.1 Nocardioides sp. | reverse complement strand
TACACCCACATCGGCACCGGCAACTACAACCCCAAGACCTCGCGCACCTACGAGGACCTGGGGCTGATCACGACCAACGAGCGCATCGGCGAGGACGTCGCTCACCTCTTCAACAACCTGTCCGGGTGGTCGCGCAACGCGTCGTACGACGAGCTGCTGGTCGCCCCGGACTCCGTGCGCACCGGGCTGCTCGACCGGATCCACACCGAGATCGCACACCACCGGGCCGGTCGTCCGGCGCGCATCCGGGTGAAGGCGAACTCCGTCGTGGACGAGGCCGTCATCGACGCGCTCTACCTCGCCTCGCAGGAGGGCGTGCCCGTCGAGATGCTGGTGCGCGGCATCTGCGCGCTCCGGCCCGGTGTGCCCGGCCTGTCGGAGAACATCAAGGTGCGCTCGGTGGTCGGCCGGTTCCTCGAGCACAGCCGGATCTTCTGGTTCGAGAACGGCGGATCGCCCAGCGTGTGGATCGGCTCCGCCGACCTGATGCACCGGAACCTGGACCGCCGGGTCGAGGTGCTCGTCCACCTGCCGAGCGGGGAGAACGTGGGCCAGGTCTCGGCCCTGCTCGACCTCGCGTTCGCGCCCACGACGTACGCGTGGGAGCTGGGGCCCGACGGTGACTGGGCTCCCAACGGCGGGTCCGACCACCTCCAGGAGGTGCTCATCGAGCGCCAGCGGCGCCCGCGCATCGTCCCGTGAGCCCGAGGTCGGAGCCGAGCACTCGCAAGGCAGCTCGCCTCGGTCTCGCTCCGGCCGTCGTCATCCGCCCCGGCGGCCGGATTAGAACGTCCTCGCTCGCACCCGTAGCATGACGCCCGTTCGGTCTCCCACTCCCATGAGGAGCACGTCGTGGCGTTGCGCCTGCGTCCCACCGATACGTCGTTCTACGACCTGTTCACCACCTCCGCCCAGTACCTCGTGACCGGCGCCGGCCTGCTCGCCGAGATGATCTCGGAGGAGGCCGACCGACCCGAGGTGGCCAAGCAGATGCGCGAGGCCGAGCACGTCTGCGACGAGAACACCCACGCCATCGTGCGGCGGGTCAACAGCAGCTTCGTGACGCCGTTCGACCGCGAGGACATCTACTCCCTGGCCAGCGGGCTCGACGACGTGATGGACGACATGGACGAGGTCGTCGACCTGATCCTGCTCTACGAGGTCGTGAACTTCCCGGCCGAGGTCCTGCACCAGGTCGAGATCATCCAGCGTTGTGCGGAGATCACCGCCGAGGCGATGCCGAAGCTGCGGGCGATGACCGACCTCGACGAGTACTGGATCGAGATCAACCGGCTCGAGAACAGCGGCGACAAGAGCTACCGACGTACCCTCGCCAAGCTCTTCAGTGGCGACTTCAAGGCGATCGAGGTCCTCAAGCTCAAGGACATCATCACCTCTCTCGAGGGCGCGATCGACGCCTTCGAGAAGGTCGCCAACATCGTGGAGCAGATCGCGGTCAAGGAATCCTGAGGCCCCGATGACCCTCGCGATCGTCATCACGGTCGTCGTCGTTGCCTTGTTCTTCGACTACACCAACGGCTTCCACGACGCTGCCAACGCGATCGCCACGTCGGTGTCGACGCGTGCGCTCACCCCACGTGTGGCCCTGATCCTGGCCGCGGTGATGAACTTCGTGGGGGCGTTCCTCGGCCAGAAGGTCGCGCACACGGTCTCGGACGTGATCGTCCCGCCGAGCGGTCACGAAGGGCTGGTGGTCATCCTCGCCGGGCTGCTGGGGGCGATCATCTGGAACCTCACGACGTGGTACTTCGGGCTTCCGTCGTCGTCGACCCACGCCCTGATCGGTGGCCTGGTCGGCTCCGCCCTTGCCGCCGGCACCGCCGTGCACTGGGCGACCATCGTCGACAAGGTGGTGATCCCGATGGTCGTCTCACCGCTGATCGGCTTTGCGCTCGCCTTCGTGGTGATGCTGGCCATCATGTGGATCTTCCGCAGGCGCAACGCCGGCCGGGTCACCCGGGGCTTCCGACTGGCGCAGACGGTGTCCGCGTCGGCGATGGCGCTCGGGCACGGACTCCAGGACGCGCAGAAGACCATGGGCGTGATCTTCCTGGTGCTGATCACCGGCGGCTACCTCGCGCCCGACACCCAGGAGCTGCCCCTGTGGGTCATCGCGTCGTCCGCCGGTGCGATCTCGTTGGGCACCTACTCCGGTGGCTGGCGCATCATGCGGACGCTGGGTCGCAGGATCATCCACCTCGACCCGCCGCACGCGTTCGCCGCCGAGACGGTTGGTGCCTCGGTGCTCTACGCGACCGCGTTCCTCTGGCAGGCTCCGGTCTCGACGACGCACATCATCACCTCCGCGATCATGGGCTCCGGTGCGACCCGACGCGCCTCCGCCGTCCGCTGGGGCATGGCCCGCTCGATCGTCACCGCCTGGGTGCTGACGTTCCCGGCCGCCGGTACGGCGGCCGCGATCTGCTTCGCTCTCCTCCACCCCTTCCTCGGCTGACCTCGCCCCGACACGGTCGGCGCCCGGCGAGCAGGCTCGCTGCGGCGCACGGCTGCTCGCTCTCAGCCGAACCGACCGGAGATGTAGGCCTCGGTGGAGGCCTCGTCGGGGGTCGAGAACATCTTCTTGGTCGGGTTGAACTCCACGAGGTGTCCGGGCTGGCCGGCCGCCTTCAGGTTGAAGAACCCGGTGTCGTCGGAGACCCGGGCAGCCTGCTGCATGTTGTGGGTGACGATCACGATCGTGTAGTCGGACTTCAGCTCGTGGATCAGGTCCTCGATGGCCGAGGTCGAGATCGGGTCGAGCGCGGAGCACGGCTCGTCCATCAGCAGCACCTCGGGCTCCACCGCGATCGCCCGGGCGATGCACAGCCGCTGCTGCTGTCCGCCGGACAGGCCCATCCCGGGCTTGTTGAGTCGGTCCTTGACCTCGTTCCAGAGGTTGGCCTGCTTCAGCGACCTCTCGACGATGGTGTCGGCGTCGTCCCTCTTCAGCCGCTTGGCGTTCAGCCGGTTGCCGGCGAGCACGTTGTCGTAGATGGACATCGTCGGGAACGGGTTCGGCCGCTGGAACACCATGCCGATCTGACGGCGTACGGCGACCGGGTCGACGCTCGCGTCGTACAGGGACTGGCCGTCGACCACGACCTTGCCCTCGACCCGCGCGCCCGGGATCACCTCGTGCATGCGGTTCAAGGACCGCAGCATGGTCGACTTGCCGCAGCCCGAGGGGCCGATGAACGCCGTCACCGACTTGGACTTGACGGTCATGTTGACCCCCTCCACCGCGAGGAAGTCCCCGTAGTAGATGTTGAGGTCTGAGACGTCGATGCTCTTGGCCATGGTTCCTTCCTAGGACCTCTGCTCAGTGTCCCTTGGCGGGAGAGAAGATACGACCGATGATCCGGGCGACGAGGTTGAGCACCATCACCAGCGCGATCAGCACCAGCGCGCCACCCCACGCCCGCTCGTAGCCGACCGGGGTCGACGACGAGTACTGGGAGAAGATGAAGACGGGCAGCGTGGTCATGCGCCCGTCGAACAGGTTGGTGTTCACGCCGTCCGTCGAGCCGGCGACCACGAGCAGCGGCGCCGTCTCGCCGATGACACGCGAGATCGCGAGCACCACACCGGTGACGATCCCGGAGAGCGCCGTCGGCAGGACGACGCGCGTGACCGTGCGCCATTTCGGCACCCCGAGCGCGAACGACGCCTCGCGGAGGTCGTCGGGAACCAGCCGCATCATCTCCTCCGACGAGCGCACGACCGTCGGGATCATCAGCAGGGACAGGGCGATCGAGCCACCGATGCCGGCCCGGAAGGCCGGTCCGAACAGCAGGACGAGCAGGGCCAGTGCGAACAGCCCGGCCACGATCGACGGAATGCCGGTCATCACGTCCACGAGGAACGTGATCACCCGCGCCACGCGCGACCTAGCGCCGTACTCCACGAGGTAGACCGCGGTCAGGATGCCGATGGGCACCGAGATGACCGCAGCCGCCAGCGTGATCAGCAACGTGCCGATCAGGGCGTGATAGATGCCGCCCTGCTCGTCGCCGATCACGTTGAGCATCGACTGGGTCAGGAAGTCGGCGTTGATCGCCGGCAGGCCGTTGCTGATCACGACCCAGAGCAGCCAGACCAGCGGCGAGACCGCGACCCCGAACGCCGTCCAGATCAGGGCCGTGACGAACCGGTCGGTCGCCGCGCGTCGGCCCTCGACCAGTCGTGACCAGAGCGGCATCGCGACCAGGAAGACGGCGATCGCGGCGACCAGCCAGGTCACGGCTCCCCAGCCGGACAGCAGGGCGGGCAGCCCGGCCACGGCGAGCGCCATCACGCCGACCAGGATCGGCGCCCAGCGCGGCAGCCGGGCCTGGGAGATGTGCAGGGCGGCCGAGGTCATCGGTTCAGCCTCCGCCCGCTCCGGCCGGCCACCCATCGCGCCGCGAAGTTGACCAGGAACGTGACCACGAACAGCACCAGGCCGGTGGCGATCAGCAGAGACTGCCGCTCGGGAGTCGCCTCCTTGTAGTTCAAGGCGATGTTCGCCGCGATGGTCGGCGGGCTCGCCGTACCGATCACGTTCAAGGTCGTGGTGGGTGTGGTCGCCAGCACCATCGCCACGGCCATCGTCTCCCCGAGCGCCCGGCCGAGGCCGAGCATGATGCCGGAGACCATGCCGGAGCGGGCGTAGGGGAAGACGGCGTACCGGATCATCTCCCACCGCGTCGCACCGAGCGCCAGTGCCGCCTCCTCGTGGAGGCGGGGCGTCTGCAGGAAGATCTCACGCGAGATCGCGGTCATGATCGGCAGGATCATGATCGCCAGCACGATGCCCGCCGTGAACAGCGACCGCCCGTTGGGCGAGGGCGGCCCCGGGCCGAAGAACGGCAGGAACCCGAGGTGTTCGTGCAGCCAGACGTGAGCCGGTTGCAGGTACGCCGCCAGGTAGCGGCCACCCCACAGGCCGAACACCACCGACGGCACCGCGGCGAGCAGGTCGACCAGGTAGGCGAGCATCGCCGCGAGCCGGCGCGGCGCGTAGTGGGAGATGAACAGCGCGACCGCGATCGCGAAGGGGACGGAGACGATCAACGCGATCGCGGCCGCGAGCAGGGTGCTCACGATCAGCGGCTCGATGTAGCTGACGAACGACGTGAACGGCGCGTACGTCGCGGGGTCGGCGGTCAGCCCGACCCAGCCCTCGACCGCCAGGAAGACGAAGACGGCGACCAGCGCGACCAGGATCGTCAGCGCAGCGAGACGGACGACCCCCGCGAAGACACGGTCACCGCGCCGGCTGGGGCGCGGTGTCGGTGTGCTCTCGGTCCGCTCCGGAGAGGCGGTGGCGGTCACAGGTGCTCCTACGAATGCGGGAACGGGCGGGTGCCACGGTTCTGGGGGTCCCGTCGCACCCGCCCTTGTCGGTCAGCTTCCGGACGAGATCTTCGCGATGATCGACGTGGCCTTGCTGGACAACGAGCTGTCGAGCGGGGCCGAGCCGGCGGCCGAGGCAGCCGCCTGCTGGCCGTCGCTGGAGACGACGTAGGTCAGGAATCCCTTGACCATGTCGGCCGTGGACGAGTCGTCGTACGTCTGGCAGGCCAGCAGGTACGAGACCAGCATCAGCGGGTAGTCGCCATGCGCGGTCGCCGTCCGGTCGATGTCGGTCGCCATGTCGGTGGCCGGCCGGTTCGGAGCAGCCGGCGACGCCGCCAGGACCTTGGCCGCACCGTCGGCAGTCGGGGCGTTGTACGCGCTGCCCACCTTGATCGAGACGACACCCAGGGTGCCGTCGGCCTTGACGGCCGAGTCGTCGGCGTACCCGATCGAGCCCTCGGTGGAGGTGAGCCCGCCGATGACCCCCGACGTGCCCTCGAGGCCCTGCCCGCCCTTGATGCTGGCCGGCCACACCGTGTTCGGGTCGTCGGCCCAGGCGCCATCGGCGGCCTTGCTGAGGTAGTCGGTGAAGTTGAACGTCGTGCCGGACTCGTCCGAGCGGTGCACGGTCGCGATCGCGGTGTCCGGCAGCTTCACACCGGAGTTCTGCGAGGCGATCTCGGGGTCGTTCCACGTGGTGACCTTGCCGTCGAAGATGTCGGCGATCGTCTTCGCGTCGAGGTTCAGCGACTTCACGCCCGACAGCTTGAAGGCCACCGCGATCGGGCTGACGTACGCCGGTACCTCGATCGGGTCCGAGCCACAGGCGTCCTTGGCGGCGCTCAGCTGGTCGCTGGTGAGATACGCGTCGCTGCCGGCGAAGCTGTAGGCCTTGCTGGTGAAGTTCTCGATGCCCGTGCCGGAGCCGACCTCTTCGTAGTTGATGGTGCCGCCGTTCTGCTTCTGGTAGTTCGCGCGCCAGGTCTGCTCGGCGTTCGCCTGCGAGGTGGCCCCGCCACCGTTGAGGGTGCCGCCGCCACTGCTGCCACTGCCGCTGGAGTTCTTGTCACCACAGGCAGAGAGCGTGAGGCCCAGAGTGAGGACCGCCACCGCCGGGAGTGCGATCCGGCGGAGAGAAGAGGTGTTCACGTCGGTTGCTCCTGAGTCAGTTCTTCTGGGACGTCTCGGAAGGTAGGTACGCCAGATGGACGGTCATGGCGGCACCGATGAACGAGGGGTGAACTCGCGACGCCCAAATGAGGACGAGCGGCGTTCGCGGAGTCGACCGCCGTGTGAACGGCGAACATCTGCCCTCTTGGGCGGCCGACACTCCCGTTCGGCTAGTCCGATCGGGCCAGGTAAAGAACCGGGGTTCCGCCCACGCCGGGTGCGCGGATCCTTTACCCTTCATCTGCGGGGGAACGTGTCCGTGGGGGTAGCCAGGAAGGCCCGCCATGCGTCCGACAGCCCCGGCGATCGGCCCGGCCCGTGCGACCCCCGCCTGGCACCTCTGCGACGTGGTGACCGCTCCCACTCACCGCGCCGTCTCATGCCGTCCGGCCGATGGCCGTGCGGCGACGACAGCCTGGGGAGCCTGCTGACGGGTCAGCCGAGGTGCCGCTCGAGGGCGCGCACCCGGCCCCGTCGGTGGTGCACGACCACCAGCTCCCCGGTCGCCTGGTGCTCGGGCGGGATGCCGAGCGCGTCGTAGACGGCCGGCAGGACCGGCCGATGGGTGCACAGCACGGCGTCCTCCCCCGAGTGGAGGAGCTCGTCGACGATCCGGAGCACGGACTTCGCGGTGGCGTCCTCCTCCGAGAGCTTGTCCGTGCCGGTCATCGGCCAACCGCTGAGCTCGGCGTACGGCGCCACCGTGTCGGCGCAGCGCGTGCTCGACGACGTCACGATGCGAGAGACGCCGTACGCCTCGAGTACCCGGGCGGCCGCTCGCGCCTGCGCGGTGCCGCCGACCAGCAGCGGTCGTTTCCGGTCGTCCTTGCGCCAGGTCTTCCGCGAGCGCGCCTGTCCGTGCCGCAGCACGACCAGGGCCCGCGTCTTCTTGCCCCTCGCGAGCGCCTCGCGCAGGGTCTCGCGGTCGCGCCGGTAGCTGAGTCGCTTCTCCGCCTTGTCGAGGTCGATCCAGTCGACCTCGTCGATCTCGGCGTTGACCAGGTAGCCCGACACGTCGTGGTTGCCCATCACCCGGCCGACCCAGTAGTCCACGACCTTGGTCCGCGCGCCGTTCGGGTAGGACTGGGCGGTCAACGGCACGCCGAGCCGGATGCGCACCCCGGTCTCTTCGGACACCTCGCGCACCGCGGCCACGGGTGAGCGCTCGCCACGATCGAGCTTGCCCTTGGGGAACGACCAGTCGTCGTACGCCGGCCGGTGCACCAGCAGCACCTGACCTCTGCGCAGCACGACGGCACCAGCAGCCCGGACCTCACCGGACCTGGACGTCGGGGCCATGCGGCTAGGGTATGTCTCTCCCTTCGGCGCCGTCGCGAGCGGGGCAATCCAGGCTCGCAGATCGAGACCAGGACGGAGCGCACGTGCCCAGACGACTCCGGATCGTCGCTGCCGTCGTGATCGCCCTGGTCGTCGCCGCGGGTGGATACCTGTGGTGGCGGCACGACGACGAGCCAACGTCGTTCGCCTGGGCCGTCGACCATGCCCCCGCCGGGGCTCAGCGTCTCTCCTGGACCGACTGGGCGGCCGTGCGCGCACGCGAGCACGCCGACCTCTCCGAGCGCTCGTCGGCCGACGACGTCCGGAGGTTCCTCGACCGGGCCTACGACGCGGACCTGAGCTCCACCTCGGCGCTGGTCACCTCGGCCCCGGTGCTCCAGGAGCAGTTCGGCTTCTCGCCGGCCAGCGCCGACTGGGAGCTGTTCAGCCAGTCGTACCAGGGCGCGGTCGTGATGCTGCACCTCCCGTCGTCGGTCGACCTCGACGAGGTGGCCGACCATCTCCGCGACCTCGGCTACCAGGAGCCCGACGATCCCGACGGGGTGTGGCAGGGGGGTGAGGACCTGCTGTCCCGCATCTCCCCGTCGCTGTCCGGTGAGCTCCAGTACGTCGCGCTCGATCCGGACGACGGCCTGGTCCTCACCTCCGACTCCGCCTCGTTCCTGAGCGTTGCCGTGGACGCCGTGCGCGGGCACGGGGCCCGGGCCACCGGGTTCGGCGCGGTCGTGGACGACGCCGGCGAACCGCTGTCCTCTGCGGTGTACAGCGGTGACTACGCGTGTGGAGCGCTGGCGATGGCGCACGCCGGAGCGGCCGACCGGGCGCAGGCCAGGCAGCTGCTCTCTGCGGCGGGCGAGGTGAACCCGTACTCGGCGTTCGCGATGTCCGACGAACCCGACGGAAGTGTGCGCGTCGCCTTCGAGTTCGACGGCGACGACGTGGCTCGCACGAACGCCGACACCCGCGCCACGCTGGCCCGCGGTCCGGCTCCGGGCCAGGGCGGGACGTTCCGAGACCGGTTCCGGGTGGCGTCGGTGACCGCGCACGGCTCGCTGGTCGTGATGCGGCTGGCGCCGCGTCCCGACGCGTCGGTGCTCTCCGACCTGAGCACCGGTCCGGTGCTGTTCGCGACCTGCTGACCTGCTGACCCGGCGTACGGCGGGCGTCAGGCCTTGGCGGCCGGGTCGATGCCGAGGATCTCGTCGATCTCCGCGGCCGTGAGGTGCTCGTCGGTCTCGCTGGCGGCGATGATCAGGTTCGTCGTCAGCTCCACCTCGCCCAAGAGGTCGCTGTCCTCGAGGGACACGTCGAACTGGTCGGGCACGACCGAACTCTCCTTGCGCAGCAACGGGCTCTGGCAACAGGGTCAAACAACCAGGCTTCCCCGCCTCGAGCTCCCCCAAACTAGAAAATAGCCGCTGACGCGGACAAACGGAAAGGACCTCACCGCGAAGGTGAGGTCCTTTCTCGGTTACGGTCCGGGCCGGAGACCCGGCACCCGCGCTGGGACGCGCGCTGGCGCGGTCAGAGCGGGCGGACGTTCTCCGCCTGAGGACCCTTGGGGCCCTGCGTGACGTCGAACTCGACCTTCTGGTTCTCGTCCAGCGACTTGTAGCCCTGGGACTGGATGGCCGAGTAGTGCACGAAGACGTCGTCGCCGCCGTCCTCCTGCGCGATGAAGCCGAAACCCTTCTCGGCGTTGAACCACTTCACGGTGCCTTGAGCCATGTGCTCGTTACTCCTGTTGATCGGAACGACGGGCCGTCACTGCGACGACCCTGCACCAGATGCGGTGACACGTCGCTCCGACTTGCATGGGTGGCACCCACGAAGAGAACGCCGTTGGATCACAAAACTCCGCTGGCGTAGACCTGCTGGAACTGCATCTGTTGCGGACACGACCCTACCAACCTCCGGGGCCATGGGCACCTTCGCCGTCGATCGTGCTTCTCGGCCCGCCTCGCACCGGCGCCCGGCGGGCTCGGGTGACCGGATCCGCCGTGCCGAGTTCACCGCGACTCAGGGTGCCCGGCTGGCCGCAGGCCACCGACCCCGCCGGCACCCGATGTACCGCGGCAAGACGGTGTTCAGGCCCACACCTCGGCAGCAGCACGGATCCCAACTAAAGTCCCCCTGTCACGGGCCCTTAGCTCAATTGGCAGAGCAGTGGACTTTTAATCCATGGGTTGTGGGTTCGAGTCCCACAGGGCCTACATGGGAGATGCGTTCATCTACGCCAGCCTCCGCACGCCGTTCGGACGGTACGCCGGGGCGCTGGCGGGCAGTCGTCCGGACGACCTGGCGGCCGCCGTCGTCCGCGGCGTGGTCGAGCGGGCACCGAACCTCGACCCCGCGGACCTGGACGACGTGATCCTCGGCTGCGCCAACGGCGCGGGCGAGGACAACCGCAACGTCGGCCGGATGGCGGTGCTGCTGGCCGGCCTGCCGGTGAGCGTCCCGGGCGTCACCGTCAACCGGCTCTGCGGCAGCAGCCTGCAGGCGGCGATGGACGCCTCACGGCTGGTCGAGACCGGCGACGCAGCCGTGGTCGTGGCGGGCGGTGTCGAGTCGATGACCCGGGCCCCATGGGTGCTGCCGAAACCTGCGCGGGCGTTCCCGGCCGGGCACGAGACCCTGATCTCGACGACTCTCGGCTGGCGCCTGGTCAACCCGCGGATGCCGGAGCAGTTCACGGCTTCCCTCGGGGAGTGCAACGAGCAGCTCGCCGACGAGCTCGGCATCGGCCGCGACCGGCAGGACGCGTTCGCCGTGGTGTCACACCAGCGCGCGGCCCAGGGCTGGGCCGACGGCTTCTACGACGACCTGGTCCTGCCCGTGGGCGGCCTCGAGCGTGACGAGGGCGTCCGCCCCGACGCCAGCGCCGAGACCCTGGCGGGCCTCCAGCCGGCCTTCCGGCCCGGCGGCACGATCACGGCCGGCAACGCCTCGCCACTCAACGACGGCGCGGCCGCTCTGCTCGTGGCCGCAGAGGGCGTCGACCTCGGCCTCGGCCCGTTGGCGCGCGTCGCCGGGCGCGGGGCGGCGGCACTCGAGCCACAACGCTTCGGGATCGCGCCGGTCGAGGCGGCCGATCGGGCACTCGCGGCGGCCGGCATCGGTTGGCCCGACGTCGGAGCGGTCGAGCTCAACGAGGCGTTCGCCGTTCAGTCGCTGGCCTGCCTGGACGCCTGGAAGATCGACCCCGACATCGTGAACACCCGGGGTGGCGCCATCGCGATCGGCCATCCGCTCGGCGCCTCGGGCGCACGCGTCATCGGCACGCTGGCGCAGGTGCTGATCGAGCGGCGGGAGCGCTGGGGCGTGGCCGCGATCTGCATCGGCGTCGGCCAGGGCCTCGCCGTCGTCCTCGAGAACGTCGCGTCCGTGTGACGTCGCGTCAGCGCATGGGCTGGCCGCGTTCTCCGGAGTCGGTGAGCCGGATCTCGGCCAGCGCCTGCTCCTCCAGCTCCTGACGCCGCTTCGCCGCGATCGCGGGATCCGGGCCGTCGAGCCCGTCGGCGTTCGTCACCAGGCCCGCGGCACCGCCCTCGAGCCGGGTGAGGGCCTGACGCCCGAAGATCTGCTGCTCGGTCGCCGTTCGTTCGGATCGACCCCGCCCGATGAAGGACACGGCCCAGTGACCGAGCGCAGAGAACCGGTTCTTGAACCCGGTGAGGTACACGAGGTGGACCCCCAGCCACAGCAACCAGGCGAGGAACCCGGTCATCCGGAACCTGCCGATCCTGGCGACCGCTCGGAATCGGCTGATCGTGGCCAGGTCACCCTTGTCGAAGTAGTGGAACGGCTTCTGTGGGGGCCTCCCGGCGAGACGTCGCTTGATCTCGGCCGCGGCGTACTTGCCGCCTTGGATCGCGACCTGCGCAACGCCCGGCAGGTGGTCGAGATCGATCATGTCGCCGACGACGAAGACCTCGGGGTAGCCGGGCAGTGTGAGGTCGGGGTTCACGCGGATGCGTCCGGCCCGGTCGAGCGGCGCCCCGGTCTGCTCGGACAGCGTCTTCGTCAAGGACGACGCCTGGACGCCGGCCGCCCACACCTTGGTGGCGGCGGCGACCCATTCGGAGTGACCGTCCTTGTACTGCACGACGATGCCGCGGTCGCTGACGTCGGTGACCATGCCGCCGAGCAGCACCTCGACGCCGAGCTTCTCGAGCTGGACCTTGGTCTTGGCGCCCAGCTGCGCGCCGAACGGCGGCAGGACCTGCCCTGCGGCGTCGACGAGGACGACGCGTGCCTTCCTCGTGTTGATCGAGCGGAAGTCGCGCTTGAGCGTGCGGTGTGCGAGCTCGGCGATCTGGCCCGCCATCTCCACACCGGTGGGCCCCGCGCCCACGACCACGAAGGTGAGCAGGGAGTCGACGTCCTCGCCACGGGCAGCCCCGAGCTCGGCCAGCTCGAAAGCCCCGAAGATGCGGCCGCGGAGCTCGAGCGCGTCGTCGACGCTCTTCATGCCCGGCGCGTACTCCGCGAACTGGTCGTTGCCGAAGTAGGACTGTCCCGACCCCGCGGCCACGATCAGCGAGTCGTACGGCGTGACGGTCGCGCGCCCCAGCACCTGCGACGTCACGGTGCGCGCCGCCAGGTCGATCGCCACCACCTCGCCCAGCAGCACCCGGGCGTTGCGTTGCTTGGCCAGCACCTCGCGCGTCGAGGGTGCGATCTCGCCCTCGCTGAGGATGCCCGTCGCGACCTGGTACAGCAGCGGCTGGAACAAGTGGTGACCCGTCCGTGCGATCACGGTGACGTCCGCGTCGGCCCGCTTCAGGGCCTTCGTGCCGAACAGTCCCCCGAACCCCGACCCGATCACCACAACCTGGTGCCGACCAGCTTTCCTCTCCTGTTCCATGTGTCCACGATCCTCCTGCGGGAACGCCGTGCCACAATCGGGGCACCCGTCTCGTTGCTCACACTCGTGGGGCCATCAGTGAGGCGTATGGAACTCAAGTGCGAGATGAGGTTTCAGGCGCCTCTCGGCCGGGTACACGAGCCGGGACTGGCGCGGTCGGCGCGCCTGACCATCTGGAGAGACAGTGCCGCTGAACCGACCGGCGGAGCCCCTTGCACCCGGGCCCCGGGGCGCGGCCCAGGCGCGCCGGTGGGTGGTCGACGTGTGCGGTGAGATCGGTCGGGACGACCTCCGCGAGAACGCCGAGCTGGCCATGTCCGAGGTCGTCACCAACGCCATCCTCCATGGCAAGGATCCGGTCACCGTGCGGCTGCGTGGCACCCGCGACCACCCGCGGGTCGAGGTGCGCGACGCGTCCGGTGACCCGCCCGCACTGACCAGTGACGACCCCCAGGAGTTCGTCGACGACCTTCCGACGTTCGGGCGCGGACTCGCGATCGTGGCCGCCTTCAGCGAGGCCTGGGGCGCCGAACGCGACGGAGACGGCAAGCTGGTCTGGTTCGTGCCGTCGTCGGCCGCACCCGACCACCCGGCGGTGGGTGTGGTGCTCGGCTGGGACGAGGAGCCCGACGAGGCGTCGTTCGCCGACGAGACGACCATGACCATCCGGCTCCGCGACGTGCCCGTCGACCTCATGCAGGGGATGCTCGCGCACGGCGCCGAGCTGCGCCGCGAGCTGAGGCTGCTTGCGGTCGCCCACGAGGAGACCTACCCGGTCGCGTCCGACCTCTCGGCGTACTTCAGCGCGCTGGCACGCGACTTCCGGCCGCAGTTCGGCGGCGACGCGATGCTCACCGCGATGGAGAACGGCCAGAGCCACACCGACATCGACGTGACCGCGCCGCTCGACGTGTCCGACCGCTTCGCCCGGCTGATGGAGCTCTACGACCTCGCGGACGCGTTCTGCCGCAACGAGCGACTGCTCACGCTGGCGCGGTCCCCGGAGCAGGTCGACTTCCAGACGTGGCTGTTCGGGGAGTTCGTGCGCCAGGGCTCCGGCGAGGATCCTCGGCCCTGGGCGGCCGGCCACGGCTCACGGCTCTCGCGCGCTCACCCGTAGCCCAGCTCGTGCAGGCGTCGGTCGTCGATCCCGAAGTGATGGGCGATCTCGTGAACGACCGTGATGCGCACCTCGCGCACCAGCTCGTCGGGGTCGTCGCACATCTCCAGCAGCGGTCGTCGGTAGATCGTGATCCGGTCCGGAAGCCCGGTGTGGTCGCTGCTGCGCTCGGTGAGCGACACCCCGTCGTACACGCCCAGCAGGTCGGGGTCGTCCGGCGGCGGCTCGTCCTCCACCAGCACCACGACGTTGTGCACCAGGCTCGAGATCTCGTCCGGGATGCCGTCGAGGGCCTGCTCGACCAGTGCCTCGAAGGACCGCCGACCGAGCTCCATGGACAGAAGGTAGCGCTGGCACAGAAGCGGCCCGCTCGGTCTGAGCGAGGCGGTCCGACGGATGTACGTCGTGTGGAGGGCGACCCCGACGGGACTCGAACCCGCGGCCTCCGCCGTGACAGGGCGGCGCGCTAACCAACTGCGCTACGGGGCCTGGTGGTTGCTCAGGCATGGGCGCCGGAGCGGATGGAACTCTAACCCATCCGCCCGAACGCCTCCCAATCGTCGCTGTCGTCCGCGCCTCCTGCTCCCCTCGTCATCCACGACCGGGTGACCGGTTCCATGGGGCGCACCTGTACGTTCGCGGGGAGAGACCCACTGATGGACCATCACGAGCTCCCCGCCCTCGACTGGCACAGCTTCCTGACGACCTGGGAGCTGCGGCCGGGTTGGCTCACGTTCTGCGCCCTCCTCCTGGTCGCCTATGCGGCCGGGCTGTACGCCGCAGCCCGGCGGGGCAACCCGCTGGTGAGCCCGATCCGGAACGCCTGCTGGGTGCTCGGTGTCGCGGCGCTGGCGATCTGCATGTCGTCGGCCGTCGACGCCTACGCCATGTCGCTGTTCTGGATGCACATGATCGAGCACCTGACGCTGATCACGGTCGTCCCAGCGCTCCTCGTGCTCGGCCACCCGCTGACCGTGCTCCGCAGTGCCGGTGGTCCGGAGTGGCAGCGCGTCTTCGATGCGGCGATGCACAGCCTCCCGGTCTCGATCCTCACCCATCCGCTGGTCGGGCTGACGGCGTACGGCGTGGTGGTCTTCTACACGCACCTCACCCCGTTCCTGGACCGGATGGCGACGGATCCCGACCTGATGGTCGTCGAGCAGCTCGCCTACCTGGTCTCCGGGGGCTGGTTGCTCCTGGGCGCGATCGGGGAGGAGCCCATCCGGTGGCGCACGCCCTACCTCATGCGGCTGGTGCTGGTCGTGATGGCCATGGTCCCGGACACCCTCGTCGGCATCGTGCTGCTCCAGACCGACGACGACCCCTTCCCGACGTACATGGCCATGCGTCCGGCGTGGGCACCCAGCGCCATGCACGACCTGGACGTCGGCGGGTCGCTGATGTGGGCCGCCGGCGACGGACTGATGATGCTGCTGGCCGTGGGCCTGGTGATCAGTCTGCTCACCCGGGGGCGCGAGCGGTTCCTGGGCGACTGGCTCGAGGGGGTGCGGACCTCGACGTTCGTGACCCACGCCGAGCGGTCCGGCGTGGAGCTGGACCGGCCGGAGGGACGGCTCGACGAGGACGATGCGGCGCTCGCGGCGTACAACGAGATGCTGGCCCGGCTGCGATCGGGGCACGAGGAGCGGCACCCCGAGTGACGGCGGGCGCAGCCCTCGGGCGGTGGTGATCCCACACCCCTCAACGGGGGTCGAACCCGTGCTACCAAGCTTCCAGACGTCCCCGACAGGTCCTCCGAGGCGAGCTCCTCCGATGCGCGTGCTGTTAGGGGCGAGCGACCGATTCGCCGGCCCACCACCGGACGATCACCAAGCCGTCCGGACCCGGCAGTCGGTGGTTGGTCTCGTCGGCGACGAACTCCTCGATGTCCGTACCGACCTCGGCAGCCCAGTCGTCCGGGGTCTCACACTCGATCCCGGTGTTCGGGCCCGCTGGGAGACCCGCGAGGGAGTAGTAGACGCCCAGGCGTTCGCCGTCGCCCGGCGCGTGGTGGACCATCACGACCAGCACGAGATCGTCGACGAGATCTGCGCGCTCGAAGGTGAGCTGGGGATCCCATCGCCAGCCGGTGAGCGTGGTGCGAACGGCCTGCAGCATCTCCTCGGCGGTCCAACCCACGTGCAGAGTGTGCCACTCGGGGGGTTCCGCACCGCCGCCGTGCGCGCACGGACCGGCCGATGCGCGAACCACGGCGGCCCTCCGGCCGGCTCGACCGCGAGCCGGCCGGAGGCTTCGCTAGATGTTGATCGATTGCTTGACCCAGGACGGACACCTGGGCACACCGCCCTGCTTGCAGAATGCGGTGAGCACTCCCACGGCCTTCCCGTCCGGAGCATTTGCCACCGCGAACTGCACGACCACCTTCACGTAGGACACCTCCACCGGCGTGCAATAGCCATCGGAGTCGCAGTTGTACAGCGTGTAGACGTCGTCGTAGTACCACCGAGTCGCGTTCGGATCACCGTCCTTCGGGCCTTCGCCGTAGAACGGGTGCGCCGTGCTCGCATGCACGACCTTCTTGTTGAGGTTGTGATACTCGCGGATCTTGATGTCGCCGAAGCCCTTCTTCTTCGTCGAGTCCCATCGGCCCTGGCGGTAGTTGATCCGCTGGTCGAACTTGTCGTTCCAGTGGGCCAGGATGGTCCACTCGTTGCCACCCCCTGGCTCGGGGTCATGGACCTGCGCCAGGTCACTGTTCGTGGTGATCAGCGGCCCCTCCGGCGCCTCCGGATCCTGGTCGAACGCCGGGTCGTCGCTGTAGTCGGTCGTGGCTTCGTCGTCGGACTCGACGTCCGGGCCGACGGCGAACACGCCGCCGGCGGGGTCGTACTGCGGCTGCGCGATGCTCCCGCTCTCGATCCCATGGATGAACGACATGTCAGCGCCGAGGGCGTCCAGCTGGGTCTCCGGGACGGGCTGACCAATCGTTGGCGCCGTCGTCCCCGCCCCCATCTCGACCCCCACCAACGCATGGAAGGCGTAGGGGAACCAGCCTTCGATCGTCGGCGTGATGGTGATGCTGCCGTTCCCGATGTTGGACAGCGTGATCCGGCCATCGAAGCTGGGCTCCACGATGGCGACCGTGCTGACCGGATCGAAGGTGACGTTGCTCCAACCGAGGATCGCGCCGATGGGAACGTCACCGTCGGCCGCGTAGGCCTTCAAGAAGCCCTGCCCCGATCCTGACCCGCCTCCCGTCGCCGTCAACGAGAGCACCTCGCCGGCCACACGCGTCGTGGGCACACCTGCCTGGCCACCGGTCGTGATCGTGGAGGTGCCGTTGGCCGGGATCGTCACCGGCGCGAGCTTCGTGGGCGTCGTCGGCTCGATCCCGGACCCCACCCCGGGATCCGGCGAGAAGTAGCCCTCGACATCGATCGCGACGTTCACCGAGCCCGAGCCCACGTTCTGGATGGTCAGCTTCCCGGAAGCCGACAGCGGGAGGGTGGCTCCGGAGTCGGAGGGCTCACCGACCGCGTAGTTGAGGATGGGGTTGGCCGAGCTCGGATCGGCGCCGTCAGGGACGATCTTCAGCTTGCCGTCGGCGCTCGCACTGTTCACGTGGACGTTCGCGAAGACGGCGGTGGCGTTGGCGGGAATGTCCCCGACTCCGCCGACCGTCACGGTTCGGGTGCCCCCGCCACCTGCGAGCGGTGTCGCAGACGTGCCCGTTCCATCGATGGTGTAGAAGACGCGCGTCATGCTCAGCGGAACGTATCCACCGGGTGAAGCGCCGCTGCCCGGCGCCGCGGTGAAGTAGCCCTGGACGTCCACATTGAGGTCGGTCGAGCCCACGCTGTTGTAGATCGAGATCTTGCCGTCGCTGCCCGGAGCGACGATGACGGTGTTCGAGCGCGGGACGCTTTCGGAGTTGACCCGCAGCTGGGCGGAGCTCGGTCGCGCCGTGCCCGATGGCCACACGGTGACCCCGGTGGAGCTCGAGGCCGACGCCGTCGACGACGTGGCGGCGACATCGATCACGACCGCGCCGACTCCCGCGCTGGGGACACCCGCGGCTCCGAGAATCTGGTAGGAACGCGTCTCGCCGGGCCCGAACGGTGTGCCCGACCCCGTGTTCGTGTCAAAGAGTCGGGCGTACGGGAGGGGGCTGAACTCGCCGCCACTCGCGCTGGTATCCGCGTGTGCCGGGGGTGCCGGCACGGCGGATACGACGGTCGTCGTAATGGCGGACACGAGCAGCACGAGAGCCACCCCGAGTGACGCACGCGGTCTGGTCACGCGAACATTCCCTTCGTCGCAGGCTGACGGGACGATTCCGACCGTCCGCGTGCGATCGATGGGCCGGATCGCTCCCCGAGAGTCGGCGGCGCGACTCTAGGTCACCGCGACGCTCGCCGATACCAGGCCGACCCAAATGAAGGGTAAAGAATCGGCCCGCGCACAGCACGCCCTCGCACCCCCAACGGGATTCGAACCCGTGCTACCGCCGTGAAAGGGCGACGTCCTAGGCCACTAGACGATGGGGGCCGGCTGACGACCCGGAGGTTCCGGGCCGCGCACAGCATACGGGGAGCCCGCGATCGCGACGGACTCGACGTCGCGGTGGGGAGGTCAGCCGAGGTACCCCTCCACGGTGCTCTCCGAGCGGGTGGCCGCGCGGTTCGGGTCGGCGCCCGAGTCCCGGAGCGCCTGCCGTTGCCGCAGGAGGTCCCAGCACTGGTCGAGCTCGGTCTCCACCTGGCGAAGGCGTTCGTGCTCCTCGTCCGTCGAGATCTCCCCAGCGGCGAGCTGCTGGCGCAGCGAGTGCTCGGTGCTCACCAGCTCGCTGATGTGCTGACGGATGTCCACGTCCTCGGCCATGCGCCCACGGTAGTCCGTTCGCCGAGTACGGGCCCGGCCAGCGTCTGGTCCGGACAGGTTCCGAAGGAGACAGGCGACGTCGCAACGAGGGATCGCGCCGGTCACCGACGCGCCGGGATCTCCCGGTGCTCGGAGGACGCCTCGGCCAGCTCCTCGGCCGTCGGCTTCTGCACGTTGTCGGCGAACATCGCGCGGGACAGCCGCGACCGCACCCGTCGCGCCGGTACGCCGTGCGCGGCCATGCCGTTCCCGTCGCGGCCCGGTCCTGCTTCCACCACCGGGTCTCGGTCCCGCGCGGTCAGTGCATAGGCCCGTGCGGTGGCCAGCGGCCGGTGCCGCTCGGAGTAACCACCCTCCGGCGAGCGCACGATCACGCCGGTCTCGGAGCCGTGGAGCAGCCGGTCGCGATCGGCCCGCTGGAGCCCGATGCACCAGCGACGCGCGAGGTGGAACACCACGGTGGGAAGGACGAACACCGCCCCGCGCATGAAGTAGGTGACCGAGTTCAGGCTCCAATGGAAGTGCGTGGCCAGGATGTCGTTGCCGCCCGCGGCCCAGAGCAGCCCGTAGACCGTCACCATCGCGGCCAGGAACGCCGTACGCGTCGGCGCGTCGCGTGGTCGCTGGAGAACGTGGTGCTCGCGCCGGTCGCCGGTCACCCAGGCTTCGAGGAACGGCCACCCCACGATCGCCACGAACGGCACGAAGACCAGCACCTGACCCGGCAGCAGCACGTTCCAGGAGATCGTGTGCCCCCAGGCGTGGGTCTCCCAGTTCGGCATGATCCGCAGCAGACCCTCCGCGATACCCATGTACCAGTCGGGCTGCGAGCCGGCCGTCACCTTCGACGGGTCGTACGGACCGTACTTCCAGACCGGGTTGATCGAGAGCAGGGCGCCCATCGCGGCCACCACGCCGAAGACCATGAAGAAGAAGCCGGTCGCCTTGGCGACGTACACCGGCAGGAACGGGTACCCCACGACGTTCTGCTCGGTCCGTCCGGGACCGGTCCACTGGGTGTGCTTGTGGTAGACGATCAGCAGCAGGTGCACGGCGACCAGCGCGAGCAGGAGCCCGGGGAGCAGCAGCACGTGCACGATGTAGAAGCGTGGGATGACCGCGTCCCCGGGGAACTCGCCGCCGAAGAGGAAGAACGACAGATAGGTCCCGACGACCGGCGTGGCCTTGATCAGCCCGTCGGCGATGCGCAACCCGGTGCCCGAGAGCAGATCGTCCGGCAGCGAGTAGCCGACGAATCCCTCGAGCAGCCCCACCAGCAGCATCGTGGCGCCGACCATCCAGGTGACCTCGCGCGGCCTGCGGAACGCCCCGCTGACGAAGATGCGCATCATGTGCACCAACATCGCGGCGATGAACAGCATCGCCGCCCAGTGGTGCATCTGCCGCACGAGCAGACCCCCGCGCACGTCGAAGCTGATGTGCAGGGTCGAGGCGTAGGCGTCGGACATCGGTACCCCACGCAGCTGGCTGTAGGACCCCTCGTACGTCGACTCCGCCATGCTCGGCGTGAACCAGAAGGTCAGGAAGACGCCGGTCACCAACAGCACGACGAAGGACCAGAGCGCGATCTCTCCGAGCAGGAACGACCAGTGGTCCGGGAACACCTTGCGCAGGTACTTGCGCCCCAGGAGGGACAGGTTGGTGCGGTCGTCGAACCAGGCCGCGACCGCCGAGGTCCTCGCAGCCATCGGGGAAGTGCCTCCTCTGGGACGGTGTCGTCATCCCTTCTGACGCAGTAGGCGCGCCGTTCGTGACACCCTCCACCGGCGCTCCCCGATGCCCCTGGCCCGTTTTCGAGCGGACGCATCTGCTCCGGTATCGTGTGCACGCGCTTCGCCCCGCGGGGTGCAACGCGGCCAGGTAGCTCAGTTGGTACGAGCGTCCGACTGAAAATCGGAAGGTCGGCGGTTCGACCCCGCCCCTGGCCACCATCGCGCCCACTCGCAGCCGACCTGCAGGAACCTGCCCTGCGCGGTACGGCGGGACGCCACGCGGCGGCGCCCGCACGAACACCCGCACGAAGACCCGCACGAACACCCGCACGAACACCCGCACGAACACCGCATCGTCCGGCTCAACGGTGGGCCGCGGATGACACTCGACCGGGCGGAGCGCCTCCCGAAGTTGAGCCCGGATACTCAGGGCCACTGAGTCGCGGGACCCTGGGTACGCGTACCCAGCCGATGAGGTACTGAGCCTCATGACGACGTACGCCGATCCCACGCGCTGCCCCGACTGCCGCGCCGTGCTCCCGCAGGATCCCCAGGTCTGCCGGGTGTGCTCCCTCCCACTCACCGGTGAGACCGCCGTCTCGCTGTTCCGGACTCTCCAGGAGGCCGACCGCCTGCTGGGCGTGCTCCGTACGCAGAGACGTCCCGAGCCGGTCATGGCCGGCGCCTCCCGCGGGGTCTCCGGATCGCGGCTCGAGGGCGTCGCGCCGTTTCCCGCGCCGAACGCTCCGCGCTCGGTGCGGGAGCCCGAGGCTCCCCGTCTGCGTGGCGCATCCGTCCCCCAGATCCTGCTCTCGCTCGGAGCGCTCTGCCTGCTGGTCGCCGCGGTGACGTTCCTCGCGGTCGCGTGGAGCTGGCTGGGCGTCGGTGGTCGGACGGTCGTCCTCGTCGCACTCACCGTTGGCGCGCTCGGCGTGTCCGCGGTGATGCAGCGCCGGGACCTCCGGATGGCGGCCGAGGCGTTGTCGGTGATCGGCCTCGGACTGCTCGCCCTGGACGTCGTGGGCGCACGGCACGCCAGCTGGCTCGGTGAGATCGACGACGCCCGCCTCACGCTGCTCACGGGTTCGGTCGTCGCCACCGGAGCGCTGGTCATGCTCGTCGTCGCCGGGGCGCGACCGCTCCACGCTCCTGCCCTGATCGCACCGTTGGGTGTCCTGGTCGCCACGATCGGCTCGCAGGCGCACGCGACGCATCCGGTCGCCCTGGTGATCGCTCTCGCCGTCCTGCTGGCACTCGGACGGGTCGGGAACCTGCTGCCGAGCACCACGCTGGCGTCCGCCTCGATCGGGACCGGCGCGACGATCTGGCTGTTCCTCCTCGTGGAGGCCGTCGACCGGGCCGGCGACCCCGTCACCTTCGCCCACTACGTCGGAGACGGTGCCGGCTGGCCGTTCCTGGCGGCCACGCTGGTCGCGGCCGCGGTCGGCCCCGTGACCGGCGTACGTCGCGGCGTCGCTCACGCCGGATACGCCGCGGCCGGCCTGGTCGGCAGCTACACCGTGGTGCTTCCCGTGCTGGACAACGCCCCCACCGGGACCGTCGCCCTCCTGCTCGGCGTCTCGGCACTCTGGATCGTCGTCGTCGCCGCCGGCCCGCGATCGCTCCGGGCACTCGCCCTCCTGCCCTTGGGTGGCGTCCTGATCGTGCCCGCCGTGTACGCCGCACGCCTGGCCGCCGAGGCGGCCCGGGCGGTCCTCACCGTCGGAGACCCGTTCACCCGTCCGTTCGACGTACGCGTGGCCCACTCCGTGATCGAGGTGTCCCCACTGGTGCTCCTCCCCAGCGCCGTGACCCTGGCCCTCGCCGGCTGCGCGGTGGCCGGTCTCGTCGAGCCGCTGCGGAGGTCCACGTGGGGGATCGCGCTGATCGTTGCCGCCGGGATCGGCGGCCTTGCCACCCTTCCCCTGTACGACGTCCCGCTCGCCGTCGTGGTCGGAACCGTCCTGGTCGCCGCCGTCGCCGGCTTCCTGGCGGCCGAGCGCCTCACCGGGTCCGCGGCCGACCTCACCCGGATCGTCGTGCTGGCGCTCGTCGGCACCGCGGCGCTGCTGGCTCTGCCCAGCGACCGGATGACGGCCGCCGTGCTGCTCGTGGGCTGCGCCATGGCGGGCTACCTCGTGCCGCGCACGGACTCGACCGGCGCCCTGGCGGCGTTCGTCTTCCCGGTCGCCTTCGCGGGACTCGTCTGGAGCGGACTCAACGTTGCGGGCATCGCCGCGGACCTCCGGGCGGTCCCGGTGCTCGTGGTGCTCGGCGGCCTGTCCATCTGGCGTCCCCGGCTCGAGCTGGAGGCGTCCTCGGCGATCGTCGGCACCCTGGCTTCGGCGGCGGCGATCGCCCTCGCCCGCGACACCAGCGTCGCGCTGGCCGTCTACCTGACCCTCGCCGGCGTGCTGGTGACCGCAACCTCGATCGTCAACCCCGGCCGACGCGGGCTCGCCTGGCCTGGCGGTCTCCTGCTCGCCGCGGCGACCTGGGTGCGACTCCTCGACCTGGGCGTGCACGTGCCCGAGGCGTACACGCTCCCCTCCGCCCTCGCGCTGGTCTGCGTGGGTGTCTGGCGTCTGCACCGGGACGACCGGTCCGCGACCCTGACCGTCCTCGCCCCCGGCCTGGCGCTGGCTACGGTGCCGTCGCTGGTCGCGATGCTGGACGACCCGTACTCCCTGCGTGCCCTGCTGCTCGGGGCCGCCTGTCTCGGGCTGACGGTCGCCGGGACCGTGCTGCGCCTCACCGCGCCCCTCGTGGTGGGCGCGACGGTCGGCACGCTGCTCGTGCTCCGGGAGCTCGCGCCGTACGCCGCCCAGGTGCCGACCTGGTTGTCCATCGGCGTCGCGGGGGCGGTGCTCCTGGTCGTCGGCATCACCTGGGAGAGCCGGATGAGCGACGTGCGCCGCGCCTCGCGGTACGTCGCCTCTCTGCGCTGACGCGTCGGCCGGACCCCGACGACCGCTGCTGGTGCCTAACGGGCGGCCAGCAGCGGTTGCACGATCTGGCGAGCCGAGTGGATGCGCGACTTCACGGTGCCGACCGGGATGTCGAGCAGGTTGGCGATGTCGGAGTACTCCAGCTCCTGTACGTCGCGCAGCAGCAGCGGCTCGACGAGGGCCGGGTGGTCGACCCCGAGGATCTCCAGCGCCTCAAGGAAGTCCAGCCGGCTGCCGGCGATGACGCTGGTCGTGCGCGGGTCGGCCGCTGTCGGCATCTGGTCGGTGGGCAGCTCGGCGGAGCGGCGCTTGAGGGTGCGGTACGTCGAGCGGGCGCTGTTCGACGCGACGGCGTGGAGCCAGGTCGTGAACCGACTGCGTCCGGCGAAGGTGTGGATGCGCGTCGAGACCAGAAGCAGCGCGTCCTGGGCCGCCTCCTCGGCGTCCTCGGGGTAGAGCAGCATCCGGCCGCAGATCCGGCGTACCCGCGGCTGGATCTCGACCAACAGCTGGTGCAGCGCGTGCTGGTCACCCTCCGCGGCGCGTTCGGCGAGGGCCTCCAGATCGGGGCTCTCCTGCGCGTCGGTCACCTGTGCCCTCCGAGTCGTCCGGCTGATCAGGCACACTACCGAGCGTGTCTCTGCCAGTTCGACTCGGTCGTCTCACACAGGTGGAGCGACTCGGGGTCGGCGGCTTCGCCTCGGTGTGGCTCTACCGCGACGACGAGCTCCAGTCCGACGTCGCGGTGAAGGCGCTCGCCGACAACTGGGCACAGCGACTCGACATCCGCGACCGCTTCCTCCAGGAGGCGCGCATCCTGCGCCGAGCGGACTCCGACTATGTCGTCCGGGTGTACGACGTGGGCGAGGTCGACGGCACGCCGTACTTCGTGATGTCGTACGCCGACCGGGGGACGGTGGCGCACCTGCTCGAGCGGGAGCACTCCATCTCGCTGGAGCGCACCGCCTCGTTGGTGTCGCAGGCGGGCGCCGGCCTGAACGTGCTCCACGCTCAGGGCTCCATCCACCGCGACATCAAGCCGGCCAACCTCTTGCTGCGCACCGACGGGCCGGGGACCCGGGTGATGGTGGCCGACCTCGGCGTCGCCAAGGCCATGCTCCACGCCAGCGGGCTGACCCACGTGGTCGGGACGCCGGCGTACATGGCGCCCGAGCAGGCGACGGGCGGCGGCGTCGACGAGCGCGCCGATGTCTTCGCCCTGGCCGCCGTCTCCTACCAGCTGGTGACCGGCGAGGTGGCGCACCACGGCACCATCGCCGACCTGGCCCACCTGCGGCTGCCGACCCCTCCGTCCGAGCTGGCCGATCTGCCGCCCGAGGTGGACGACGTGATCCTGCGCGGTCTAGCTCCCGATCGCGAGGAGCGCTGGCCCGACGTGAGATCGTTCGTGAACGCGTTCCAGGCCACCGCGCCCGACAGTGCCCACACCCTGCTGGTCAGCCCGCCGGGAGAGGCGCGTCGGGCGACCGGCGACGAGAACCCGGCCGGGTCGCGGGTGCTGCTCTGGCTGTCCTGCGTGGCGGTGTTCGTCGCGTGCTTCGTCGGTGCGCTGGTGGTCACCCAGCAGCTGCGCTGACACCCGCGCACGCGGGACACCCGATTCCCGGACTGCACCCCGGCCGCACTATCGTGCGAGGAGGGTCACACCACCCCTCGTGGCCCGCAGCACGCCATCCACCACCGTGGCGCGAACGAAAGAGGCATCCGATGTCTGCCGACCCATCTGTACCTGGAGCGATGGCCACCAGTCCCGCCGACGCCGTCGACGTCTTCGAGCTCGGCGCCGAGCACGAGCAGATCGCCTTCTGCAACGACCCCGCGACCGGGCTCAAGGCGATCATCGCCATCCACTCCACGGCTCTCGGGCCGGCCCTGGGCGGCACGCGCTTCTACCCGTACGCGTCGACCGCGGACGCGGTCCGCGACGTCTTGAACCTGTCGCGCGGGATGTCCTACAAGAACGCGCTGGCCGGCCTCGACCTCGGCGGCGGCAAGGCCGTGATCATCGGCGACCCGGCCACGGACAAGACCGAGGCGCTGCTGCGGGCGTACGGGCGCTTCGTGCAGTCGCTGAACGGTCGCTACTTCACGGCCTGCGACGTCGGCACCTTCTCGGTCGACATGGACGTCGTTGCCCGTGAGTGCGACTTCGTGACCGGCCGGACCGTGGCGCACGGTGGTGCCGGCGACTCGTCGGTGCTGACGGCGTACGGCACCTTCCAGGGGATGCGGGCCAGCGCCGAGGCCGTCTGGGGCGCGCCGACGCTCTCCGGGCGCACGGTCGGCGTCGCGGGCGTCGGCAAGGTCGGCCACCACCTCGTCAAGCACCTCGTGGAGGACGGCGCGCGGGTCGTGGTCACCGACGTGAACCCGGCCGCCGTCGAGGCCATGGTGACGCAGTACGGCGCCACCGCGGTCGCCGACACCGATGCGCTGGTTCGCGCGGAGATCGATGTCTACGCACCGTGTGCCCTGGGGGGCGCGCTGACCGACCGGGTGGTCGACGTGCTGACCGCGGCGATCGTCTGCGGCGCCGCCAACAACCAGCTCGAGCACCCGGGCATCGAGAAGGCGCTCGCCGACCGCGGCATCCTCTACGCGCCCGACTTCTGCGTGAACTCCGGCGGCGTCATCCAGGTCGCCGACGAGCTCGAGGGCTTCAGCTTCGAGCGCGCCGAGCAGCGCGCGAGCGGGATCTTCGAGACGACCCAGGCGGTGTTCTCGTTGGCCAGGGCCGACTCGGTGACCCCTGCCGAGGCCGCCGATCGGCTCGCCGAGCGCCGGATGCGTGACGTGGGCCGCCTGCGCGGCCTCTACCTGCGCGGACGCTGAGACGGGTCAGGTCGCGCGACAGCCGCTGACCCGGGCGGTCGGGGGCGCCGCGCGGGCGATCGCGCGGCCGGTCAGTCGCGAGACGGCTCGGCGTAGTCGGACCACTCGTCGTGATCGTCCGACGACTGGTCGGTCTCGGTGTCGCTGTCACTCTCGCCGTGCAGCTCGCGTGCCAGCGCCCCGAAGTCCGTCTCGTGAGTGCGGTACTTCAGGTCGCGGGCGACCTTCGTCTGCTTGGCCTTAGCTCGGCCGCGCCCCATAGGGTCGACCCCCTCGCACGCTGGGCCGGGGCCGCGGGAGAACTCACCGAGGCACACCGGTCTGTTCGGTCTTCTGTCGTGGCCCCAACGCTACCCAATGGGTGGCTGTTCCCGCACACCCCATCCCGAAAACGCACGACAAACGTTGCGGAACTACCAGCCGGGGTGCTGCCCGGCGAGCCGCACGTCGCCTCCGTGCTCGTGGTCGAGCGTCACCTCGCCGGCCGCCCAGGCGTCGATCCGGAAACCGGCCAGCGTCTCGATGGCCACGTCGACGTCGTCCGCCGGCAGCAGCGCGACCATGCCGACGCCGCAGTTCAGGGTGGCCTCGAGGTCGCTCTGCGACAGCTGCCCGGCACGACGTACGAGGTCGAAGACGGGTGCCGGGGTCCAGGTCGCGCGGTCGAGGGTGACCGAGACCTCGTCGGGGAGCACCCGGGCCAGGTTGGCGGCCAGTCCGCCGCCGGTGATGTGCGCCATCGCGTGTGTCTGGGTCGCGTCGGCCAGCGCGAGGCAGGCCCGGGCGTAGATGCGGGTGGGCTCCAGGAGCTCGGCGCCCAGGGTCCGGCCCAGCTCGGGGACCTCGCGATCGAGCGACCAGCCGAGCTGGTCGAGGAGGACGTGCCGGACCAGCGAGTAGCCGTTGGAGTGCAGGCCGCTCGAGGCCATGGCGAGCGCGATGTCCCCCGGACGCACGCGGCCGGGGCCGAGGAGGTCGCCCGCCTCGACGACCCCGGTGGCGGCGCCGGCCACGTCGTACGCGTCGAGCTCCATCAGGCCTGGGTGCTCGGCGGTCTCGCCGCCGACGAGGGCGCACCCGGCCTCGACGCAGGCCTCGGAGATGCCCTTGACGATGGCAGCGATCCGCTCGGGTACGACGCGCCCGCAGGCGATGTAGTCGGTCATGAAGAGCGGCTCGGCACCGCACACGACCAGGTCGTCGACGACCATCCCGACCAGGTCGAAGCCGATCGTGTCGTGGACGTCCATCGCCTGGGCGATCGCCACCTTCGTGCCGGCTCCGTCGGTGGACGTGGCCAGGATCGGCCGCCGGTACCGGGTCAGCGCCGAGGCGTCGAAGAGGCCGGCGAAGCCGCCGAGCGAGCCGATCACCTCCGGACGGTCGGTCTTCGCGACCCACCCCTTCATCAGGTCGACCGCCTTGTCCGCCGCGTCGATGTCGACGCCGGCCGCGGCGTACGCACCGGTGGCCGGAGGAGGGCTCTGCCCCTCGCTGGACTGCGTCGGCGGCGGGGTCACGGGCGGGGCTCCCTCGTGCTCAGGGGTTGTTGAGGACGGGCAGGGCGCGGTCGACGGGAGAGGTGAGGCTGACCTCGAGCAGGTGCTTGCCGAGCAGGCTCTCGTCGGGGAGCGCGATCGGGTACGTCCCGGTGAAGCAGGCCAGGCACAGGCTCGACGGTGTCTGGCCGGTGGCGGCGACCATGCCGTCCAGCGAGATGTAGCCGAGGCTGTCGGCCCCGACACTGGCGGCGATCTCGTCGACGTCGAGACCGTTGGCGATGAGCTCCGCGCGGGTCGCGAAGTCGATGCCGTAGAAGCACGGCCACTTGACCGGGGGGCTGCTGATGCGGACGTGGACCTCGAGCGCCCCTGCCTCGCGGAGCATCCGGATCTGGGCACGCTGGGTGTTGCCGCGGACGATCGAGTCGTCGACGACCACCAGCCGCTTGCCCCGGACCATGTGCTCGAGGGCGTTGAGCTTCAGCCGGATGCCGAGCTGGCGCAGCGTCTGGCTGGGTTGGATGAAGGTGCGGCCGACGTAGGCGTTCTTCACGAAGCCCTGGCCGAAGGGGATGCCGGACTCCTCGGCGTACCCGGCCGCAGCTGGGGTGCCGGACTCGGGGACGGGCATCACGAGGTCGGCATCGACGGGGAACTCGCGGGCCAGCTGGCGGCCCATCTCGACCCGCGCCTGGTGGACGCTGCGCCCGCTGATGGTGGCGTCGGGTCGAGCCAGGTAGACGTACTCGAAGACGCAGCCCTTGGGATCGGCGTCGGCGAACCGGTGCGAGCGCAGGCCGTTCTCGTCGATCACCAGCAGCTCGCCGGGCTCCACCTCGCGGACGACGCTGGCGCCGACGGTGGCCAGGGCGGAGTCCTCGCTGGCGACGACCCAGCCGCGGTCGAGCCGGCCCAGCACCAGCGGCCGGATGCCCTGCGGGTCGCGCGCGGCGTACAGCGTGTGCTCGTTCATCCAGACGAACGAGAACGCGCCCCGGAGCAGCGGCAGGACCTCGAGGGCGCGCTGCTCGAGGGTGGTGTCGGGGTGGTGGGCGAGGAGCGAGGCGACCAGCGACGTGTCGTTGGTGGACTCCTCGACGCCGCGGCCGTGGAGGTCGAGCTCGCCGGCGGGGCCGGGCAGGCGGGCGACCATCTCGCGCAGCTCGTGGGCGTTGATCAGGTTGCCGTTGTGACCCAGCGCGATGGAGCCGTCGTCGGTCGGGCGGAAGGTGGGCTGCGCGTTCTGCCAGGTGCTGGCGCCGGTCGTCGAGTAGCGGGCGTGACCGATCGCGACGTGACCCTTGAGCGACTCGAGCGTGGAGTCGTCGAAGACCTGGGAGACCAGGCCCATGTCCTTGTAGACCAGGATCTGCCGGCCGTTGCTGACCGCGATTCCGGCCGACTCCTGGCCGCGGTGCTGGAGCGCGTACAGGCCGAAGTAGACGAGCTTGGACACCTCTTCGCCCGGCGCCCAGACCCCGAACACGCCGCAGGCGTCCTGGGGACCCTGCTCCAGCGGGTCGAGCGCCGCAGTGAGCCGACCGTCACCGCCACGGCGGCTCTGGGAGGGGGTCACGGTCGCGAGTCTAGAGGAGGAGTGTCGCCGGACCGGCATCGGCGCACCCGTCGGACACCACTCGACGCACGCTCGGGCGCCGTGTCCGATTTCCGCCGGAAGACAGGCCGCCCATCGGTCATCGTGGAGGCATGACCCAGACGACCGACCCGACGCGGACCGTGACCGTGCACGCCATCGACCCCCCTCGCCTGGACGCCGTACGCCGGGCCGGGGCGGACGGGTGGGGCAACCCCTTCATGCCGTACGTCGCGAGCGGCGAGGGGGAGCCGCTGCGGTGCTGCCTGCGGTTCGCGCGCGCCGGCGAGCAGATCGCGTTGATCTCCTTCGCACCGTTCGAGCAGCAATCCGTGTGGCGCGAGGTCGGGCCGGTGTACGTCCACGCCGACCACTGCGAGGGGTACGCCGAGCGGTGGCTGCCCGACGAGCTGCGCCGCGGGCCCGCGGTGCTGCGCACGTACCGCGCCGACGGCACGATGAACTACGAGCACAACACGCTCGCCGGCGACGAGGACCTCGAGCCCGTGCTCGACCGCCTGCTGTCCGAGGCGGACGTCGCGACCGTGCACGTCCGGACGGTCCGGCCGCAGTGCTTCCTGTACGCCGTGAGCCGCTGACGCCTACAGCTCGCCGAGCTTGGCGAGCAGCAGCGCCTCGGCGTGCACGACGCGCTCGAACTCGGCGAGATGCAGGCCCTCGTTGGCGCCGTGGGCTCGGGTGTCGGGGTCCTCGACGCCGGTGACCAGCACGCCGGCCTCGGGGAACGCGTCGAGGAACTCCGCGATGAAGGGGATCGAGCCGCCGACGCCCATCTCGATCGGGGCGGTGCCGTCCCAGGCCTCGGCGAACGCCGCGCGCGCGGCGTCGTACGCCGGACCGGTCGGGTCGATCCGGGTCGGTTCGCCGGAGTCGACCGGGGTGATCGTGAGCTCGGCGTTCCAGGGGACGTGCTGCTCGAGGTGGCGGGTGAGGGCGGCGCGGGCGTTGGCCACCGAGTCGCCGGGAGCGATCCGGAGGCTGAGCCGGCAGGTGGCAGCGGGCACCAGGGTGTTGCTGGAGCCCTCTGCCTTCGGCGCGGTCAGGCCGATCACCGAGAGTGCCGGCTTGGTCCAGAGCCGCTCCACGCTGGACCCGCTGCCGATCCACCGGACGCCCGGGACGGCCCCGGACTCGACGCGAAGCCGGGCCTCGGGGTACTCGACATCCGCCGCCGGCCCGGCGTACAGGCCCTCCACGGCGACGTTGCCCTCGTCGTCGTGGCAGGAGGCGATGAGGCGGGCCAGTGTGATCAAGGAGTCCGGGACGAGGCCGCCCCACATCCCGGAGTGGACGGCGTGCGACAGGGTGCGCACCTCGACATCGAGGCGGACCAGGCCACGCAGACTGGTGGTCAGAGCGGGGACGCCGATGTCCCAGTTGCCGCTGTCGGCGATCACGATCACGTCGGCGCGGAGGTCTTCGACGTGCTGCCGGAGCAGCGCCGGGAGGCTGTCGGAGCCGACCTCCTCCTCGCCCTCGACGAACATCACGACGTTGACCGGGAGGTCGTCGCCGAGGAGTCGGACCGCGCCGAGGTGCGCCGCGATGCCGGCCTTGTCGTCGGCGGCGCCACGGCCGTACAGCCGGCCGTCGCGCTCGGTGGGCTCGAACGGCGGTGAGTCCCAGTCGGCGTGGTCGTTCTCCGGCTGGACGTCATGGTGCGCGTAGAGCAGGACGGTGCGAGCCCCCTCGCGGCGGCTCGCCTTGCGCGCGATCACCGCCGGGCCACCGCCGTCGGCGCTGGTGATCCGGCTGTCGAAGCCCTCGGCGGCGAACAGGTCGCGCACCGCCTCGGCGCTGCGCTGCACCTCTCCGGCGCGCTCCGGGTCGGCGCTCACCGACTCGATCCGGACCAGCGCCTCGAGGTCGCGTCGTACGCCGGGAAGCACGTCGCGCACGCGCGCACGGAGATCGTCGCTCATGGTCGCGAACCTACCCAGGGCCGGATGAGCCCGAACACGCCGCCCGAATTGTCAGACAATCATTTGGAGATCCGGGTCCGGTGCGGGACCATGGAGGCACGACCCGTACCGATTCCACTGGCCCCGAGCCACGCCCGAAAGCAGCGCCCCATGACCGACCAGAACTCGCGCACCGCCCACCACATCGAGCTCACCGAGACGTACGCCGCGCACAACTACCACCCGCTGCCGGTCGTGCTCGCATCCGGCGAGGGCGCCTGGGTGACCGACGTCGACGGGCGTCGCTACCTCGACTGTCTGGCCGGCTACTCCGCGCTGAACTTCGGGCACGGGCACCCGCGGCTCGTCGAGGTGGCCCGTCAGCAGCTCGGCGTCCTGACGCTGACCAGCCGGGCGTTCTACAACGACCAGCTCGGCCCGTTCTCGCAGGCCCTGGCGGAGCTGACCGGCAAGGAGATGATCCTGCCGATGAACTCCGGCGCCGAGGCCGTCGAGACCGCGATCAAGATCAGCCGCAAGTGGGGCTACCAGGTCAAGGGTGTGCCGGAGAGCCGCGCCACCATCGTGGCGATGGAGGGCAACTTCCACGGGCGCACCACCACCATCGTGTCGTTCTCCACCGATCCCGACGCGACGGTGGGCTACGCGCCGTACACCCCGGGCTTCCGGCTGGTGCCGTTCGGCGACATCGAGGCGATGAGGGCCGCGATCGACGACACGACGGTGGCCGTGCTGCTCGAGCCGGTGCAGGGCGAGGCCGGGGTCGTGATCCCGCGCGACGGCTTCCTGCAGGACGTGCGGACGCTGTGCCGCGACCAGAACGTGCTGATGGTCGCCGACGAGATCCAGTCGGGTCTCGCGCGCACCGGCCGCACGTTCGCGTGCGACCACGAGGACGTCGTCCCGGACATGTACATCCTCGGCAAGGCGCTCGGCGGCGGGCTCTACCCGGTGTCGGCGGTGGCCGCGAACCGCGACGTGCTCGGGGTGATCACGCCGGGCACCCACGGCTCGACGTTCGGTGGCAACCCGCTGGCCGCCGCGATCGGCCGCGAGGTCGTCGCCATGCTCCAGACCGGTGAGTTCCAGGAGCGGGCCGCGAAGCTCGGCGAGCAGCTGCACGACGGGCTGGCCGGCCTGGTCGGGCACGGGATCGACGCCGTGCGCGCGCGTGGCCTGTGGGCCGGCATCGACATCGCACCGGACAAGATGACCGGCCGGGAGTTCACCGAGGCCCTGCTGGGTCAGGGGGTCCTGGCCAAGGAGGCCCACGGCCAGACCGTCCGCCTCGCTCCCCCGATCGTCGCCTCGGAGACCGACATCGATCTGCTCGTCTCGTCGTTCCGCGAGGTCATCACCGCCTGATCGGAACCGCCGCCACTCAGCGCGGGACCACGTTGCGGAGGGGTCGGCCGTCGCGGAGACGTTCGAGCTGGTCGCGGACCAGGCCGGCCATCCGGGGCAGCATCGCGGTGGTGCCGCCCGCGATGTGCGGTGTGACCAGGACGCCCGGAGCGGTCCACAGCGGGTGGTCGTCGGGGAGTGGCTCGGGCTCGGTGACGTCGAGGGCGAACCGGAGCCGGCCGGCCTCGACGAGGACCGCGTCGGTGTCGAGGAGCGGTCCGCGGCCGACGTTCACGACCAGCGCTCCGTCGTGGAGCCGGGCCAGGAACCCGGCATCGACGACGTGCCGGGTGGCGTCGGAGAGGGGTAGCACGACGACCACGACGTCCTGCGCCGCCCAGTCGACCTCGTCCCCGGTCACCACGCGCCCGACGAGGTCGTCGTCGCGCGCGCGCGTCGCGACACCGGTGACCCGTGCCTGGCAGGCCAGCATCCGGGCGGCGACCGAACGGCCGATCGAGCCGTAGCCGAGGATCGCGACGTGGCTGTCGGCCAGGCTGCGACGGGTCGTGTCCTGCTGCCAGTGACCCGACTCGCGGACCGCGACGTCGATGCCCCGCAGCGACGCGATCGTGAGTCCCAGCGCCAGCTCGGCGGTCGCGTCGTCATGGACGCCACGGGCGCTGAGCAGCGCCGGGCCGGGCGGCACGAGCTCCATGACGGCGTCGTACCCCGCCGTCTGCAGCTGTACGGCGCGGAGCCGCGGCAGCTCCCCGAGCAGACGCGCCGTCGTACGGGCGCGGATGTAGTCCGGCACCAGGAACTCGATCTCGTCCGCCCGATCGGGGAGCTCGTCGCCCTGCGGCCACAGCAGCAGCTCGACGCCCTCGACCTCGCCGACCGCGTCGGCGAGCTCCTGCGACTGGACGGCCGCGAGGATCACGACGCGTCCCCCGCCAACGGCAGCAGCGGGGACAGGTCGGCCCGCTCGCCACTGGCCCGTACGCGACCGTCGCGCTCGGCCTCCGGCCAGGTGAGCGACCCGGTGGCCAGCGCGATCCAGGTGTCGGCATCCAGCTCGACGACGGCCGGCGGCGTCCCCCGGGTGTGCCGCACCCCTGCCACCGCCTGCACCGCGGCGTACGGCGGCACGCGCACCTCGACCGAGGCGCCCGGCGCGCGCTCGGACAGGACCGCGAGGAAGTGCTTCACCAGCAGCCGGGTCTGCTCGGCGCTCCGCGGGTCGGCCGCGAGGGCGTCACGCACGTCGGCGTAGGACGCGGGCCGGAGTCGGGCGGGCACCACCCCATCGAATCACGCGTCCTTGCCCTTCTCGGGATAGGGCTGGACCATCGCGTAGAACACGTAGGTGCGCCGATCGTGCGAGCGCCCGCGCGTCTTGTCGGCCCACCTGGCGAGCACCTCGTCGACCTCCCCCATGAACTCGGCGGCCTCGTCCCTGGTCAGCTTCATGGACTGGTCGACGATCGCGTTGAAGGTGTTCTTCGTCCGCTTGAGGGACCAGACCTCGTCGACGAGCCGGTGGGCCCAGGCCGCCTTGTTCTGCCGGAAGACCGACATCGCGGCCCGACCGCCCGGTTGCTTCTCGATGTCCTGCACGTCGAGCCGGAAGCCGCGTTCGCTCGACAGCTTCCACACCCGGTCGCGCTTGTCGCGGGCGGCCTCGGGCGCGGGCACGATCACGCCGTACTTGGCCAGCTGCCGGAGGTGGAAGCTCGCCTGGTTGGCCGGGATGCCGAGAGACTCCCCCAGGTCTGCGGCTCTCATCGGCCCCGTCGCACCGAGCTCGTCGAGGATCCGGCCGCGGGTCGGATGGGCGACCGCTCGCAGCACGCGCGGGTCGGACATCGCCGGTGGGTCGTAGGCCATGGGCCGATCCTAGCAAATTCCGCACGAACTCTTGCGCAATGTTTATTGCGCAACATATGGTGCGGAACATGACCGGATACCGAAAGCTCGCCCGCAACCATGACTTCACGATCCTCTGGGTGGGCGAGACCATCAGTGAGCTCGGCACGACGATGGCGCTGTTCGTCTTCCCACTGCTCGGCTACCAGCTCACCCACTCGACCGTCGCCGCCGCCCTGCTGACCGCCGCCGACCTGCTCGGGATGGCGGTGATGATGCTCCCGGCCGGGATCCTGGCCGACCGCTACGACCGGCGGATGCTGATGCTCTGCTCGAGCGCGGCCGGCGCCGTCCTGTACGGGAGCCTGGTCGTGGCCGGTTGCCTCGGCACGCTCACCCTCCCCCACCTGTTCCTGGTCGCCCTGGCCACGGGCCTGGCCAACGGCGTGTTCCAACCCGCGCAGATGGCCGCGATCCGCACGGTCGTGGAGACTCGGGACCTGCCCACGGCCTTCAGCCAGAACCAGGCCCGCCAGCACATCGCCTCGCTGCTCGGCGGTCCCCTCGGCGGGATCCTGTACGCCGTGCGCGCGTGGGCGCCGTTCGCGGTCGATGCGGTCTCCTACTGCGTCTCGTGCCTCACCTTGAGCCGGATCCGCACCGACCTGCGCCCCCACCCGCGCGAGGGTGCGCCCACCCGCCCGATGCGGCAGGTGAAGGAGGGATACCGGTTCATCTGGCACCAGCCCTTCTTCAGGACCATGCTGGTCTGGTCCGCGATCAGCAACCTGCTCGTCAACGCCTGCTTCGTCGTGGTCAGCCTCCGGCTGATCCGCGACCACTACGCGCCCGCGCAGATCGGCCTGGTCTCGACGTTCGCCGGGATCGGCGGGATCCTCGGCGCGCTGGCCGCGCCGTACGTCATCGACCGCCTGCGCACCGGCACGCTCACGGTGGTGGTGGCGTGGATGTGCGTGCTGCCGCTCCTGCCGCTGGTGTGGTGGTCCACGCCGGTCGGAGCCTGTGTCTCGGTCTTCCTGATCCTGCTGCTCAACCCGGCCGGGAACGCCGGCATCGGCTCCTACCGGGCCGCGATCACCCCCGACCACCTGCAGGGACGGGTCGGCTCGGCGATCGGCTTCGTGTCGATGGGTGTGCTGCCGTTCGCACCGGTGCTGGGCGGCTTCGCCCTGGCGACGCTCGGCGGCACCGGCGCGATCACCCTGCTCGTGGCCGGCACGGCTGTCGGTGCGCTGGTACCGACGCTCAGCCGCTCGATCCGCGCGGTCCCTCGGCCGGCCGACTGGCCGCGGCTCCAGGACGACCACCCGGTACCGGCGACCGTCGAGACCATCCACCCCGGCGGAGCCGACCTGCGTGTGGCCGGCAGCGAGCTGGCTCGCACGCCCTAGTCCCAGCCACCGCGCCGCGACCGCTTCGTCTGTCCTCGACGCTTCTTCGCGTCGAGGCGCCGCTGGATGGCCGCGCGGGACGGCTTCGTCGGGCGGCGCTTCCGCGGAGGCGGCGCCGCGGCCTCGGTCAGCAGCGTCGCCAGACGGTCGCGTGCCGCCCGGCGGTTGGCGAGCTGGGCGCGGTGCTCGGACGCCGCGACCGTGATCACACCCTCGACGAGGCGCCCCTCCAGCCGCGCCAGCATCCGGGCCCGCGTCGTCTCGGGTAGGGACGGCGAGCCGGCGATGTCGAAGGACAGCTCCACTCGGGAGTCCGCGGTGTTCACCCCCTGGCCACCCGGACCCGACGAGCGCGAGAAGCGCTCGGAGAGCTCCCGCTCGGGTACGACGAGCGCACGGCCGATCCGCAGACCTGCCTCCATCACATACCGTCCAGGATCCCCAGCGTCTGCTGCCAGGCGTCCGCCTCGGGATCGATCACCGCGAAGTGGTCGCCCTGGATCTCGGTCAGGGTCGCCCGCGCGCCGGCCTCCTTCGCTGCTCGCACGTAGCGGTGCGACTGGGCGATCGGGACCACGTCGTCGCCGACGCCGTGGACGCAGTGCACCGGGATGTCCAGCGGCGCCTGGTGGAGCGGGTCCACCGGGGCGTCGGCCGGACCCGGTCGATGGCCCAGGAACGCCTGCACGGCACTCCCGCCGAGGTCGTCGTCGTAGGCCGACCACAGGTCGAGGACGCCGGCCTGCGACACGACGCCGCTCAGCTCGACCCTCGCCCGCCACTGCTCGAAGCGACCGCGCGAGGCCGCCCAGGCCGCCAGGTGCCCGCCGGCCGAGTGGCCCACCGCGACGACCCGCTGACGCGGCACGTCCTCGTCGGCCAGGGCGTCGATCGCGGCCGCGACGTCATCGAGGGTGCGCGACGCACCTCCTCCGTTGCCGACGCGGCGGTACTCGATGTTCCAGGCCACCCAGCCCTGCTCGACCAGGCTCGTCGCGAGCGGGCGGCCGAGGGAGAGGTCGTAGGCCGCCTTCCAGAACCCCCCGTGGATCACCACGACGACGCCCTTCGGCGTGCCGGACGGGAGGGAGAGCTCGGCGAACTGGCTGGGATCCGCGCCGTACCGAACGCGGCGGGCCTCGGTGCTCACGGCGTGCAGTCTCGCAGCCGCGGGACTCACCGGAGCGCTCAGTCGTCGGGGTCGGCCGAGTGGCAGACGGCCTCCACGTTGTTCCCGTCGGGGTCGCGGACGAAGGCCCCGTAGTAGCCCGGGTGGTACTCCGGCCACAGCCGCGGCGCGTGGAGCGTCTCCGCGCCGAGCTCGGTCGCCGCGGCATGGAAGGCGCGGACGTGGTCGGCGTCGGGAGCCTGGAACGCGATGTGTACCTCGCGGTTCGGGCCCATGTCGTCGAACCGGCTGATCCAGAACGCCGGCTCGCCGTCGCGGCCGTAGCCGACGGCGACATCGAAGTCCAGCTGCCGGGTGTACCCGAGCGTGCCGAGGGTCTGGTCGTAGAAGCTCTTGGCCGCTTCGAGGTCGGCGCAGTTGATGCCGAAGTGATCGATCATGCGGCCAGCATGGAGGAGCATGCGCTGGGACACCCAGGGTCGGTGGTCCCGGACCGGTCAGCTCCCGAACGTCGCCGGCAGGGTGCCGCGCCAGGCCGCGGACAGCTCGTCGAGCGGGATCTCGAGGTGGTCGGTGACGACCAGGGACGAGCCGCCGGTGCGGCCGATCGGGCCGGCCGGGACGCCGAGGCTCGCGGCCATGGTCAGGAACGAGTCGACCCGGTCGTCGGGGACCGTCACGATCGCGCGGGCCGCGGACTCCGAGAACAGCCCGACGAACGGGTCACCCAGGAGCGACACGGACGCGCCGACGCCGCCGCGCAGACACGACTCGACCAGCGCCTGCGAGAGCCCGCCCTCGGACATGTCGTGTGCGCTCGTCAGGTAGCCACCACGCGCGGCCTCGACCAGCAGCCGTGCCAGGTTGGCCTCGTCACGCAGGTCGACCCGAGGCGGGCGGCCGCCGAGGTGGCCGTGGACGACGTGCGCCCACTCGGATCCGGACAGCTCCTCCCGGGTCTGTCCCAGGTGGACGATCGTCTGGCCCCCGGCCACGAACCCGGTGGGCGTACGGCGCCGTACGTCGTCGATCACGCCGAGCACCGCCACCACCGGGGTCGGCAGGATCGCGGTCTCTCCGGTCTGGTTGTAGAGCGAGACGTTCCCGCCGGTGACCGGGACCCCGAGCGCGACGCACGCGTCCTTGAGCCCGCGGCACGCCTCCGCGAACTGCCACATCACCGCTGGGTCCTCCGGCGATCCGAAGTTCAGGCAGTCGGAGACCGCCAACGGCATCGCACCGCCGCAGGCGACGTTGCGGAAGGCCTCGGCCAAGGCCAGCTGGGCACCGGCGTACGGGTCGAGCTTGCAGAAGCGTCCGTTGCCGTCGGTGGCGACCGCGACTCCGAGGTGGGTGTCCTCGTCGACGCGGACCATGCCGGCGTCGGACGGTGGGGCGAGGACGGTGTTGCCCTGGACGTAGCGGTCGTACTGGTCGGTGATCCACGACTTGTCGCAGAGGTCGGGCGAGGCGGCCAGCCGCAGCACCGTCTCGCGCAGCTCGACGTCGTCGGCAGGCCGCGGCAGCGCCTCGGCCGGGTCGGCCTCGAGGTCGTCCTGCCAGTCGGGGCGCGCCAGCGGGCGCCGGTACGTCGGCCCGTCGTGCGCCACCGACCGCGGGGGTACGTCGACCACGGTCTCGCCCTGCCACTCGATCTCGAGCCGCCCGGTCTCGGTGACCTCGCCGACCACGACGGCCTCGACGTCCCACTTGGCGCAGATCTCGAGGAACCGCGCCACGTCGCCCGGCTCGCAGACGGCCATCATCCGCTCTTGCGACTCGCTCATCAGGATCTCCTCCGGAGCGAGCGAGGAGTCGCGCAGCGGGACCCGGTCGAGGGAGACGCGCATCCCGCCGTCCCCCGCGCTGGCCAGCTCGGACGTCGCACAGGAGAGGCCGGCGCCGCCGAGGTCCTGGATGCCGGCGACCACGTCGGCCGCGAAGAGCTCGAGCGTGCATTCGATGAGCAGCTTCTCCATGAAGGGGTCGCCCACCTGGACGCTCGGCCGCTTGGCCGGACCCGTCTCGTCGAAGGTCTCGGACGCCAGCACGCTGACGCCGCCGATGCCGTCGCCGCCGGTACGCGCGCCGTACAGGATCACCACGTTGCCGGCGCCGGAGGCCTTGGCGAGATGGAGGTCTTCGTGCCGGAGGACGCCGACGCAGAGCGCGTTGACCAACGGGTTGCCGGCGTAGGTCGGGTCGAAGACCGCCTCTCCGCCGATGTTGGGCAGGCCGAGGCAGTTGCCGTAGCCGCCGATGCCGGCCACGACCCCCGGCAGCACGCGGTGGGTGTCGTCGGCCTCGAGCGGTCCGAATCGCAGCGGGTCCATCACCGCCACCGGCCGGGCGCCCATGGCCAGGATGTCGCGGACGATGCCGCCGACCCCGGTCGCCGCACCCTGGTAGGGCTCGACGTACGACGGGTGGTTGTGCGACTCGATCTTGAACGTGACGGCGTACCCCTGGCCGATGTCGAGGACGCCGGCGTTCTCACCGATGCCGGCGAGCATCTTGCCGACCGGGGTCTCCTGCACGATCTCGCCGAACTGCTTGAGGTGCACCTTCGAGGACTTGTAGGAGCAGTGCTCGCTCCACATCACCGAGTACATCGCCAGCTCGGACGACGTCGGACGGCGCCCGAGGATGTCGCGGATCCGGTCGTACTCGTCCGCCTTCAGGCCCAGCTCGGCCCAGGGCTGCTCCCGGCCGGGATCGGCGGCGGCGAGGGCGACCGTGTCGAGGGGCTGGGGCACGGCTGCAATCTATCGTCCGAGCGAGGACGTCTCGCCCCGGCGGGCCGGGGCCCGAGCATCGCACCGAGCGGCGGGCGAGCGTGCTCGCGAGCCGGCGTGGACCTCAGACCAGCATGCCGTCGGCGATGACCTCGAGGAGCGGGCGTACGGCGGCCCGGTCGAGGTTGGAGTTGTCGGCGACGGCGGCGACACCACCGACGAGCCGGCACATCTGCACCGCCTCGATGTGCTCGCGCAGCGCGTGCTCCTCCTCGAGCCGGTCGACGACCCGCTGGGTCGCGGCGGCCAGGGTCTGGCACTTGGTGACGATCGGCGACTTCTGGTCGCCCATCGCGCTGGTGATCTTGGCCGGGCCACCCTTGTGCATGGAGATCAGGCCCACATAGGTCTCGAACCAGGCCAGCAACAGGTCGCGCGGCTCGCCCTCGTGGACCAGCACCTTGTCGGCCGAGTCGTTCACCCGGTCGACCCAGCTCTGCATGATCGCGTCCATCAGGACGTCCCGGCTGGGGAAGTGGCGGTAGAGCGTGCCGGCACCGACACCGGCCCGCTTGGCCACCTCGTCGAGCGAGGCGTCGTACCCCTGCTCGCGGAAGACCTCGCGGGCGGCCTCGATCAGCCGCTCCCGGTTGCGCTGTGCATCAGCGCGCATCTCCCACCTCACTTGCCAAACGGAGAGTGTCTCCGTATATTCGTACTCCAACCGGAGAACTCCTCCGTTACAGCGTACCTCGGCCCTCGCCTGAGGGCCAGACAAGGAACACACCTCGTGTCATCTGCACTGTCCACCCGCTCCACCCAGGCATCCCGGGACCTCCCGGCGGACCTGCCGGCGCACGCCGGCCGGGCCGCGACGGGGATCGCGATCGTGCTCATGGCCCAGCTCATGCTGGTGCTCGACGTCGCCGTGATGAACGTCGCCCTCCCGCGCATCGACACCGACCTCGGCTTCGGGCCGGCGTCCCTCTCGTGGGTGCTCAACGCCTACACGCTCGCCTTCGGCGGGCTCCTCCTGCTCGGCGGCCGCCTCGGTGACGTTCGCGGCCGCCTGAGGATGTTCGAGATCGGACTGAGCGTCTTCACCCTCTTCTCCCTCCTCGGCGGCCTCGCGCAAACCCCGACGCAGCTCGTCATCGCCCGCGCCCTGCAAGGTGCCGGTGCCGCCATGGCCGCTCCGAGCGTCCTGGCCCTGCTCACCACGAGCGCGCCCGACGAGGCGGCGCGCAACCGGGCCCTGGCTCTGTTCGGCGCCGTCTCCTCGGCCGGCGCCTCGATCGGCCTGCTGCTCGGCGGCGTGGTGACCGACCTCGGGTCGTGGCGCTGGACCCTGTTCATCAACGTCCCGATCGGGATCGTCGTCCTGCTGCTCGCCCGGCGCTTCGTGACCGAGACCCCGCGTCGCCCCGGCCGCTTCGACCTGGTCGGCGCCGTCACCGCGACGGTGGGCGCGGTCGCGATCGTCTGGTCGCTGATCGGGACTCCGGAGCACGGGTGGCTGTCGGTGCGCACCGTCGGTGGGTTGGTCCTCGGCCTCGCCCTGCTGCTCGTGCTCGCCCGCGCCGAGGTGCGCCACCCGCACCCGCTGATCCAGCCGCACCTGGTCCGCAACCGCCGCCGGGTCGCCGCACTCCTCACGATGGCGCTGGTCATCGGCGCCAACCTGTCGATGTTCTTCCTGGTCGTCCAGTACGACCAGCGGGTGCTCGGCATGGGTCCGTTCGCCACCGGCCTGGCCTTCCTGCCGTTCAGCCTCGCCGTCTTCGGCATGTCGCGGGTCACCCCGTGGCTGATCGGCCGGACGGGTGCCAGGACGATGATCATGGTCGGCACCGCCGGGATGGTCGCCGGCTACCTCTGGCTGAGCCAGATCAACGCCGCCGACAGCTACTTCGGTTCGGTGTTCGGGCCCGTGCTGATCTCGGGCCTGGCGACCGGGTTCATCTTCATGCCGATCACCACGACCGTGCTCGGCGGTGTCGAGCCCGAGCACGCCGGGTCGGCGTCGGGGTTGTTGCAGACCACGCAGCAGCTGGGCAGCGCGGTCGGGGTGGCCGGGATCGTCTCGGTCTACGCGACCGGCGCGGTCCCGGGCCAGTTCGTGCCCGGCCTCGAGGCGGCGTTCCTGACCTCGGCCGCCTTCTCGCTGGCGGCGTTCGTGGTCGCGGCGGCCGGGTTGCGCACCCGACGTGAGCCGCTCGTGGCCGAGGAGCTCGAGCCGGAGCTCGCCGAGGCCGCCTGACGCGACGTCCCACCTGGTTCTGGGGAACTACAGACCTGTAGTTCCCCAGAACCGCTGTGACGGGTGTGACTGCTGTGCTTATGGTGTCCCGTCCCCGTGGATCCCGGCTCCGGTCGGCCCCCCGCCACGGGGACGTCGTCCATCTGCTGGGAGCCGCCTCATGTTCCTCCGTCCGTTCGTCGCCGCCGCAGTGCTGGCGACCATCGCCGGGGTGACCACCGAGGTTCCGGCCGGGACGGCCGCCGCGGCGAACGTCGTGACGCCGGGCAGCTTCCGCGGGTACGGGTTCGACCAGTGCCTGGCGCCCTCGCAGAAGGCGATGAACGCCTGGCTGAAGCACTCGCCGTTCCTGGCCGTCGGCATCTACATCGCCGGTGCCTCGCGCGCCTGCCGCGACCAGCCCAACCTGACCCCGACCTGGGTCAGCACCCAGCTGCGCAACGGCTGGAGACTGCTGCCGATCACGCTCGGCCCGCAGGCACCGTGCAACCCGCGCTTCCCGCGCTACGGCACGGACCCGGTGATCCGCAAGGACCCGGGCCCGAGCGGCACCTACGGCAAGGCCCGCGAGCAGGGCCAGGTCCAGGCGCAGCGCGCGGTGACGGCGGCCCAGAAGCTCGGGATCAGCCCCGGCAGCACGCTCTGGTACGACCTGGAGGGCTTCGACCAGGGGAAGACGCGCTGTCGCAGGGCGGCGCTCTCGTTCCTGAGCGGCTGGACGCGCGGGATCCACGCCCTCCACTACGTGTCGGGCGTCTACTCCAGCGCCGGCTCGGGCATCTGGGCGCTGGACCAGGCTCGGGTCAACCAGCCCGGCGCCTACCGGCTGCCCGACCAGATCTGGATCGCTCGCTGGGACGGCGAGGCGAACACGTCCACGTCGTACATCCGCAACGACGGCTGGCGACCGGGTGGGCGCATGAAGCAGTACGTCGGCGGCCACGACGAGACGTGGGGTGGCGTCACGATCAACATCGACCGCGACTTCCTCAGCCTCGGCACGCCGACGACGCGGGCGGAGAAGCACTGCGGCGGGGTGGACGTCGACCTCACCGACTACCCGCGGGTACAGGCGGGCTCCGACCCGCTGCTGGTGAAGGCGCTGCAGTGCCTGCTCACCGAGCGGAAGGCGTACGCCGGCAAGGTCAACGGCGCCTTCAACCAGAAGACCCTGGCCGCGGTCCAGGCCTGGCAGCGGGCCCACGCCCTCCCGGTGCGTACGTCGTTCGGGCGGCGCGGCTGGATGTCGCTGCTGGTCACCGGGCCGCAGCCGGTGCTGAAGTTCGGCTCGACCGGGCCGTCCGTGCGACACGTGCAGCGGGCCCTGAACGCCGCGACGTCCGGGACAGACCTGCCGATCACGGGGCTCTTCACCCAGAAGACCGACTCCGCACTGCGCGCGTGGCAGATCGCCACGAGGCGCACGGCCTCCGGGATCGTGAACCCCGGCACCTGGGCGGCACTGGCCGCCGGCACGCGTCGCTAGGGCACGCCCTGGCCGCTCGCCGCGGTCAGCGCGGTCAGACCGGTGAAGAACCCCAGGCCGTCGGTGCCGGCGCCGGTCAGGTCCTCGACCGCGTGCTCGGGGTGCGGCATCAGCCCGACGACGTTGCCGCGCTCGTTGGTGATGCCGGCGATGTCGTGCAGGGAGCCGTTCGGGTTGACGTCGAGGTAGCGCGCGACGACGCGGCCCTCCCCCTCCAGCCGGGCCAGGGTCGGCTCGTCGGCGACGAACCCGCCCTCGCCGTTCTTGAGCACGATGGTGACCTCGGCGTTCTCGGCGTACGACGAGGTCCAGGGCGTGCGGACGTTCTCGATCCGCAGCCGCTGGTCGCGGCAGACGAACTTGCGGTGGTCGTTGCGGGTCAGCGCACCGGGCAGCAGGTGGGACTCGCAGAGGATCTGGAAGCCGTTGCAGATGCCCAGCACCGGCATCCCCCGCTCGGCGGCGGCGATCACCTCGGTCATCACCGGGGCGAAGCGCGAGATCGCGCCGCAGCGCAGGTAGTCGCCGTACGAGAAGCCCCCGGGCAGGACCACCGCGTCGACGACCTTGAGGTCCGCCTCGCCGTGCCAGAGTGCGACCGCCTCGCCGCCGGCCAGCCGGATCGCGCGCGCGGCGTCCGCGTCGTCGAGCGAGCCGGGGAACGTGACGACACCGATCCTCATGCGTCGTCCTGCGGCTCGCCCGCGGTCACCGTGTAGTACTCGATCACCGGATTGGCGAGCAGGGTCTCGGCCATCCGGCGTACCTCGTCGAGCCGCTGCTCGTCCGCGTCGCCGTCGACCTCGATCTCGAACCGCTTCCCCTGGCGCACGTCGCTCACGCCCTCGAACCCGAGGCGCGGCAGCGCTCCGAGCACGGCCTTGCCCTGGGGATCGAGGATCTCGCGCTTGGGCATCACGTCGACGACGTACCGGGCCACGGCGGTGCCTTTCGGGGCGGCGGAGCAGTGCAGACGAGGGCCAGTCTAGGGAGCGGGACGGTCCGCCCGACGCACCGCCACCCGGAGCGGGCAGACTGTGGTCATGTCATCGAACAACCCGCTCGGTGGACTCGGCGGTCGGCCCAACCCTGGTGCGCGGGGCGCGAGCCTGCTGCAGCTGCAGTTCCCGCAGTCGCTGGCCGTGTACGACGAGTACGCCGCCGCGCAGAAAGCCGTCGACTTCCTGTCCGACCAGGAGTTCCCGGTCGAGAACTGCATGATCGTCGGCACCGACCTCAAGCAGGTCGAGCGGATCACCGGCCGGCTCACCACGAACAAGGTCGCCATCGGTGGCGCGCTGTCCGGCCTCTGGCTGGGCATCTTCATCGGGATCATCTTCGCGCTCTTCGACAACGGCAGCGGCTTCATCACGATCGTCACGACCGCGCTGTTCGGCGTGCTGTTCGGGATCGTCTGGGCGCTCGTCGGATACGCCGCCACCCGCGGCCAGCGCGACTTCTCCTCGGTCCGGGTCGTCGTCGCGACGCGCTACGAGGTCCTGGTCGAGCACAAGCTCCTCCTGCGCGCCCAGGAGCTCCTCGCCCAGCTGCCCGGCGGCCGCCCCGACCCGTTCGCCTGAGCCCGCGGGCCGGGCTAGCGGTCCGGCGTACGCCGCTCGGTGAGGACGTCCGAGGCACGCCACAGGTCCTTGCGGACGGCCTCGGGAGCCCAGCGGCCGCTCACGCTGGCGGCCAGGGCGAACGGGCCGTGTCCGACCAAGCGGCCCTCCGCCGTCAGCCGGGTGCCCTGCCGGGTCCTCAGGAACCGCAGGGTGAGCAGTCCGTCGACGCCGCGCCAGGTGCCGGTCTCGCCGAGGAGGCGGTACGGCGTGAGCTCGGTGATCTCCATCCACGGCTTGATGCCGACCTTCGTCACGTCGCGCCACTGCATGCCCCGATGCGGCTCGCCCTCGTCGACGTCGGTGACCGTGCGCAGGCTGGCCTGCCACAGCGGGCGGTTGCGCGGGTCGGCCAGGAACCGGAAGAGCGCCGACGGCGGGTGCGGCAGCTCGAGGGTGACCGAGAAGTCACTCACCAGGGCTGGCCCGTCAGGGTCTGGTAGGCCTCGAGGTAGCGCGCCCGGGTGTGCGCGATGACGTCGTCCGGAAGCGGTGGCGGCGGCACGCCCGACCCGCGATCCCAGCCGGAGGCCGGCGAGAGCAGCCAGTCGCGGACGATCTGCTTGTCGTACGACGGCTGGGCGCGGCCGGGCTGCCACTCGGCGGCCGGCCAGAAGCGCGAGGAGTCGGGCGTGAGTACCTCGTCGGCCAGCACGATCGTGTCGTCGGCGCGACGTCCGAGCTCGAGCTTGGTGTCGGCCAGGATGATCCCGCGCGCCCGGGCGATCGACTCGGCCCGGGCGTAGACCGCCAGGGTCAGCTCGCGCAGCGACGCCGCGGTGTTCTCACCGACGGTGGCGACGACGGCGTCGTACGTGACGTTCTCGTCGTGCTCGCCCATCGCCGCCTTGGCGGCGGGCGTGAAGATCGGCTCCGGCAACCGGCTGCCGTCCTCGAGGCCGGCGGGCAGCGGGATGCCGCATACCTCGCCGGTGGCCCGGTAGTCCAACAGGCCGGACCCCGTCAGGTAGCCGCGGGCGACGCACTCGACCGGATACATCTCGAGCCGCTCGCAGATCACCGCACGCCCGCGAACGGCCTCCGGTACGTCGGTCGAGAGCACGTGGTGGGGCACCAGGTCGGCCAGCTGCTCGAACCACCACAGCGACATCCGGGTGAGGATCTCGCCCTTGTCCGGGATGGTGGAGTCGAGGATGTGGTCGAACGCCGAGATGCGGTCGCTGGCGACCATCAGCAGTCGGCCGTCGGCCAGCGCGTAGAGATCGCGCACCTTCCCGGAATGCAGGTGGGTCGCTCCGTCGATCACGGGCGCCAGAGGGGTCGACATGGGGCGAGGGTACCCATCGACGAGGGGGCGCGATCAGTACCGGATGTCGAAGTGGTCGGATCCCGTCGGCTGCGCCTCGGTGACCGCGACGTGCCGCACCGCGGCGTACGACGGTCCGTGCCGGCACCACTCGACCATCGACTCGACGGCCCGGTCGTCACCCTCCAGGTGCGCGGCCACGGAGCCGTCCGGCTCGTTGCGCACCCACCCGTGGACGCCGAGCCGCTCGGCCTCCTGCATCGCGTACCAGCGGAACGAGACGCCCTGGACCCGGCCGGTCACCGTGACCACCACCGCCTTGGCCATGCGACCAGCCTAGGAGTCCAGGATGGGTCCATGTGGCACGACCTGACCCACCTCGGCATCTCCGTCCCCGACAAGATCGTCCGCACGTTGGCGGTCTACCTTGCGCTGATCGTGCTGCTCCGGCTCGCCGGCAAGCGCGATCTGGCGCAGCTGAACACCTTCGACCTGATCGTGGTGCTGCTGCTGTCGAACGTCGTGCAGAACGCGGTGATCGGACCCGACAACTCGCTGCTCGGTGGGCTGATCGGGGCCGCGGTGCTCGTCGGGGCGAACTCGTTCTTCGTGCACGTCATCCGGCCGTGGCGCGGCGAGACGGCGCTGCTCGAGGGCACCACCACCGTGCTGGCGAGAGCCGGCGAGTGGCTGCCCGGCGCGATGCGGAGGGAGGGCGTCCGGCGCCAGGACCTGGAGGGTGCGCTGCGCAAGCAGAACGCCTACAAGATCGAGGACGTCGCCGAGCTGAAGCTCGAGCCCGGCGGCACGATCGTGGTCGACCTCAAGCCCGAGCTGGAGAACGCGACCAAGGCCGACGTGGCGCGGCTGGAGGCCAAGCTGGACCGGCTGCTGGGCGCCTGATCGTCACAGGATCGCGGCCGGCGTGTACGCGGCGGCGGCCGGGTGGCGCCTGACCAGCGCCTCGACCCGGCGTACGACGGCCTGGGTCTGGGAGCGGGCGGCGCCGGTGAACTCGATCGGGTCGCTGACCAGGGCCGCGATCGCGTCCCGGTCGAGGCCCAGCCGCGGGTCGGCGGCGAGCCGGTCGAACAGGTCGTTGTGGGTGCGGCCCTGGCGCATCTCGAGCGCCACCGCGACCGAGTGCTCCTTGATCGCCTCGTGCGCGGCTTCGCGACCGACGCCGCCTCGAACCGCGGCCATCAGCACCTTGGTCGTGGTCAGGAACGGCAGGTAGCGGTCGAGCTCGCGCTGGATCACCGCGGGGAACGCCCCGAACTCGTCGAGCACGGTGAGGAACGTCTGGAAGAGCCCGTCGGTGGCGAAGAACGCGTCGGGAAGGGCCACTCGGCGTACGACGGAGCACGACACGTCGCCCTCGTTCCACTGGTCGCCCGCCAGCTCGCCCACCATCGAGAGATGTCCGCGCAGCACCACCGCCAGGCCGTTGACCCGCTCGCAGGAGCGGGTGTTCATCTTGTGGGGCATCGCCGACGAGCCGACCTGTCCCTCGGCGAAGCCCTCGGTGACCAGCTCGTGGCCGGCCATCAGCCGGATGGTCGTGGCCAGGTTGGAGGGCGCCGCGACCAGCTGGACCAGGGCCGAGACCACGTCGAAGTCCAGTGAGCGGGGATAGACCTGGCCGACGCTGTCCAGGACCCGCTCGAAGCCGAGGTGGGCCGCCACGCGCCGCTCGAGCTCGGCCAGCCGGGTCTCGTCGCCGTCGAGCAGGTCGAGCATGTCCTGCGAGGTGCCCATCGGTCCCTTGATGCCGCGCAAGGGGTAGCGGTCCAGGAGGTTCTCGAGCCGCTCGACCGCGACCAGCAGCTCGTCGGCCACGGTCGCGAACCGCTTCCCGAGCGTGGTCGCCTGGGCGGCGACGTTGTGCGAGCGGCCGGCGACCACGGTCGATTCGTACTCACCGGCCAGCCGGGCGAGACGCGCCAGGGTCGCGACCGCGCGGTCGCGGACCACCGTCCGCGACTGCCGTACCTGGAGCTGCTCGACGTTCTCGGTGAGGTCGCGCGACGTCATCCCCTTGTGGATGTGCTCGTGCCCGGCCAGCACGGCGAACTCCTCGATCCGCGCCTTGACGTCGTGCCGCGTCAACCGTTCGCGCGCCGCGATCGAGTCGAGGTCGACCTGGTCGACGACCTTCTCGTAGGCCTCGACGACTCCGTCGGGTACCTCGACCCCGAGGTCGCGCTGGGCGGTCAGCACCGCGATCCAGAGCCGACGCTCCAGGACGACCTTGTGCTCCGCCGACCAGATCGCGACGAGGTCGGGTGCGGCGTACCGCGTCGCGAGGACGTTGGGGACGGTCACCGCCCCATCGTATTGATGGTCATCGGCCGGCCGCGATGTCGCGGCGCCACTGGGCGCCGGGGAAGGAGATCATCGCGACACCCTCGTAGGCCTTCGCCCGCGCGTCCGGCACATCGACGCCGACCGCGGTCACCCCGAGCACGCGGCCGCCGGCCGTCACCAGGTGGCCGCCGGAGAGCGCCGTACCGGCGTGGAGGACGTGGACGGCCGGGTCGCGCGCGAGCGTCTCGGTGCCCACGATCGGGTCACCGGTCGAGGAGGCCTCGGGATAGCCCTTGCTCGCCATCACCACCGTGACCGCGGCGCCCGGTCTCCACCTCGGCGGCGGCACGTCGGCCAGGGTGCCGGTGGCCGCTGCCAGCAGCAGCGGGGACAGGGGCGAGTCGAGCAGTGCCAGCAGTGGCTGGGTCTCGGGGTCGCCGAAGCGCGCGTTGAACTCCACCACCCGGACACCGCGCGTGGTGAGCGCCAACCCGGCGTACAGCAGCCCGGCGAACGGCGTGCCGCGTCGCGCCAGCTCGTCGACGGTCGGCTGGAGGACCGTGCGCCGTACCTCGTCGACCAGGCCCTCCGGCGCCCAGGTGAGCGGCGTGTAGGCCCCCATGCCGCCGGTGTTGGGGCCTTGGTCACCGTCGTGGATGCGCTTGAAGTCCTGGGCGGGCAGGAGCGGATAGACGGTCGTGCCGTCGGTGATCGCGAAGAGGCTGACCTCCGGGCCGTCGAGGTACTCCTCGATCACGACCCGTCCGCACGCCTCCGCGTGGTCGGCCGCGGCCTGCCGGTCGTCCGTGACCACGACACCCTTGCCGGCGGCGAGCCCGTCGTCCTTCACGACGTACGGCGGGCCGAAGGCGTCCAGCGCGGCCGCGACCTGGTCCGCACTGGCGCACAGGCGAGCCTCTGCCGTCGGGACACCGGCCGCGGTCATCACGTCCTTGGCGAACGCCTTCGACCCCTCGAGCCGGGCAGCCTGCGCCGTAGGCCCGAAGCAAGCGATGCCCCGGCTCCGAACCGCGTCGGCCACGCCGGCGACGAGCGGCGCCTCGGGTCCGACCACGACGAGTCCGACGCCCAGGTCGGCGGCGAGCGCCGCCACCGCCGCACCGTCCATCGGGTCGACCTCGTGGAGCATGGCCTGCGCGGCCATGCCGGGGTTGCCGGGCGCGGCGTACACGGTGTCGACGCCGGGATCGGCGGCCAGCGCCCGGACCAGCGCGTGCTCGCGTCCACCGGTCCCGATCACGAGCACATCCACGGCGCTCACCCTAGTCGTCCGTTGAGCCGTCCCGAATCCTCCGTTGAATCGGCTCAAACCACCCCTCGAACCGTCTCGAATCTGGTCTACCGCGCGGCTTGCTGCCGGTTCACGGGAGGATTCGGGACGGCTCAACGGGGGATTCGGGACGGCTCAACGGGCAGCGGATGTGGGCCGTGATCCGACTGTCACCAGGCGCAGTCGCTCACCCAGGCGTCATATGCGGCGTCGGCGTCCGCCTGCGCCCACTCGGCGCGCTCGATGTTCTCGGCGTCCATCAGGTGCCATTCCCATGGGTCCATGCCGACGTAGAAGTGAATGCGGCCTTGGAGATCAACGAGCCAACCCTTTCGCATGTAATAGCCGTCCGCGTCGACGTAGTCCTGCACGTTGTCCTCGAAGGAGGTCATCATTTCGTTCGCGTGGCTCGAAGCCAGAGTGGCTTGTTCGTACGCGATATGCATCGTCAGGCAGCTCTTGGGCATGGCCGATGCCGGTGAGGCGGACATGCCCAGCACCAACGGCACCACGGCGATCGCACCTGCAACGCCGATGCTCTTCTTGATCTTCATTCCGACCATCCTTCGCATCTCGTCGAGCGCCCTGCACGTGCGCGGCGGCGCACCGCAGGGTTTCCCGATGCCGTTGAGGCGGCGTTGACACCATCACCGCCGCGGCGACCGGCCGCAGCCAGCCGCCCGGCGCAACGTACGCCGCGAAGGTCAGCGCCATCGCGGCGCAGGACGCGGTCTTGCCGACCATGAATCCCCACCCGGCCAGATACCCCCACCAGTCACCGAGCACCTCGCGCCCGTACAGGTACGTGCCGCCGGCGCGCGGGTACGCCGCAGCGAGCTGAGCCGACGCGGTCGCGTTGCAGTACGCGACGACCGCGGCCACGGCCAGCCCCAGCAGCAGGCCGGTGCCGGCGGCGTGAGCGGCCGGGGCGTGCACCGCGAAGACACCGGCCCCGATCATCGAGCCGAGACCGATGGACACCGCATCGCCCAGTCCGAGCCGCCGGTCGAGCGACCCCGGCCCCACCGTCGCGGCGGTCATCACACCATGGCCGCCGCGATGCGGCGTCCGGTCTCCACGATCTGTTGCTCGGTCGCCGCAGGCAGGGTGTCCTCCCACGCCATCAGCAGGTGCCCGCGCATGTCGAGCCGCCCGAGCGGCCGCGGCACGAACCAGACGTGGAAGTGCGCGCCACCGTCACCCCAGCGGTACAGGTGCACCCGGCCGACGTCTCCGAGCGCGAGCACGGCGCGCTCGACGCGCCCGCACACCCCGGCGAACGTCGCAGCGACCTCGGGAGGCATGTCGGCGAAGGAGTCGAAGTGCGCGCGCGACGCCAGCCACACCGAACCGGGCAGCCCGGTCTGACCGGGGTTGTGCAGGGTCCAGTTCTGGTCCGACCAGATCAGGTTCGAGTCGGAGTCGGCACTGCACGGGAAGCAGGGCTCGCCACCCTCCTCACCCCGACGGGGCGGCTCGGGCACGACGAGGTCGGCGGGGTCGATCAGGGTCAGCGGTTCGGCGTACGGAAGTGTCATGCGGTCAGGGTCCGGCGAACCCGTGCCCCCTGCTTGACCCGGCTTGCCCGAGCGCGATCAAGCCGAGGTACGACGCGCGACGGACTCGGTGTACGCCGCCGGCCGGTACCTCAGGATCGGGTCGTCGGAGAGCTCGATGCCGTCGACGACGCGTGTGGGGTCGAAGACGACCGGGCCGCCGGACTCCTCCGGGTCGTCGACCGGGCCCGTCACCTCGATCACGCCGGCGGTCAGCTGTCGGCTACCTCTCCACACCGACCTGGGGTCGTGGGGATCGTCCCCGTCCGCGGCCACGGTCACGTGCAGGTCGTAGCGCACCGGGTCCTCGGCGAGACGGGCGACGATCTCCTGTCGCAGCCGGTCGAGGCCCTCGAACGACCCGCTCGGCCGCTTCCCGGCCTGCGGCCGGAGCTCGTAGCGCACCCACCGCCGCGTCCCGTCGGCCGCGACCCAGCCGTACGCATGGATCGGGTAGTAGGTCTTCTCGGCGAACGAGAACGGCGGCGCGATCGCCTTGGCACGCGCGTTCGCCAGGAAGGCGCCGATGGTGTTCGGATGGCGCGCCACCCAGAGCGGGAACGTCGCCGGCCGGGCGGCAGCCTCGGTCATCGAGACGAAGTCCTCCGGATCGCGCACGGGGAAGCGCGGCGCCGTCTGGCCCAGCAGGTCGGCGTCCCCGGCGTCGCTGCGGAACTTCACCGCCATCCCGCGGACGTCGGACGCCTTGTCGGGCAGCCTCGGAGTCCCGGCGGCGTTGGACCAGCGGACGAGCACCGGCACGGAGGCACCGGAGAGCACGGCCGCCCGGCAGAGCTCACCGGCCTCGTCCGTGGCGGTGAAGAGGCCCTCGTAGAAGGTGCCACGGGCGTGCAGGGTCCGGTGGCCGGGATGGGGTCCGCGGTACGCCGCCGTCAGTCGGTCGATCGCCTCGCGAGGATCCAGCACGATCGGACAGTAACGCCCGACGGCAGTCAGTGCGGGACGGACAGGATCTGTTCACGACCCGGACCGACCCCAACCCCCCAGATCCGCGTGCCGGACATGTCCTCCAGAGCCCGCACGTAGGCCTGCGCCGCGGCCGGCAGCTCGTCGAACGCACGGCAGCCCGAGACGTCCTCCCACCAGCCGTCGAGGCGCTCGTAGACCGGCTTCGCGTGGTGGAACTCGGTCTGCGTCATCGGCATCTCGTCGTGCCGGACGCCGTCGACGTCGTAGGCGACACAGACCGGCACCTTCTCCCAGCTCGACAGCACGTCGAGCTTGGTCAGGAACAGGTCCGTGAGGCCGTTGACCCGGGACGCGTAGCGCGCGATGACGGCGTCGTACCACCCGCAGCGACGGTCGCGGCCGGTGGAGACCCCGACCTCGCCGCCGATCTTCCAGAGCCTCTCGCCGTCCTCGTCGAAGAGCTCCGTCGGGAAGGGGCCGGAGCCGACTCGGGTGGTGTACGCCTTGATCACGCCGATGACCCGGTCGATCCGGGTCGGACCGACTCCGGCGCCGGTGCACACCCCGCCGGCGACGGCGTTGGACGACGTGACGAACGGGTAGGTGCCGTGGTCGACGTCGAGCATCGTCGCCTGCGCGCCCTCGAACAGCACGGTCTCGCCTCGGTCGAGGGCCTCGTTGAGCAGCAGCGTGGTGTCGGCGACCAGGGGCCGGAGCCGGTCGGTGTAGGCGAGGAGCTCGTCGACGACGGCGTCCACGTCGACGGCTCGGCGGTTGTAGACCTTGGCCAGCAGCTGGTTCTTCACCTCGAGACCGGCCTCGATCTTGTCGTGCAGGATCTTCTCGTCGAACAGGTCGGCCACCCGGACGCCCACGCGCGCGACCTTGTCGGCGTACGTCGGGCCGATGCCGCGCCCGGTCGTCCCGACCTTGTTGGCGCCGAGGAATCGCTCGGTGACCTTGTCGATCGTCTGGTGGTACGACGCGATCACGTGCGCGTTGGCGCTCACCACCAGCCGGGTCACGTCGACGCCCCGGGCCGCCAGTCCGTCGAGCTCGCGGAACAGCGCCTCGGGCGAGACCACGACCCCGTTGCCGATCACCGCCGTGCAACCGGGGGTGAGGATCCCGCTGGGCAGCAGGTGCGTCGCGAACTTCTCGCCGTTCACCACGATCGTGTGGCCGGCGTTGGGCCCGCCGCTGGTGCGCACTACGTAGTCGATCGACTCGGTGGTGGCGAGGAGGTCGGTGGCCTTGCCCTTCCCCTCGTCGCCCCATTGCGCTCCGAGGACCACGATCGCGGGCATCGGACCTCCTGCGGGGCGCTCGGGGGACGGCTCACCGGCCTCGCCGGGGCCGCTCGGGCGGTCGCGACCATACCCCACGGGGGGAGTCAGGCTCCGGGACGTGTCGGCTAGGGTCCGGCCCGTGGACCCCCTCCTCGTGATCACCAACGACGACGCGGGGACCGCCGACGACGAGGCCCTCCGGTCTGCGCTCGACATCCTGCGCGAGAAGTGCTCGGTGGACGTGCAGTCGACGTCGAAACCCGGGGAGCTCGACGGCGTCCTGCAGCGCGCGGCGTCACGCCGGATCGTGGTGGCCGGCGGCGACGGGAGCCTGCACGCCGTGATCGCGGCGCTCTACCGACGTCACGAGCTCGACCGCGCCGTGCTGGGACTCCTGCCGATGGGTACCGGCAACGACTTCGCCCGGTCGCTGGAGATCCCGCTCGACGTCGAGGCGGCCGCGCAGGTGGTGCTGTCGGGCGACGTACGTCCGCTGGACCTGATCGTCGACGAGCTCGGCGAGGTCGTGGTGAACAACGTGCACGTCGGCGCCGGGGCCGAGGCCAGCAAGCGCGGGGCCGCGATCAAGGAGAGGCTCGGCCAGATCGGGGTCGGCAAGCTCAACCTCGGCAAGATCGGCTACCCCATGGGCGCGGTGATGTCGGCGTTCGACGAGCCCAGCGTGCACCTGCATGTCGAGCTGGACGGAAAGGTCGTCACCGACGTCGACGACCCCGTGCTGATGGTCTCCATCGGGAACGGCGCCCATGTCGGCGGTGGCACCGAGCTCACCCCCGACGCCGACCCCGAGGACGGCCGGGTCGACGTGATGATCTCCCACGCCGTCGGCGGCCTGGCCAAGCTCGGCTACGTCCTCCACCTGCGGCGCGGGGAGCACCACCGGCGCGACGACGTGCAGTACCTGCGGGGCAGCCAGGTGACGATCTCGGGCGACTCGTTCTGGATCAGCGCGGACGGCGAGATCAGCGGCCCGGAGCGCCATCGGAGCTGGCGGGTCGAGCCCGCGGCGTACTCGTTCATCCTGCCGCGCTAGAGCCATCCGCGTCGGGCCGCCTCGGCGCCGGCCTGGAAGCGGGTGTCGGCGCCGAGCTCGATCATCAGCTGCGAGATGCGACGACGGACGGTGCGCAGGCTCAGGCCCATGGTGCGGGCGATCTGCTCGTCCTTGACCCCGGCCTGGAGCTGGCGGAGCAGGAACGTCCGCTCGCTGCTGCGCCCGCCCGAGACCTCGGAGACCGGGACGGCCTTCTCCCAGTAGAGCTCGAACAGCAGGGTGAGCGCGTCGACGATGGCGCCCTGGCGGACGAGCAGGCGCGGCTCGTCGGCGAAGCCCAGCGGCTCGGGGAGGATCGCGTGCGTGCCACTGATCACGAACAGCCGGGTCGGGAGGTCGTCGATCAGCCGCACCTCCTCCCCCTCGTCGACGCGCATGTGCAGGGTCTCCCGCGCCTCGTGCAGGGCGCGAAGCGGGTAGACCGCTCGTGACCTGCGCCCGCTCGCGACGGCGCGGCCGACGACCTTGGACATGGCGGACTCGCGCGGCATCAGCCAGGTGTCCGGGCGCAGGAAGAGCAGGTCACCGCGGCTCTGCTCGATCAGCGCCGTGAGCAGCTGCAGCGCGTTGCCGCCGGTGCTCATCTCGCCGTCGAGCGCGCGCACGTCGTGCACCTCGCCCGGGGCCGGACGCGTCCCGGCCGCGACGAGCAGCGGTACGGCGCGCGCGAGGTCGTCGAGCCGCTCGCGGACATGGACCGCAGCCTCGGCCTCGCGGGTGATCGCGGCCGACAGGATCTGGTCGTTGCGCAGGACCCAGACCCGGCCGTCCTCGATCCGCACCACGCCGAGGTCGGTCAGTCCGGCGAGCGCGACGGCTACCTGGTCGGGCTCGACGCCCAGGATGGTCCCGATCTCGCGAACCGAGGCCCCCGTGAACGGGAGCACCTGCTGATAGCGGCGCTCGTCGTCCGCGCTCACCCCCAGCGCGGAGAGGACCGAGACCGCTTTTCTTCGTGGCACCGGTGGCAGTTTAGTGCCATTGACCGGACCGGCCCGCGATTTGACCGTTCCAATGCGCATCATGGAGGGGACGGGCAGGCAGCCCAGTGCTGCCGGCCGGCACACATCGGGGGATGCTCCGGCCGACTCGTCGAGAGGGCGCCGGCCGCCAGGTCGGCGCCCTTCGTCGACATCGGGCCAACACGCCTCACCAGGCGGCCGTGCCGCCGCCGCGCACACCCGACTCCCAGGGTCCGAAACCGGCTCCGGGTCTGTCCGGCTCCCGCGATAGCGTGGCGCCTCCGTGACCCCGAGCAGGAGACGCCGTCGATGTCCCGATCCACGCCGTTGGGCGAGCCTCACGACTGGGTGACTCGCGCCGCCGACGACGCGATCCGGCATCACGAGAAGTCCGGAGCGTCCGGGCCCGTCACCTGCTCCTCCGGCATCTCGCCGTCCGGCTCCATCCACCTGGGCAACCTGCGCGAGTTCCTGATGCCGCACTTCGTGGCCGACGAGCTGCGGCGCCGGGGGGTGCCGGTGCGTCACCTCCACGTCTGGGACGACTACGACCGCTTCCGGAGGGTGCCCGCCGGAGTCGATCCGTCGTACGCCGAGCACATCGGCCGGCCGTACACCTCGGTGCCTGACCCATGGGGCTGCCACGCGACGTGGTCCGACCACTTCAAGGAGCCGATCATCACGGCGCTGCACGACCTCGGCGTCGACATGGAGGAGATCTCGCAGACCGAGCGGTACCGCTCGGGGGTCTACCGCGACGAGGTGTTGCGCGCGGTTCGTCGCCGCGGCGACATCGACGCCGTGCTCGCGCGCCACCGCACGAGGAGGAGCGAGCCCGACATCGGGACCGACGAGCACTCCGCCCAGGAGGCCGCGGCGATGGCCGACTCGGTGGCCAACGACGACGAGGGCGAAGACGCCGCGGCCGGGGTGGGGTACTTCCCGTTCAAGCCCTACTGCCGCGACTGCGGCCGCGACACGACCACCGTCACGGCCTACGACGACGAGACGACCGACCTGGCCTACACGTGCTCGGTCTGCGACTACCACGGCTCCACCAACCTGGCGACCCAGGACGAGGGCAAGCTGGTCTGGAAGGCCGACTGGCCGATGCGCTGGGCCTTCGAGCACGTCGACTTCGAGCCGGCCGGGATGGACCACGCGACCCCTGGCTCGTCGTTCACGGTCGGCCATGAGCTGGTCGAGTCGGTGTGGGACTACCCGCGACCGGCCTGGTTCGGGTACGGCTTCGTCGGGTTCGCCGGCGTCCAGAAGATGTCGTCGTCGGCCGGCGGTGCACCGACCGCGGCCGATGCGCTCCGCGTCCTCGAGCCGGGCATCCTGCGCTGGCTGTACGTACGCCGACAACCGCGTCAGACCTTCGACATCGAGTTCGGCCTGGAGGTCGTCCGGCTGTACGACGAGTGGGACGCCCTGGCTCGCAAGGCCGCCGACCCGGAGAGGCGCGACGTCCAGACGCTCGCCTACGACCGCGCCTCGTCGACCATGACGGCCGGGGCGCTCCCCACGCCCGAGGTCGTCGTGCCGTTCCGGATGCTGTCGTCGGTCGCGGACGTGACGGCCGGCTCGGCCGAGCAGATCAGCCGGATCGTCGCCACCATGGGCCACCCCCACGACTCGGTCGAGCAGCTCGAGCCGCGGCTGTCGCGGGCGATCGCCTGGACCGAGGAGTTCGTGCCGGCCGCCGACCGCACGACCGTGCGCACCGAGCCGGACGCGGCCGCGATCGAGGCGCTGTCGAGCCAGGAGCGCGAGTGGCTCGCACTGCTCCTCCAAGGGCTGCAGGGCGACCTCGAGCTCGACGCCGTCACCTCGCTCGTGTACGGCGTGCCCAAGCTGGCGCGCGGGATGTCGCTCGACGAGAAGCCGACCGACGAGGTGAAGGCGGACCAGAAGGAGTTCTTCCGGTTGCTCTACCACCTGCTGGTCGACGCCGAGCGGGGCCCGCGTCTCCCGACGCTGATCGTGGCGCTGGGCGCCGACCGGGTGCGGCGCCTGCTGGGCGCCTAGCCCATCAGCGACTCCGCCACGTCCGGGCTGGAGTCGCGCAGGAACTCCGAGCAGCGCTGCCACTCGTCGTCCTCGCCGATCGCCCGGGCGGACCGGGCCAGGGTCGCCAAGCAGCGCAGGAAGCCCCGGTTGGGCTCGTGCTCCCACGGCACCGGACCGTGGCCCTTCCAGCCGTTCCGGCGGAGCAGGTCCAGGCTGCGGTGGTAGCCGACCCGGGCGTAGGCGTAGACGGTCACGTCGTCGGCATCCTGGTCGCGTGCCTGCTCGGCCAGCGCGGCCCAGCCGAACGGCGATGCGGGGTGACGGCGTACGACGGCGGCGGGGCTGTCGCCGTTCGCGAGCTCGGCTCCGGCCGGGTCCTCGGGGAGGAGCGTGGGCGGCGGTCCGGCCATGAGGTCGACGTGGCTCATGCCGCCACCTTGTCAGATCGGCCCGAGGAGATCCGTCATCAGGTCAAGGCGTCCACACGAACCGATGGAATCAATGTCGGTGGAAAGGTGTTGCTCTCTGTCATGGCCTCGCAGACCCCGACCCGCGACCCCGTTCCCGCGGACGTGCGGCCCTGGCCGGCACTCTTCGCGCTGTGTCTCGGCTTCTTCATGATCCTGGTCGACACCACGATCGTCACGGTGGCGACGCCGGCGATCATCTCCGACCTGCACGCCGACGTGAACAGCGTGGTGTGGGTGACCAGCGCCTACTTGCTGGCGTACGCCGTACCCGTGCTGATCACGGGGCGGCTCGGCGACCGGTTCGGCCCGAAGAACCTCTACCTGGTCGGTCTCACCGTCTTCACGCTCGCCTCGCTCTGGTGCGGCCTGACCACGAGCATCGAGATGCTGATCGTGGCGCGGGTCTTCCAGGGCCTGGGCGCGTCGATGCTGACGCCGCAGACGATGGCCGTGATCACGCGGATCTTCCCCTCCGACCGCCGGGGTCAGGCGATGGCGCTGTGGGGAGCGACCGCCGGTGTCGCGACCCTGGTCGGCCCGATCCTCGGCGGCATCCTCGTCGACGCCTTCGGCTGGCAGTGGATCTTCTTCATCAACATCCCGGTCGGCGTGATCGGGTTCTTCCTGGCCGTGCGGCTCGTGCCGAAGCTGCCCACCCACACGCACCGCTTCGACTGGCTCGGCGTCGGCCTGAGCGGGCTGGGGATGTTCTTCCTGGTCTTTGGGATCCAGCAGGGCCACAAGTACCACTGGAACGGCTGGGTGATGGCCTCGATCATCGCCGGCGTCGCGCTGTTCGTCGTGTTCGTGGTGTGGCAGTCGAGGAACCGCGCCGAGCCGCTGGTGCCGCTCAGCCTCTTCGGCGACCGCAACTTCTCGATCTCGAACTTCGCGATCTCGACGATGTCGTTCACCGCCACCGCGATGGGCTTCCCGATCATGCTCTACGCCCAGCTCGTGCGCGGCTACTCACCACTCGACTCCGCGCTGTTGTTCGTGCCGATGGCGGTGATGTCGATCATCCTGGCGCCGATCGTGGGGCGGTTCACCGACAAGGTGCACCCTCGGACGCTGACCGGGGTGGGCTTCGCGATCACGGCGTTCGCGGTCTACCTCATCTCGCGGAGCCTGACGGCCGAGGGCCCGGTGTGGCACATCCTCGGCGCGATGGCGGTCCTGGGCATCGGCATGGCCGGCATCTGGGCCCCGCTCGCGGCGACGGCCACGCGCAACCTGCCGATGCAGCTGGCCGGTGCCGGCTCAGGCGTCTACAACGCGACCCGGCAGGTCGGTGCCGTCCTCGGCTCGGCCGCGATCGCCGTACTGATCGACTCGCGGATCGCCGCGCACGGTCTGTCCGGCGGAGCCGAGCCGGACGGCGCGCTCCAGCAGCTGCCGGCGATCGTCCGCGACCCGTTCAGCCAGGCGATGGCCGACGCGATGCTGCTCCCCGTCGCCGTGCTCGTCCTGGGGCTGATCTCGGTGCTGTTCTTCGAGCTCCCCCGACACCTGTCCCCCCGCCCGCAGGCGCAGGTCGCCTCCACCGCGACCCCGGCCCCCGTCCTGGACTGAGGCTCACCCGCTCCGTTGTAACGCGGGGTTATCACCGCAGAAGACCGGGCATAGCGCCGCATCAGTAGCCGCAGCACCGCGGAGGTCGGGGCGGGCACGTCCCTCGCCGATCGCGTCGTCCACAGGTGCGCCGGAGCACGGCTGTGCCCACCTCCCGAACAGCGCATGCTCTCTGCATGCGCCCGCCACTCGCCGCCCTCGCCATGTCACAGGCTGGGCTCGTCACGCGGGCACAGGCCCGCTCGGCGGGTTACCGCGGCCCGGAGCTCAGGGGGCTCACGTCCGCCAGCGGCCCGTGGGTCGTGGTCCGGCGCGGCGTCTACATGGAGGGATCGCTCTGGGCGTCCCTGTCACCCCTCGACCGATGGCGAGCGCGCGACCGGGCCGCACACCTGACCATGACGGTTCCCCATGAGCTCAGCCACGACTCGGCCGCGCGCCTCCACGGCCTGCCCCTTGTCGCCGTACGTCGGGACCTGGCGCACGTGACTCGACCCGACGTACAGGGGTCACGCACCGAGCACGGCGTGAAGCACCACCTGGGTGCGGTCCCCTCGCGCACCGGTCTGGTCGTCGACGGCCTCCCCGTGACCAGCCTGGCCCGCACGGCTGTCGATGTCGCGCGCGAGCACGGACTCCCCTCGGGACTCGCCGCCTGCGACGCCGCCATGCGGGCGGGGGCCCCACGCACGGCCATGGACGCCGAGCTCGCGGCGATGAGTCACTGGCCAGGGGTGATCGCCGCTCGATCGGCGGTGGAGCTAGCCGATCCACGCGCCGAGAACGCGGGCGAGTCCCTGGCCCGGCTGCTCGTCCTCGAGCTCGGCATCGGTGACGTCGAGCCCCAGTTCGCGGTGCGGCTCCCCCGGCGCACCGTCTGGATCGACCTGCGGGTCGGCTGCCACGGATTCGAGTTCGACGGCCGACTGAAGTACCGCTCGCGAGCTGAGGGCGGTGTCGCGACTCGGCCCTCCGAGGAAGTGGTGTGGGAGGAACGCCAGCGTGAGCGAGAGGTGTGCGCCGTCGGCCTCGGCATGAGCCGGCTGAGCTGGGACGACCTCTTCGGGGCCGCGCGCAGGTCCGCCAAGGCGCGAGTCCTGGCCGAGTACGCCGTGACCGCAGCGCGCTTCGGCACCCGCCTTCCCGACCACCTCGCCGAGTACTCGCGACTCCACAGCCACGATCGCCTCCCCCGCGACCGGCGCGCGTCCTGAGCCGGCCGTCCGCGATGACCGCACTGACGCGGTGTCGTGACCTCTGGTGCGGTGCTGTGCCGCGACTTCTGCGGTGATAACCCCGCGTTACATGGGGTCGGGTCAGCCGAGGGTGTGGCCGGTGGCCGAGAGGTTGGTGCAGGCCTCGACGACGCGCGCTGCCATGCCGGCCTCCGCGGCCTTGCCCCAGGCGCGGGGGTCATAGGTCTTCTTGTCACCGACGTCGCCATCGACCTTCAGCACGCCGCTGTAGTGGTGGAACATGTGATCGGCGACCGGGCGGGTGTAGGCGTACTGGGTGTCGGTGTCGACGTTCATCTTCACCACGCCGTAGGTGACCGCGTCCGCGATCTCCTGCTCCGACGACCCCGAGCCACCATGGAAGACCAGGTCGAGCGGGAGGGAGCCGGGCCCGAAGCCGGCGTCGGTGCCGTACTTCTCGATGATCGCGTCCTGGGCGTCCTTGAGGATCGCCGGGCGGAGCTTGACGTTGCCCGGCTTGTAGACGCCGTGCACGTTGCCGAACGTGAGTGCGGTCAGGTAGCGGCCCTTGTCCCCCAGCCCGAGCGCCTCGACGGTGTCGAGCGCGTCCTGGGGGGTCGTGTACAGCTTCTCGTCCATCGCACCGACGACGCCGTCCTCCTCGCCGCCGACGACGCCGATCTCGACCTCGAGCACGATGTGCGCGGCCGCGCAGGTGGCGAGCAGCTCCTGGGCGATCTGCAGGTTCTCGTCGAGGGGTACGGCGGACCCGTCCCACATGTGGGACTGGAACAACGGAGCCTCGCCGCGCGCGACCCGCTCCGCGCTGATGTCGATCAGCGGGCGGACGAACCCGTCGAGCTTGTCCTTCGGACAGTGGTCGGTGTGCAGCGCGACATGGACCGGATAGTTCTTGGCCACCTCGGTGGCGTACGCCGCGAACGCCACCGAGCCGCTCACCATGTTCTTCACCGACGGCCCGGAGAGATACTCCGCGCCACCGGTGGAGATCTGGATGATCCCGTCGGACTCCGCATCGGCGAAGCCCTTGAGCGCGGCGTTCAGGGTCTGGGACGACGAGACGTTGATCGCCGGGAACGCGAACGACTTCTCCTTCGCGGTGTCGAGCATCTGCGCGTAGATCTCGGGGGTGGCGACGGGCATCGGGGACTCCTCGTGACGCGGGCATCCGGCGCTCCCAGCCTAGTGGCAGGCGCAGAGACCACCCCTCGGACCTTCGCCCCGCAGACGCGGGAGGTCCACAATCTCCAGGAGAGGACGTGAGCGCATGCGGACGGACGCGCGGGAGCAGGCGTACGTCGAGTTCGTGACGGCACGCCAGACGCACCTGCGCCGGATCGCCTACGCGATCTGCGGCGACTGGGACCGGGCCGACGACCTCCTCCAGGCCGCGCTGGTCAAGCTGTACGTCGCCTGGCCGCGGGTGCAGCGCCTCGGGAGCGAGGATGCCTTCGTCCGCCGGATCATCGTCCGTGCCAACGTCGACGAGCACCGCGGGTCCGGGCGACACCAGATCCCGGGAGCCGAGGGACACGGAGGAGCCACGCTGTTCGAGGCTCTGCAGGCGCTCCCGGCTGTGCAGCGGAAGACCGTCGTGCTCCGGCACTGGCTCGGGCTCTCGGTCGAGGAGACGGCCGAGGAGCTCGGGATCTCGCCCGGAAGCGTGCGGAGCCACGCCTCGCGAGCACTGGCCTCCCTCCACGTCGCCCAGAGCCGGGAGGCGCGGTGACCAGCGACCTCCGGGAGCGGCTCGACGCCAGCTTCGACGAGGGGCCACCGCACCGGCCCGTCGAGGAGAGGCTCGCGGCCGGTCGGCGCGCCGTACGCCGTCGCCGACGTGTGGTGACCGCGGGCACCGCCGCCGCGCTCGTCGTCCTCGCGATCGGACCGGTGGCCCTCCGCCCGACCGCCGGCGGAGGCGGGGGGATCGATCTGCCCCTTCCGCACCCGACGCCCACCACGACCGCCGTCCCGACGCCCGTGCACCTCCTGGTCGCGCCCGCTCGGTTCGTGGATGCCGACACGCCACCGGTCCTCTATCTGTACGGGCGGATGTTCCGGCGCGACCGGGACGTCACGGTTCTCGCCACGTACGGCGAGATCGACATCGCGCGGCACCCGCAAGGAGGCGCCATCGTGCGCATCGGGGACCAGACCCGGTGGGTGCTGGTGGTCGGCAACGAGCCCGAGCGGCTCGACGAGCAGCGGGAGGCGCCGTACGACTACCAGGCCTTCATGAGCTGGGCGCGCGACGAGTTCGCGGTGATGTCCGGCCGGATGGCCCTGGCCGCGACGGCTCCCGGCCCCTACGCGCCACCGCTCACCGACGACGACTCGCCCGCCGGGTACGACGGGAACCTGCTCGTCGCGAAGCCCGGCGGGAGCATCGTCCAGCGGATCCGCCACCCGATCGCCGACGACCTGGCCGTGCTCCCGTGTCACGACCAGGCCGTCCGCGTGCACACGCCGGCAGGGGACTGGTTCGTGCTCGGCTACGACTGCCCGGAGCAAGGGGCGCTGTACTCCGAGCGTGTGGGCGTCCGCGCCGACACCCTCTCCTCGTGGCTGGTCCAGGTGAAGAGGGTGCAGGACGAGTTCGAGCTGATGACCTAGGCGGCCGCGTCCCGCCGGCCGCTGGTGGCGGCGTGCCGCCCGCTGCGTCCGCGCCCGGGACACCTAGGGTGCCTGTGTCACCAGGAGGACACATGACCATCTCGGGACCCACCCGTGTCGTGGCCGCCGTCGCGGCCGCCACCGCGCTCGCCGTCTCGACGGCACCCGCCGAGGCCGGGCCGCGGCTCGCCGCCGACGGCCCCGACTACGGCGCGCCCACCGTCGGCAGCTGCAGCACGATGACCCCCCGGCAGGCCGACCACCCGTCCGACCGCTCGACGGTCGTCCCGTGCTCGAAGGCCCACACCGCCAAGGTCGCGGGCGTCGTCCGGCTGCCGAAGGGTGTCGACTACACGTCGAGTCCCGTGCGGGTGTACCGCGCGATGGTCGACCGGTGCCGCCCGAGGTTCGACTCGATGCTGGGCCGCTCGGCCGCGGTGCGTGACTCCTCGGCGTACGACCTGGTCTGGTTCGTCCCGACGGCGAAGCAGCAGCAGCACGGAGCCCGCTGGCTGAGCTGCTCGGTCGTGCTCCGTCAGGGCGCCCGGCTGGCGAAGCTGCCCACGGACAAGACGCCGATGCTGCCGTCGGGCAGGCTCGGGAGGGGCATCCAGCGATGCCTGCTCGCCGACACGTCACGAGTGGTGACCACGCGCTGCTCGTCCCGGCACGGCTGGCACGCCACGGGTGCGTTCGTGATCGCGAGCAAGCGGTACCCCGGAAGGAAGGCCGTCAACCGGAGGGCCGCCTCGACGTGCGTCAGCCGGGTGCAGAGCGGCAAGCCCTACCGCTGGACCTACTGGACCAAGATCAACTGGCAGGTCGGCGGCGACCACGCGGTGATCTGCTACTCGAAGACCACTCGCTGACCGACAGCCCCACCGACAAGGACCGCCATGAGGATCTCGACCACGCGGATGCTGGCCGGCGCAGCCGCGCTCACCCTGACCACCCTCGGCGCGACCGCCCCGTCGTACGCCGGACCGGGGCGCGCGGGCGGCATGACGGGCGCCCCGACGGTCGGCGCCTGCAGCACCATGACCCCCCAGCAGGCGGGCGCCATGTCCGACCGCAGCACGGTGGTCGACTGCTCGCTGGTCCACACCGCACAGGTCGCCGGAGTGGTGAGGCTCCCCCACCAGCTCGCGTGGGGCACCGCGAGCACGAAGGACCTCTTCCGGGTCATCGCCGACCGGTGCCTTCCCGACGTCGCGGCGACCCTCGGCCGTGACAACCGGACGCGTGACTCCTCGGCGTACCACTACGTGTGGTTCGCGCCGACCAAGGCGCAGCGGAGCCAGGGTGCGCGCTGGCTGAGCTGCTCGATCATCCGCCCCAGGGCCACCGAGCTGGCCAAGCTCCCCACGTCGAGCACGCCGTTCCTGCCATCGGGCAGGCTGCCCGACGCGCTGGCCCGTTGCCTGTCCAAGACGGCGCTGAACACGCCGTGCTCGACCGCGCACGCCTGGCGAGCCACCGGCACGTTCCGCGTCTCCGGCACGTACCCGGGCCGGAAGGCGCTGAACTCGAAGGCGGTCGGCAGGTGCCGGAGCCGGGTGAAGGCGAACAAGCCGTACCGGTGGACCTACCGCGACAAGATCACCTGGAACGTCGCTCACGACCACACGGTCGTCTGCTACTCGAGGACGGGCGGCTGACCGCCCCGACCGCCTGGGGGTCAGCCGCGCCACGCGGCCTCGTGAGAGAGGTCGGCGTACGCGCGGATCCAGGCATGCATGGCGATCGCCGCCGCCGCTGAGGCGTTGATCGACCTGGTCGAGCCGAACTGGGCGATCGAGAAGGTGGCGTCGCACGCGCTCCGCGCGGTGTCGGAGAGGCCCGGCCCCTCTTGGCCGAACAGGAAGCAGACCCGGCGGGGCACCTGCATCGTCTCGAGATGGGCCGAGCCCGGAAGGTTGTCGATGCCGAGCAGCGGCACCGGACCGCCGTCGAGTCCCTTCAGGTACGCCGCGAGGTCGGCCGCCGTCTCGTGGTGGCGCACGTGCTGGTAGCGATCTGTGACCATCGCGCCGCGTCGGTTCCACCGGCGGTTGCCGACGATGTGCACCTCGGCGGCGAGGAAGGCGTTCGCGGAGCGCACGATGGTGCCGATGTTGAAGTCGTGCTGCCAGTTCTCGATCGCGACGTGGAAGTGATGACGCCGGGAGTCGAGGTCGGCCACGATCGCCTCCAGCCGCCAGTAGCGATACCGGTCGACGACGTTTCGACGGTCGCCCTCGGCGAGGAGGCGCTCGTCGTACTGCTCGCCGGTGGGCCACTCCCCCTCCCACGGGCCCAGCCCGACCTCGGCGGGCCCGTACGGCATCGGGTCGTACGGCGCGCGCTCGTCCGGGCTCTCCACGTCAGAACGCCGAGACCGACGCGGGTGCTCGCTGCGGCCGGCTCAGGGCACGGACCAGAGCCGCCTGGCCGTGCCGGCGTACGGCGACCCGCGTCAGCAGGTCGAGCACCGGCGCGAGCACCTCATCGGGGAACTCCGGTGTCGGCAGACCCACGCTCGCGGCGAGGTCGTCGGAGTGGACGACGATCTCCATCTTCCGGGTGATCAACCAGTCGTGAAGGGTGAGGGACCAGCCCTGCCAGGGGATCAGGACCGGATCGTCGAGCTCGCGCGCCGCGAGTACGACGGGCAGTCGGTCGAGCAGGTCGTCGACCAGCGTGGCGAGCGCGGCCGGCCCCGAGGCGGCCTCGGCGTCGCTGCCGGCGCGGATGCCGACGTTCACGTCGTCGTCATGGTCGGCCCGGACCCAGGAGGCGCGCGCGTAGTGCTCCAGCAGGGCGATCGGCGCCTGTGTCGACGGCTCCGCCCCGACCAGCGTCACCGTGTTCCCGATCTGGGAGACGAGGTGGTGGGCCAGTCCGCCCACCGACATGCCCGCACAGGCGCTCTCGTCAGCCCACTGTGCAGTCACCTCCGGGCTGCCCGCCAGGTCGGCGGCGATGCGCGCGCCGGCCAGGAAGCTCTCACGCTGGGTGTCGTCCATACGTCGACGCTAGTCGAGCCAGGGCCCGGGCCACGGCCGGGTCACGCCCGGGTCACGCCGGGGTCAATGCCCTCGCGGACCGGACCGACACCGTTCAGGTGGCGGACAGACGCCCTGGGTAGGCTCGCCCGGTGACCGGCCTGCTGCCCCTGCTCCTCGGCATCCCCTGGATGGACCCGCACTGGCTGCTCCAGCAGTTCCACACCGAGTTCGTGTGGCTCAGCCTGCTCATCATCTTCATCGAATGCGGGCTCTTCTTCCCGTTCCTGCCCGGTGACACGCTGCTGTTCTCGGTCGGCCTCTTCGTGGCCACCGACGAGCTCAACCTGACCAGCGGCCCCAACCTGGTCGGTCTCCTGGTCGCCTGCGTCGCCTTCACCATCGCGGCGTTCGCCGGGAACGTCGCCGGCTACGAGATCGGCCGTTCGATCGGTCCGCCCGTGCGCCGGCACGACGGGAGGATCATCAAGAAGAAGTACCTCGACCAGACCGTCGAGTTCTTCGAGACGCACGGGAGCCAGGCACTGGTGATCGGCCGGTTCGTGCCGTTCGTGCGCACCTACGTGACCCTGGTGGCCGGCGTCAGCGAGATGCCACGGGTCAAGTTCTGGATCTGGAGCGCCGTCGGCGCCGTGCTCTGGGTCGTCAGCATCATCTGCCTGGGCTACTTCCTGGGCCAGGCGTTCCCGTGGCTCAGCGACAAGATCGACTGGGTGATCCTCGGCCTGCTGCTCGTGACCGTGATCCCGATCGGCTACGAGTGGTGGAAGAACCGCCGCCGCCAGGAAGCCACCAGCTGAACGACGACGTTCGAGCGCGCCCGCCCGCGAACCGACCTCTCAGGCGTGTACGGCGTCCAGCTCGGCCTTGGTGAGCACGGACCGGATCTCGAGCCCGGCATCCGCCAGCGGGTTGTCGCCGCCCGGTGACCGGTCGATCGCGCACACCACGGTCTCCACCGTCGCCCCGGCCTCCCGAAGGGCGACCGCTGCGTTGCGCACCGCGCCGCCCGTCGTGATCACGTCCTCGATCAGGGTGACCCGCCGACCGGACACGTCCGGACCCTCGGCCAGCTTGCAGGTGCCGTAGGTCTTCGCCTCCTTGCGCACGAACAGCGCCGGGATCCGACTCTTCGCGCTGACCACCGTGACGATCGGGATGCCGCCCATCTCGAGCCCGCCGAGCAGGTCGGTCCCGGCCGGCAGGAGCGGGACCATCGCGGACGCGACGCGGGCGAGGAGGTCCGGGTCGGTCTCGAACAGGTACTTGTCGAAGTACTCGCCGGCGACCTGTCCGGACCTCAGGGTGAACTCGCCGGTGAGCCGGCAGCGGGCGTCGACGTCACGCGCCAGGCCTTGATCCATGTGCCCTACTCTCGCAGCATGCGGATCCTGATCATCGGCGGCACTCGCTTCGTCGGCCAGGCCATGGCGCAGTCGGCACTGGACGCCGGTCACGACGTGACCTTGCTCCACCGTCACGCCACCGACGAGCTGCCGGGGGCCACCCACCTGCTCGCCGATCGAGACGGCGACCTGTCGGTGCTCGACGGAGTGGGCTTCGACGCGACCATCGACGTCTGCGCCTACGTTCCGGCCCAGGTCCGGCGCCTCCACGACGCGCTCGACGGTCGCGGCGGCCACCACCTGTTCATCTCGACGGTGTCGGTCTATCAGGAGCCCGAGGGGCCGGGCGCCGGCGAGGACTCGCCACGCTTCGCACCGGCGCCCGAGGACGCCACCGAGGTGACCAACGAGAGCTACGGCCCGATGAAGGTCACCTGCGAGGACATCGCCACCGAGCTCTACGGCGAGGCCGGGTTGGCGATCGTCCGCCCGACGTATGTCGTGGGCCCGCGCGACATGACCGCCCGCTATCCCTGGTGGCCACTGCGGGCCGCCCAGGGCGGATCGATGATCGCACCCGGTCCGGCCGAGGCGCCGATGCAGTGCATCGACGCACGCGACATGGGCGCGTGGACGATCCGCCTGGCCGAGGGCCGCGTGACCGGCGCCTTCACCGCGGCGCGGCCGCACACGACGTTCGGGGCACTGCTCGACGAGACGCTCGCCGCCGTGGACAGCGACGCCCGCCTGGTCCCGGTGGACGGCGACTGGCTGGTCGAGCAGGGCGTCGACGGACTCGGGCTCCCGCTGTGGACCGAGGGCAGCCCCGAGTGGTCGCTGGCGATGGACACCGCGCGGGCGGAGGCGGCCGGGTTGACGCACCGGCCGTTCGCGGAGACCGTGCGCGACACGCTCACCTGGGCCCAGGCCAACCCCGACCAGTCGACGAACCCGAACTGGGGCCTGCCACGCGAGCGCGAGCAGGAGCTCCTCGAGGCGTGGTTCGCCACCCAGGCATGACGCTCGCTCATCGGCTGGACGGCATCCCGCCGACGATCTTCACCACGATGTCGGCGCTGGCCCTGCGCACCGGCGCCGTCAACCTCGGCCAGGGTTTCCCCGATGCCGACGGGCCGGCGTCCGTGCTCGCCGCAGCCGACCGGGCGCTGCACAGCGGCGCGAACCAGTACGCGCCCGGGACCGGCGTGCCGGCCCTGCGCCAGGCGATCGCGCGCCACCAGGAGCGGAACTACGGGCTCGAGCTCGACCCCGACCGTCAGGTCGTGGTGACGACCGGCTGCACCGAAGGGGTGGCCGCGGCACTGCTCGGGCTGGTCGACGCCGGCGACGAGGTGGTGGTGCTGGAGCCGTACTACGACTCGTACGTCGCGATGATCCAGATGGCCGGCGGGGTACGCCGTCCGGTCACCCTGCGCACGCCGGACTTCCGCCTCGACGGCGACGAGCTCCGCGCGGGGGTCACCCCGGGTACCCGGTTCGTGCTGCTGAACTCACCCCACAACCCGACCGGCACGGTGCTCACGCGCGCCGAGCTGCAGGCCGTGGCGGACGTCGCGATCGAGCACGACCTCATCGTGATCACCGACGAGGTCTACGAGCACCTGACGTTCTCCGGCCACGAGCACGTCCCGATCTCGACGCTGCCGGGGATGTTCGAGCGGACCCTGAGCCTGTCGAGCGCCGGCAAGTCCTACAGCATGACCGGCTGGAAGGTGGGCTGGGCGACGGGTCCGGCCGAGCTGGTCTCGGCCGTGCTGGCCGCCAAGCAGTGGCTGACGTTCACCTCCGGCGCGCCCCTCCAGCCGGCGATCGCGTCCGCCCTCGACGACGAGCCGGACTGGCCTCGGGCGCTGGCCCGCGACCTCGAGTCGCGTCGCGACCTGCTCTGCGACGGGCTCGCCGAGCTCGGGCTCGACGTCCGCCGACCCGAGGGCACCTACTTCGCGCTCACCGACATCTCGTCGCTGGGGTGGCGCGACGGGATGGCGTTCTGCCTGGCCCTGCCCGACCGGGCCGGGGTCGTCGCCATCCCGGCGCAGCCGTTCCACGACACCGACGCCGGAGACCAGCTCGTGCGCTGGGCCTTCTGCAAGGAGGCGGGGGTCATCGAGGAGGCGTTGAAGCGGCTGGCCGGGGCCGACCTCAGCGGCTGACCAGCCAGGCCCTCACCTCGGGTCGCACGAGCAACGCGATCGTGGTCACGGCTGCGGCGAGCGGGATCAGCACGAGGATGGATCCGAACGTCGCGACCAGGGTCAGCAGCACGACGCCGACCGTCGAGGCGAGCAGGCCGTACCACGCCCAGCGGTAGCGCAGGAACACGACCACGGCGAGGGCTCCGGCGACCAGCGACCAGAAGATGACCACGGAGCCGGTGACGTAGCCGATCACGAGCAGGTCGTGGTCGCTGAGACCACGCGCGGCCAGCTGCGGGTCCTGCTCGTGCATCCGGTCGAGCACGGTCGAGGAGTCGGCCGCGAGGACGGCCAGCGACGCGCCGACGAGGAGGGCCGTCACCAGACAGAAGGTCCAGACGAGGAGGCAGGCGCCGAGCAGCGCGTGGGGCCGGGTCGACCGGGCCGGTCGGGGCGCGTCGTACGAGGAGAGCGGTGGCGGTGCCCAGACGTACGGCGCGCCCGGTGGCGCCTGCGACGACGCCGGTGGTGCGAGCCATCCCGGATGGGGAGGCGGACCCTCCGGGCGCGGGCCACGCGACGGATCTGGGGCCGGCGCGGTGGCGGACCGAGGCGCCGCGGGCGCGACCGTCCGGTCGGCCTTCTCCGTCGCCGGTCCGTCCTGGAACCAGGCACGAGCCGGGCCGAACCAGAGCGTGGCGACCGCGGCCGCGACCCCCGAGGAGAAGATGCCGTCGGCCGCCAGGCCCGCGAGGAACATCGGGACGGCGAGCACCGACATCACCAGCCGCGCGCTCCGGCTGCGGCGGAGGGCCTGGAATCCCAGCACCGCGATCCCGGCGGCACACGCGGCGGCGACCATCGAGACGATCTTCACCGTCACCAGCAGGTCGGACATCGTGATCCCGCTGCTCCTCATGACGGGCTCGTCGAGCCAGGGGCGGAGCGCTTCGCGGGTGTCGATCGTGTGCAGGCCGGCGATCCGGTCCCACACCGAGAGCACGACGAACACCGAACCCACCATCACGATGCCGCAGGCGACGGTCACCTGCGGTGGCCGGGCGGGGGCGGTGGAGGGCTCGCTCACGCGGTCCATTGCACCACGGCAGGATGGCGGCATGACGTTCGAGGCAGCCGACACCCGGTACGACCACACCGACTACCGACACACCGGACGGAGCGGTCTGCAGCTTCCGCCGCTGTCCCTCGGTCTGTGGCAGAACTTCGGCGACGACCGGCCCGAGGAGACCCAGCGCGCGATCCTCCGCCGGGCGTTCGACCGGGGCGTGACGCATCTCGACCTGGCCAACAACTACGGCCCGCCCTATGGCCGCGCCGAGGAGAACTTCGGGCGCTGGATGCGCGAGGACCTGGCGCCGTACCGCGACGAGCTCGTCATCTCGACGAAGGCGGGCTACGACATGTGGCCGGGCCCGTACGGCCAGGGCGGAGGCTCGCGGAAGTACCTGCTCGCCTCGCTCGACCAGTCGCTCGCGCGGATGGGCCTGGAGTACGTCGACATCTTCTACAGCCACCGCTTCGACCCGGACACCCCGCTGGAGGAGACGATGGGTGCGCTCGACACGGCGGTCCGGTCCGGCCGGGCGCTGTACGCGGGGATCTCGTCGTACTCCGGGGCGAAGACCAAGGAGGCCGCGACGATCGCCCGCGAGCTCGGCACCCCGCTGCTGATCCACCAGCCGTCGTACTCCATGTTCAACCGATGGATCGAGCAGGACCTGCTCGACGAGCTCGAGGAGCAGGGCATGGGGTGCATCGTGTTCACTGCTCTGGCGCAGGGCCTGCTCACGGATCGCTACCTCGACGGCGTGCCGTCCGACTCGCGGGCCGCGCGATCGGACTCGACCATCACCGGTCTCGACGACGACGTGCTTCAGCGGGTGCGCTCGTTGAACGGGATCGCCCGGCAACGCGGCCAGAAGCTGGCCCAGCTCGCCCTGCAGTGGGCGCTGCGCGACCCCCGCGTGACGTCCGCGGTGATCGGCGCCTCGAGCGTCGAGCAGCTGGACACCAACCTCGACGCCCTCGACTTCCCGACGCTCACCGGCGACGAGCTGGCCGAGATCGACCGCTACGCCGTGGAGTCGGGGATCAACCTCTGGGCCGACTCCACCTACGAGTAGACGCCCTCGCTCACAGTGCCCAGGGGGGCGTGCCGATCGGGTGGCCGTCGGCGGACGATGCGGTGAAGCCGGCGCCGATCGCGACGATCAGCTCTGCGTGGCCCTCGCCCGCATTGTCAATCTGGATCGGAGAGCCGGCCGGGACGACGGCGACGTCACCGGCCTCGACGGCCTCGGCTCCGGGCGCGAGCCGGATCGCCCCGCGCAGGACCATGAAGACCTCATCCCGGTCCAGCAGGTGAGCCTCGGACGACGTCTGCCCAGGCTCCAGTGTCAGCCGCCAGGTGCAGAGGCCGGAGGAGCCACGACTCGGCGCCGCGAGCCCGGTGAACTCGAGGCCAGGGAGCTGGAACACGGGGGCGTCGCCTGCCCGGGTTACGGTCGTCATATAGACAAGATAACTTGTCCAAGTGCCCTTGTCTATATGCTGGCCCCATGTCTGAACCCGACCTTGGTGTCCTGCTCGCCCTGGCATACCAGCAGTTCGTCAGCGAGCTGCACGTCGACCTGGGCGAGCGAGGGTTCGACGACCTCGCCCGCTCGGACGGCTATGTGTTCCGGGCCCTCGACGCCGCACCCCTGACCACGAGCGCACTGGCTGACCGGCTCGGGATCAGCAAGCAGGGAGCCGGCCAGCTGGTCGAGGACATGACCCGCCGCGGCTACCTGCGGAGCCGACCGGATCCGTCCGACCGACGGGCTCGCCTGCTCGAGCTCTCCGATCGCGGCCGCCGGGCCCTGGCCGCGGCGCGCGACTTCCACCGGCGCTACGAGCAGCGACTGGCGCGACGGCACGGTCGTGCCCACGTCGACACTCTCCGCGCGATGCTGACGGGGATGGCCCCGACGTACGGCGAGGGAGCGCTCGACCCCCGCGTCCGCGCGATGCACGTGTGAGTGCCGGGTCCTGGAGGGCCTCCTGGCCCGTCAGGCGGGCGTCAGGGCCAGCTCACCGTCGGTGACGTCGACGGTCACCTTCCCGCCATCGGTCACCTCCCCGCTGATCAGGAGCCGGGCCAGCGAGTCGCCGATCGCGGTCTGGATCAGCCGCCGCAGGGGTCGAGCGCCGTAGGCAGGGTCGTAGCCGGTCTCCGCGAGCCAGGCTCGGGCGGCCTCGGTGACGTCGATCGTGATCCGACGGACGGCGAGCCGCCTCTCCAGCAGCGACAGCTGCAGGTCGACGATGTGGGCGAGCTCGTCCTTCGACAGCGCGTCGAAGACCACAATCTCGTCCAGCCGGTTCAGGAACTCCGGCTTGAAGCTCGCCCGCACCATCGACATCACGGAGTCGTGCTTGACCTGTGGCTCCAGCGTGGGGTCGACCAGGAAGTTCGAGCCGAGGTTGGAGGTCAGGATGAGCAGTGTGTTCCGGAAGTCGACCGTGCGACCCTGACCATCGGTGAGCCGTCCGTCGTCGAGCACCTGCAGGAGGATGTCGAACACCTCGGGATGAGCCTTCTCGACCTCATCGAGGAGCACGACGGAGTAGGGCCGCCGGCGCACCGCCTCGGTCAGCTGGCCACCCTCGTCGTAGCCGACGTACCCCGGGGGCGCGCCGACCAGCCGGGCCACCGAGTGCTTCTCGGAGTACTCGCTCATGTCGATGCGGACGATGGCCCGCTCGTCGTCGAACAGGAACTCCGCCAGCGACTTGGCCAGCTCGGTCTTGCCGGTGCCGGTCGGACCGAGGAACAGGAACGACCCGGTCGGCCGGTGCGGGTCGGAGATACCGGCCCGCGACCGTCGTACGGCGTCGCTCACCGCACGTACGGCGTCGCGCTGGCCGATCAGCCGCCGCCCGATCACGTCCTCCATCTCGAGGAGCTTGGCGGTCTCGCCCTGCAGGAGCTTGCCGGTCGGGATGCCGGTCCAGGCCTCGACGACCTCAGCGATCTGCTCCGCGCCGACCTCCTCGCCGACCAGCGGCTCGACGTCGCTCTTCTCCGACGCCTCGACCGCCTCGAGCTTCTTCTCCAGCTCGGGGATCGACTCGTACCGGATCTTCGAGGCGCCCTCGAGGTTCCCCTCGCGCAACATCTTGTCCGCCTCGATCCGCAGCTGGTCGAGGGCCCGGCGGAACTCACCCTCGCCCTCGAGGAACGCCTTCTCGCGCTCCCATCGGGCCTCGAGCCCCCGCAGCTGCTCCTCGGAGTCGGCCAGGTCGGCCCGGAGCTTGTCCAGCCGCTCCTTCGAGGCCGCGTCCGACTCCTTCTCGAGCGCGAACTCCTCCATCTTGAGCCGGTCGACGGTCCGGCGGAGCTGGTCGATCTCCTCCGGGGACGACTCGATCTCCATGCGCAGCCGCGACGCCGACTCGTCGATCAGGTCGATCGCCTTGTCGGGCAGCTGACGGCCGGTGATGTAGCGGTCGCTGAGGGTGGCGGCGGCGACCAGCGCCGCGTCGGTGATCCGGACGCCGTGGTGGGCCTCGTACTTCTCCTGGATGCCCCGCAGGATCTGGATCGTGTCCTCGACCGAGGGCTCGCCGACGAACACCTGCTGGAAGCGGCGCTCCAGGGCGGGGTCCTTCTCGATCCGCTCCCGATACTCGTCGAGCGTGGTCGCACCGATCATCCGCAGCTCGCCGCGGGCCAGCATCGGCTTGAGCATGTTGCCGGCATCCATCGCGGAGTCGCCGCCGGCGCCCGCGCCCACGACCGTGTGCAGCTCGTCGATGAAGGTGATCACCTGACCGCCGGAGTCCTTGATCTCCTCGAGGACGGCCTTGAGCCGTTCCTCGAACTCGCCGCGGTACTTCGCGCCGGCGACCATCGCGGCCAGGTCCAGCGACAGCAGCCGGCGACCCTTGAGCGAGTCGGGGACGTCGCCGGCGACGATGCGCTGGGCCAGTCCCTCCACGACCGCGGTCTTGCCGACACCAGGATCGCCGATCAGCACCGGGTTGTTCTTGGTACGCCGCGACAGCACCTGGATCACGCGCCGGATCTCCGAGTCGCGTCCGATCACCGGGTCGAGCTTGCCGTCCTCGGCGGCCCGGGTGAGGTCGACGGAGTACTTCTCCAGGCTCTCGTACGTCGACTCCGCCTCCGGACTGGTGACCCTGCGGTTGCCGCGCAGCGACGTCAGCCCCTCGCGCAGGCCGTCGGCGGTGAGGCCGAGGTCGAGCAACAGCTTCTGGGCCTGCGACTCGACGGTCGCCAGGCTGATCAGCAGGTGCTCGGTCGCGACGTAGTCGTCCTTCATCGACGCCGCCAGGTCGAGCGCTCCGGCCAGCACCCGGGTCAGCGCGGGCGAGGCGGCCGGCTGCTGCACGGTCGCACCGCTGGCCTTGGGCAGCGCCTGTACGGCGCTCTCCGCCTGGGCCGCGAGCGCCGCGGCGTCCGCCCCCGCCTTGCCGACGAGCTGGCGCGCCGTCCCGTCCACGTCGCGCAGCAGCGCGGCGAGCAGGTGGACGGGCTCGGTCTGGGTGTTGCCCGCCGTGGTCGCGGCGAGCTGGCCGGTCTCGATCGCCTCCCGACTGCGCGTCGTGAACTTCTCGGCCCCGAACTGACTCATCTGCTTCCTTCGTCCGTCTGGTCGTTGATCTGGGTAGGGCCACTGTGGTCCCACCTCCCTCAACGATCCAGAAGTTGAGTCGATTCCCCTCAAGTCTGGCTTTTCTCGGGCCCGCGGGCCGACCACCGTCAGGGCGTGGTCACCTCGCCCGATTCGGACCAGGAGGCACCGTCGTCGCGGGGCTAGCGTTCGCGCCGACGCCTGACAAGGAGGCAGCGATGAGCCATCCGGTCGAGACCCCCGCCCACGGCGGACACAGCGAGGCGCGACGAGGTGGTGGGCCGGTGCGAGGGGTGGGGCTGGTCCTGATCATCGCCGGGCTGGTCTTCACCGTGGCCGGGGTCGTCGCCTACATCGCGGTGCAGCAGACCCTGGCCGACCAGAAGATCGTGGTGGCCGACGACGCCGACATGTTCGCCGGGAAGGACGTCAAGGGTCCCTTCACGGCGTACGCGCAGGCGATGGTGATCGGCAAGCACGCCAAGGACATCGGCGGCGGAAAGACCTACGCCGAGCTCCCCCAGAACGACCCCAACCGCGACACCGTGATGACCGCGTCGTTCCTGCAGGCCAGCCTGTTCACGTCGGTCGTCGCGTTCGGGGTGGCGGCGATGGCCACGGTGCTCGGGCTGCTGCTCGTGCTGCTCGGCTGGGCCCTCCGGCGGATGGCGCCCTGACCGGCCCGACGAGCGCCGGACGACGGCCCGACGGGGTCGTGGGGCTCAGGTGCCGAGCCGATCGTCGAGCAGCTTCACGAGCGGCCAGGCACCGTCCGACCAGTTGGCGATGACCGTGCGGGTGACCTCCCTGGACGGTTCGTGCAGGCTGGCGAACGAGACGCCGGCGTCGTACCCCTCGAGCCAGACCCCGTCGCCGGTGGCGTGCCGATGGAAGCCGAGGCCGTAACGCTTCGACGCCTCCGGTACGTCGCTGCGCGGTCGCAGCATCTCGGCGACCAGGTCCGGCGCGACGATGCGCCCCGCGAACAGCGAGTCCCAGAAGGCGCTCAGGTCGGCCGCGGTCGAGTAGATGCCGCCGTCACCCGAGCCGAGGACGGGCAGGTGGAGGACGTTCGTCCGCAGTCCGTCGACGCCCAGGTAGCCGCGCGCGGCGCGACCCGGCAGCGAGTCGGAGCGCAGGAACGCGGTGTCGGCCATGCCCGCGGGCTCACAGACCAGCGTGCGCACCAGCTCGTGGTAGTCGACGCCGCTCGCTCGCTCGGCCAGCAGCGCGAGGACGACGTAGCCGCCGTTGTTGTACGCGTACCTCTCGCCGGCGGGGAACGCGGTCGGATGCCCGTCGAGGACCGGCACGAACTGCTCGGTCGACTCGAGCGTGTGGACCGGCACGGACAGCACGTGGTCGGTGATGTCGTCGAGGGTGTCCTCGTCGAGGTAGTCGCCGATCCCCGAGCGGTGGGCGAGCAGGTGCTCGATCGTCACGTCGTCGGCGATCATCGGCAGGTCGCGGCCCAGCAGAGACCGTGCCGTGGTGCCGAGCTCGAGCGCTCCGCGCTCGACCAGGCTGAGCACGGCCAGTGCGGTCAGCCCCTTGGTCCCGCTGGCGGTCGCGAACTGGGTCTGGACCGTGTTGGGGATCCCGTGAGCCCGGTCGGCCACGCCGTAGGCGGAACAGATCTCGGTGTCGCCCGCGCGGTCGAGGCGGACGACCCCGGAGAACCCGGTGCGCTCGGCCACCCCGTCGATCGCATCCTGGAGCGACTCCATCCGGGGGAACCTACCAACCCCGCCTGGCGGGCGGACTCAGTCGCGGGTGCGCCGCCAGACCACGACGGAGGCGGACGGATCCGGCTGGCGGAGGACGGGCAGCTTGTTCGGGTCGGTACGGCGCGAGGTCACGGCCGCGCGAAGCGCGTCGCGGGTCGCGGCGAGCTCGGCGGCGAGCTCCTCGTTGCGCGCGCGGAGGGCCGCCACCTGGTGCTCCAGCTCGAGGATCCGGCGTACCCCTTCGATGCCCACACCGCCTGCGGTCAGGGACGCGATCTCGCGCAGCAGCTGGATGTCGCGATGGCTGTAGCGGCGTCCGCCGCCACCCGTGCGGCCGGGCATGATCAGGCCCATCCGCTCGTAGGAGCGCAGGGTCTGCGGGTGCAGGCCGGAGAGCTCGGCGGCCACCGAGATCACGTAGACCGCGGCGTCGGGACCGGGCACCCGCGGCTCACGCCGAGGCATCGTCGGCCTTCTCGAAGAGGTTGGCGCGCAGCGTGCCCTCGACGCCGGCGGCACGATAGGCGGCGATCGCCTCACGTGCGGGCTCGTTCAGCCGCGCCGGCACCTGCACCTGCACCGTCGCGAGCAGGTCACCCTTGGTGCCGTCCTTCTTGGTGGCGCCCCGGCCGCGGACGCGGAACGTGCGGCCGTTCGGGGTGCCGGCCGGGACTTTCAGCGTGACCGGGCCGCCGCCGAGGGTCGGGACCTTGATCTCGGCACCCAGCGCGAGCTCGTCGAACGACACGGGAACGTCGAGCGTGAGGTTGTCGCCCTTGCGGCCGAACAGCCGATGGGGTCTGACCTTCACGGTGACGAACAGGTCGCCGTTGCTGCCGCCGTTCTCACCGGGGCCGCCCTTGCCCCGCAGTCGGATGCGCTGGCCGTCTTTCACACCCGCCGGGATGCGCGCCTGGATGGTGCGCGCCGACGTACCGCGACCGGAGCCGTGGCAGGTCGGGCAGGCCTCGTCGTAGATCAGCTGACGACCGCCGCAGCGCGGGCAGGTCTCGTTGATCGAGAAGCCCCCGCCGGAGGAGTTCACGATGAAGCCGGCGCCCTCGCACTCGGGGCAGATCCGCGGCTGGGTGCCGGGCTTGCCGCCGGTGCCGTGGCAGTCGGGGCAGGCGGCGTCGGAGGTCAGCCGCAGGCTGAGGGTCACGCCGTCGATGGCATCGGTGAAGCCGATCGTGGCGCTGCTCTCGACGTCGGCGCCACGGACCGGGCGGGTCCGGGTGCGCGTCCCGCCCCCCCTGCCGCCGAAGATGTCGCCGAAGATGTCGCCGAAGCCACCGGCCCGGTCGCGGAGCAGGTCGCCCAGGTCGAAGCCGGCCCCGCCCTCCGAGGAGCCACCCGGGAACCCGCCCCGGAAGCCGCCGCCTCCGTAGAGGCTCCGGAACTCGTCGTACTTCTGGCGCTTCTCCTCGTCCCCGATGACGTCGTAGGCCTCGGCGACGGCCTTGAACTTCTCGTGCTTGGCGGTGTCGGCCGGATTGGAGTCGGGATGGTTGTCGCGCGCGAGCTTGCGGTAGGCCTTCTTGATCTCGGCCGGGGTGGCCTTCTTGTCCACCCCCAGCTCGGCGTAGTAGTCCTTCGTCGCCCAGTCGGCGCGTGCACCGGTGTCGCTCACGGTTCCCTCCCCTCTCCTGTCTCGTCGGGTGTGTCGTCGGGGTCTGCGCTGTGCAGCGGACGGTCAGCCGCTCGCCGGGTCGACGACGAGCACCTGCGCGGCGCGAACGACGCGCTCGCCGATCCGGTAGCCGGCCTTCGCGATCACCTTGCAGGTGGTGACCTCCACGTCGGGATCCTCCCCGATGTGGCTGAGCGCCTCGTGGATGCGCGGGTCGAACGCGTCGCCCGGCTCGCCGTACTTGACCAGACCGGCGCTGGACACCACGCGCTCGAGCTGGTCGGCGACCGCCTGGAAGCCGTCGTCGAGGTCGCCGTGCTCACGAGCCCGGTCGATGGTGTCGAGGACGTCGACGATCGGGGCCAGCGCGGCGTACGTCGCGTTCTCGCGGACCAGGTCCCGGTCGCGGTCGACCCGGCGCTTGTAGTTGAGGTACTCGGCCTGCAACCGCTGCAGGTCGGCGGTGCGCTCGGCGAGCGCCTGCTCGAGCTGAGCGGCATCCGGTGCGGCCGGGGTGCCTGCGAGCTCGTCGAGCTCGTCATCGAGCAGGTCGGACGGCTCCAGTGGAGCGCCCTCCTCGATGAAGTTGTCGACGCCGCTGATGTCGTCGACCCCGGTCGCGGCGGCCGTCTCCGCTGCGTCGCTCTCGGTCTGTGCTGCTGGCCGGGCCACGGGCTCCTCCACCTCGGTCTCGTTGGCCATGTCGCCGGCGGCGTCGCCGAACGACCCGGTCGGAGGGGGAGCCGCTCCCTGCGACTCTCCCCTCCGCCGTGCGGTCACTTGGACTCGTCCTCGCCGTCCGTGCCGTCGGAGTCGCCGGGCTCGTCCACGATCTCCGCGTCGACGACATCGTCGTCCGCGGCACCGGTCGAGCTGTCGGTGCCACCGGCCGCGGCCTGGTCGGCCTCGGCCGCGGCGTACATCGCGGCACCCATCTTCTGGCTGGACTCACCGAGCTTGGTGATGCCGCCCCGGATGTCGTCCGAGGTCGCCTCGGTGTTCTCCAGGGTCGCCTTGAGGGCGTCGACGTCGGCCTGGACCTCGGTCTTGACGTCGTCCGGGACCTTGTCGCTGTTGTCGGCCAGGAACTTCTCGGTCGAGTAGACCAGCGAGTCGGCCTGGTTGCGGGTCTCGACGGCCTCGCGGCGCGCGGCGTCCTCCGCGGCGTACTGCTCGGCCTCCTTGACCATGCGGTCGATCTCGTCCTTGCCCAGCGCGCTGCCGCCGGAGATCGTCATCGACTGCTCGCGGCCGGACGCCTGGTCCTTGGCGGAGACGTGGACGATGCCGTTGGCGTCGATGTCGAAGGTGACCTCGATCTTGGGCACGTTGCGCGGCGCCGGAGGCAGGCCGGTCAGCTCGAAGTTGCCGAGCGGCTGGTTCTGCGCCCACATCTGGCGCTCGCCCTGGGCGACCTTGATCTCGACGCTGGGCTGGTTGTCGTCGGCGGTGGTGAAGATCTCCGACCGCTTCGCCGGGATCGTGGTGTTGCGCTCGATCAGGGTGGTCATCACGCCGCCCTTGGTCTCGATGCCGAGGCTCAGCGGGGTGACGTCGAGGAGCAGGACGTCCTTGACCTCGCCCTTGAGCACACCGGCCTGGAGCGCGGCGCCCACCGCGACGACCTCGTCGGGGTTGACGCCCTTGTTGGGCTCCTTGCCGCCGAGCAGCTCCTTGACCAGGTCGGTCACCGCGGGCATCCGGGTGGAGCCACCGACCATCACCACATGGTCGATCTTCGCGATGTCGACGCCACCGTCCTTCAGCACCGACCGGAACGGCGCCTTGGTGCGGTCGAGCAGGTCGGCGGTCATCTTCTGGAACTCCGACCGCGTGAGGCGCTCCTCGAAGTGCAGCGGGCCCGACTCACCGTGCGTGATGTAGGGCAGGTGGATGGTGGTCTCGCTCGACGAGGACAGCTCGATCTTCGCCTTCTCCGCCGCCTCCTGGAGACGCTGCATGGCGATCTTGTCCTTCGCCAGGTCGACGCCGTTGCCGTCCTTGAACTTCTTGACCATCCAGTCGACGACCCGCGAGTCCCAGTCGTCACCACCGAGGTGGTTGTCACCGGATGTCGCCTTCACCTCGATGGTGGAGAATCCGTCGTCGTCCTTGCCGACCTCCAGCAGGGACACGTCGAACGTGCCGCCGCCGAGGTCGAAGACGAGGATGGTCTGATCGCTGTCGCCCTTGTCGAGGCCGTAGGCCAGGGCGGCCGCGGTCGGCTCGTTGACGATGCGCTGGACGTTGAGCCCGGCGATCTCGCCGGCCTCCTTGGTCGCCTGGCGCTGCGCGTCGGAGAAGTACGCCGGCACGGTGATCACCGCGTCGGTCACGGTCTCGCCGAGGTAGGACTCCGCGTCCCGCTTGAGCTTCTGGAGCACGAACGCGCTGATCTGCTGCGGCGTGAACTCCTTGTCGTCGATCTTCACCTTCCAGTCCGAGCCCATGTGGCGCTTCACGGAGCGGATGGTGCGGTCGATGTTGGTGACCGCCTGACGCTTGGCGACCTCGCCGACGAGCACCTCGCCGGACTTCGCGAACGCGACCACCGAGGGGGTGGTGCGGGCGCCCTCTGCGTTGGCGATGACGGTGGGTTCGCCACCCTCGAGTACGGCGACGACGCTGTTCGTCGTACCCAGGTCGATGCCGACGGCACGAGCCATGTCTGGTTACCTCCGGGTCGTCCGGCCGGTAGCTCCGGCCGGTCTGTCTGTGGGTGGGGCCATCCTCTCCGAGAGGACGGGGCTGACAAAATTCTTGAGCCAACTTCACTCAAGTCCGTCATGTGGCACAACAGGCGGCGGTCGCCGGTTTGTTCCCCACGGCCCCATGCGTCGGGCGCCGCACCACGGGCTCGTCCGGCGCGGCCCGCGCGGCATCGCTGATCGCGCCCCACGACGCTAGCGTGGGGCCCCGTGGCCCGCCATCGAGTCCTGGTCTCGGCCCACCGCTGCGGGTACGCCGAGCTCGGCACGGTCGGCGGGCACGAGGACCCGCTCGCCGGGGTCGCCCATTCGGCGAAGGTCGGCGCCGACTACATCGAGTTCGACGTGCGCCGCTGCGCCGACGGGACCTTCGTGATCTCCCACGACGCCGACGGCGGCACCGGCGACGACGGCGTCGTGATCGCCGATCTCGGCTGGCCCGAGCTGCGCGAGCGCGCGCCCGGGGTCTGCACCCTCGACGACATGCTCGTCGTCCTCGAGGCCAACGGTCTCGGCGCGCACGTCGACATCAAGTTCCGCACGCCCACGCAGGACCAGCGGGCCGGCCACGCCTGGGAGGTCGATGCCATCGCTGCCGTCACGGCCCGCCTCGACCCGTCGCGGGTCGTGGTCACCAGCGGCGTGCAGAGGACGACCACGGCGATCCGTGCCTGGGCCGACGAGCACGGCGCGCCGGTCGTCGTCGCGCTCAGCATCGGCGGCAGCGTCCGCGGCATGAGTTGGCGCAACGCGGTCCGTCGGCGCTGGGGCGAGCTGTTCCCCCAGCTGCGCTTCCGCGTGTCCGACGCCGATGCCGTGGCGGCACACTTCGCGCTCGCGATGGTCCGGCTCGCCCGCTGGACGACGCACATCGGCGTGCCCCTGCTGGTCTGGACGGTGGACTCCACCTGGCTGCAGAAGCGCTTCCTGCACGACAAGCGGATCTGGATGATCACCACGAACAGGCCGGCCCGCGCGGTGGCGCTGCGCGACCGGTAGCGTCGTTCCGATGCCCGCTCCGGAGGAGGTCACCCGCCATCACGACGACCCGCCATCCTCCGACGCAGAACCCGTACGTCGCCGCCCTCGGGTGCGGTCCGGACCGTCCGGAGGTGGTGCGGCACCGGACGTTCCGGGCGCACGGGCTGATCCGATGACCGCCGTCCGGCCGGCCACCCCGGCGGACCTGGCCGGCGCCGCCGCGATCTACGACGAGCAGGTGCGGACCGGCATCTCGACGTTCGACCTGGAACCGCCGCCCGTCTCGTACTGGGAGCAGCACCTCGCCAGCACCGAGCCCGGCGACCACTTCCTGGTGGCCGCCGACGACGGCGAGGTCGTCGGCTTCGCCTACTCCTCGGCGTACCGGACCCGCCCGGGCTACCGGCTGACCCGTGAGGTCTCGGTCTACCTCGCGGAGCGTGCGCGCGGACAGGGACTGGGCCGCCGGTTGTACGACGACCTCCTCGACCGGGTGCGTGGCGACGGGATCCACGTCGCGCTCGCCCTGGTCGCCGTCCCCAACCCGGCCAGCGTGGCCCTGCACGAGGCCTGCGGCTTCGAGCACCTCGGCACATGCGCGAGGTCGGCCGGAAGTTCGACCGCTGGCTCGACACCGCCTGGTACCAGCTGCTGCTCTAGCGTCGCGCGTCGCGCCGTCGTTCGGGTCGTCGGGTGCCGAAGTCGTCGACCTCCACGAGCAGCCACTCACCGGCGACGACCGGGACGGTGA
>DATAOY010000111.1:0-74393 GCA_036265495.1 Nocardioides sp. | reverse complement strand
CCGGCAGGGTCGAGTCGCGGCGGGCATGGCCGATCCTCCTGCGGGTACTGCCCGGGCAGCGCTGCCGGGCACGCCGGCGAGGCGACGTCGAGGAGGGATCATGCGGCTACCGAGACCTCGGGGGCCTCTCAGTGCACACGTGCTCCGCATGCTCGAGGCCGGATCGCCCAGGGACGCCGAGATCGAGTGCCGTGCCGAGGTGATCCGGGACGCGGACGTGCAGCTCACACTCTGGGTTCTCTACGAGCTGGCCTATCGCGGCTTCGACCACGTTCCCGACAGGCTCGAGTGGGATCCTGACCTGCTGCGGCTGCGAGGCCGGCTGGAAGTCCTGTTCGAGGACGAGCTCCGGCGCTCGGTGCGTGGCCTGGTGGACTCCGTGCGCGACGTCGCCGACGCGGCCGAGCAGGTCCTGGCGATGGTGGCGCGCACGGACGGCGTGAGCCTGTCGACGTTCCTGCGGCGCGAGGCCACCCGCGACCAGGTGCTGGAGTACCTCCGGGAGCGGAGCGTGCAACAGCTCAAGGAGTCCGATCCGCAGTCGTTCCTCCTCCCGCGGATCGCCGGCGCGGCCAAGGCCGCCCTGGCCGAGATCCAGTACGACGAGTACGGCGCGGGTGACCCTGCGCTTCTGCACCAGGAGCTGTACGCCCGGGCGCTGGCGGCGGCGGGCCTGGATCCCACGTACGGCGCGTACGTCGACGAGGTCTCGGCGGTCTCGCTCGCCTCGGCCAACGTCATGTCCCTGTTCTGCCTGAACCGCCGCCTCCGGGGGGCTGCGCTGGGGCACTTCGCGGCCTTCGAGGCGTCCAGCTCCGTGCCGTCGCGCCGGGTGGCGGCCGGCATCGAGCGGGTGGGGCTCGCCGCGGAGGTGTCCGCCTACTTCGACGAGCATGTGGAGGCCGATGCGGTGCATGAGCAGATCGCCGCGCGCGACGTGTGCGGGACCTGGGTGGCCGAGCACCCCGACCTGCGTGACGACGTCCTGATGGGAGCCGCGGCAGCCCTCCACCTCGACGCCCTCTCGGCCGAGGACCTGATGTCCCGATGGCAGACGACGGAGGTCGAGGGGATGGGGGAGGCCTCGTGAGCGACGCACGGGTACGAGTGTGCCCCGAGGGCCCGATCCTGCTCCGGGGAGCGCGCAGCGTGGTGGACGAGCAGGGTGTCGAGCACGTGCCCGCGCGGCCCGTGGTGGCGATCTGCGGATGCGGCAAGTCCGCTCGCAAGCCATGGTGCGACAGCACGCACAAGTCGGTGCCCGGGACGTCGCCGGTGACGTCCTCGTGACGTGGCCGAGGTGAGGACGACCTCCTTCGGAGGCCTGACCATCGCTCACGACGAGCGGGTCCTGACTCCGAGGACATGGACCCTCCATCAGTCGCGGTGGGCCCTGGAGCTCCTCGACGGGCTCCCGGGCGGTCCGGTCCTGGAGCTCTGCTCGGGGGCCGGCCAGATCGGGCTGGTCGTCGCCGCGGGGACGACGCGCCACCTGGTGTGCGTCGACGTCGATCCCGTCGCGGCCCGGTACACGCAGAGCAACGCGGTCCTGGCCGGCGTCGACGACCGGGTCGAGATGCGCGTCCGACCGTTGCAACGCGCGCTCGACGCCGACGAGAGGTTCCCGCTGATCCTCGCGGACCCGCCCTGGGTGAGTCGTGAGGACGTCGGGCGGTTCCCCGAGGATCCGGTCACGGCCATCGACGGCGGTCCGGGCGGCGGCCTCGACGTGGCGCGGGAGTGTCTGCGTGTCATCGGCGAGCACCTGGCCGCGAACGGGCGCGCCCTGGTGCAGCTCGGGTCCGTGGACCAGGCCGGGGCCCTCGCGGCCGAGATCGACGACGCGGGTCTTCGCGTGATGGAGGTCCGGACCTTCGACGATCGGGGCGTCCTGGTGCTCCTCGCGCGCTGAGCCCGTCAGTCCAGCATCCGTCCGCGACGGTCTACCGGGGGGGTGCGATGGTGCTGGCCGGCCCCAGGGGACGGGTCGCAGGTCCTTCGAGCACCTCGCCCTCGGGGCTGAACCGGGAGCCGTGGAGCGGGCAGTCCCAGGACCGCTCGGCGTCGTTCCAGGCCAACGTGCCCCCCAGGTGGGTGCAGACCGCGCGGACGGAGCAGAGGCGTCCCCCCACGAGCGCTCGACCCTCGGGCACCATGCCTCGGCGACCCACGACGCCCTCGCCCTCGGCCGGCTCACCGGGACTGCGGAGCTCGGCCCGGGCCAGGCCGGCGACCAGACGAACCCCGACCTCGGCGTTGAGCCGGGCGATCTCGAGGGCGCCGCTCGGCCGGGTGACGCGGCGAGACACCGGCCTCTGCCAGGACGGCATCTGGTCGTGGATCTGCGCGGCGAGTGACAGGGCCGCAGCGACCCCGTTGGTCAGACCCCACTTCCCGTAGCCGGTGGCGACGTAGACGTGGCCACGACCCCGCGGCAGGGCACCGACGAAGGGGAGACCGTCGTGGGAGGTGTAGTCCTGGGCCGACCACGCATGCGTCTCCTCGGCTCCGGGGAACCACTCGGCGGTCCAGTCGCGCAACGCCTGCAGGTGGGCCGCCTCGGAGCCGGTCCGTCCGACGACGTGACCGGCTCCGCCCACGAGGAGCCGTGGCCCGTCCGCGGTCGGCACGTCACGGACCGAACGGGTCGTCGCCCCAGCGGACAACGTCATCAGCTCCGGCGGCGCGGGATGCCGGAACGCGAGCGCATAGGAGCGTTGCGGCTCGACCTTGGCGAAGTACAGGCCGCGGTCGAGGATCGGCGTCCCCGTGGCCAGGACCACGTTGGTGGCCACGACCTCGCTGCCGTCGGAGAGCCGGACCCGGCTCGGGTCCGTGAGTCCCACGCCGACGACACGGAGGCCGGTGACCACCGTCCCACCCTCCCGTTGCAGCTCACGGACCAGCGCGTCCAGCACCGCCATGGCGTCGAGCTGTGCCTGTCCCGGGAGCACCGTGCCGCCGAAATGCGGGAAGGGGACCCCGAGCTCCTCCTGCCACCGGACGTCCAGCCCGAGGTGGCGCGCGGCCTCGTGCTCGGCGCGGGCGGCGTCCAGCCACCGCTCGTCCGCGGCGTACGTGACGGCATTGCGGCGCTCGAACGGGACGCCGTGGTCCTCACAGAAGCGCAGCAGCCAGGCCTGCCCTTCGCGGTTGGCGTCGAGGTAGGCACGGGCGACGCGATCGCTCTGGCGTTCGAGGATGTGGGACAGGCGGGTCCCCTGCAGGAGCGAGACCTTCCCGGTGGTGTTCCCCGTGGTGACGGCGCCGACGTCGCGTGCCTCGACCACCGCGACGGATCTGCCCGCGCGAGCGAGCAGCAGCCCCGTGACCAGGCCGGTCAGCCCCGCGCCGACGACGAGGTCGTCGTAGGCGTCGGCCAGCGACTGGTCGGTGTCGATCGGCGCACGGTCGCGCCACAAGGACGTCGTGGAGGTCATGGCCGCCCGTACCCAGGGTTGGGTCCCGTCACGCCCGACCATCCGCCGTGGCCCGCAGCCGGTCGGTCAGGTCGGCCCGCGCCCACGCCGGAGGGCACGCCCGGGGCGGGCACCGGTGGGCTCTCCGTCGCGGAGGGCGAGGACGCCGTTGACGAGCACGTCGCGGACTCCGACCGAGAGCTGATGGGGCTCGGCGAAGGTGGCCCGGTCGGCGACCCGCTCCGGGTCCAGGACGACGAGGTCGGCGGCATGCCCCGGCTCGAGCACGCCGCGGTCGGTGAGGCCGAACGTCGACGCGGGAAGCGACGTCATCCGCCGGATCGCCTCCGGCAGCGTCAGGACACCGAGCTCGCGGGTGTAGTGGCCGAGCACGCGGGCGAAGGAGCCGTAGGCGCGGGGGTGGGTGGGGGAGTCCAGGCTGCGCCCGACCGGGGCGATCGACGCGGCGTCGGAGCAGACCCCGACCCACGGGACGGCCAGCTGCATCCGCAGGTTGTCCTCACTCATGGAGTGGAACGCCGTGAACACCGAGGTGCGCTCGGCGGCGATCACGTCGAGCGCCGTGTCCACGGGGTCCTGACCGCGCGCGGCCGCGATCTCGGCGAGCGTGTGGCCCTGCCAGCGCGCGTTGTCGGGGTGACGGAGGCGGAGCAGCAGGACGTCGCCGGCGTTCGGGGTGTCGCCGTACCTCCCGAGGGCGACCATGTCCGCACGGATCTGCCGGCGTACGACGGGATCGCCGAGCCGGTCGTACAAGGCCTCGGCGCCGCCCTCGTGCCAACGGCCCGGGATCGTCGACGAGAGTCCCGTGCCGCTGCGGGTGTAGGGATAGACATCGGCGCCGATCGGAACCCCCTGGTCGCGTGCGTCCTGGAGCCTGACCAGGGCCTGCTCCATCAACGGCCACTGGGGCTGACCGGCCGCCTTCAGGTGCCACATCTCGCCGTGCACGCCCGAGCTGCGGACGATCTCCAGCAGCTCGTCGATCGCCGCGAGCAGGCCGGCTCCCTCGTCGCGGACGTGGGAGGCGTAGGTGCCGCCGTACCGGCCCGCGACCCGGCAGAGCGCGACCAGCTCGTCGGTGCCGGCGTAGCTCCCGGGCGCGTAGATCAGGGATGAGCCGATGCCGAGCGCCCCGTCGGCCATCTCCTCGGCCACCACCTCGCGCATGGTGTCGAGCTCGGCCTCGTCGGCCGGGCGGTCGTCGTAGCCGACGCCGAGGACGCGCATGGTCTCGGCGCCGATCAGGGAGGCGACGTTCTGCGTGCAGCCGGACCGCTCGACGGTGGCGAGGTACTCCGAGAGGCGGCTCCAGGTCACCTCGACGCCGTACGTCGCGGCCTCGCGCTCCAGGTCGGCGCGGCCGGCGTCCGGGACCGGCCCCATCGACTCGCCCTCGCCGAAGATCTGCGTGGTCACGCCCTGGACCAGCTCGCCCAGCGAGGTGCCGTCCTCGAGGACCGAGAGGTAGGAGTGCGACAGGGGGTTGATGAAGCCCGGGCACACCACGAGCCCGGTGGCGTCCACCACCGTCGCCGCAGGCTCGTCGGGTGCGAGGTCGCCGACGGCCGCCACCCGGTCGCCGGCCACCGCGACGTCGGTGGCGCGCGCCTGGCCGCCGCGTCCGTCGTGGACGAGCCCGCCGCGGACGATCACGTCGTACATGGGGTCCTTTCGTCGAGTCCCCGGCCGGCGCGCGCGTGCTCACGCGCCCGCTCGAGGAAGGTGGTGAAGAGCCGGAGCTGGGCCGGGTCGGTCGCGTGGAGGTCCTCCGGGTGGTATTGCACCGCGACCAGCCAGCGGTCGTCGCCGGCCCACTCGATCGCCTCGACGCAGCCGTCCTCGGCCCAGCCGGTCGCGACGAGCCCGTCGCCGAGCCGGCCGATCGCCTGGTGGTGAGCGGAGTTCACCCGCAGGTGGGTGCTCCCCGCGACGGCGTGCAGGCGGGATCCCTCGAGCACCCGGAGCTCGTGGGCAAGCACGGTCCGGTCCGGCGACCCGCGATGGTCCAGCGGACGGTGGGGCAGGTCCTGCACGAGCGTCCCGCCGAGCGCGACGTTCACGACCTGGAGGCCGCGGCAGACGCCGAGCACCGGGACACCTCGCTCGAGGCAGCCGGAGAGGACGGCGTACTCGAGCGCGTCGCGCGCCTCGTCGATCACGGTGGCCGGATGGACCGGCTCGCCCCAGCGCGACGGGTGGGGGTCGGGACCGCCCGGCAGGACCAGGCCGCCGAGTCCCTCGAAGAACGCGTCGTCCAGCGGTCGGGAGTCGAGCGCGGAGACCAGCCGGAGGGACGCGCCCGCCCCGGCGAGCGTCTCGAGAATGGCTCCGCGTACGCCGAGCTGGCCCGGGTTGTGCGGGAGGTCGTAGCCCAAGGTGACGGCGACCGTGGGTCTCATCGGCGCTCCGGCGCCGGACGAGGAGGCCGGAGGTCGCTCATCACCCGCAGCCCGGGCTCGGCGTGCCGGACGCTGCCGATCGTGTTCACGAGGGCGGCGGCGGTCGCGAGGTCGCCGTGCAGGCCTCCGGGGACGGACAGGTGGAGGTCCGGGTCGCCGATGAGCCTGATGTCGTCCTGGGACGGCCCGATCCCCACGGCCATCTGCAGCTGCAGGTGGACCCGCTCCTCGCCGTCGACGCGGACCACGGCGACCTGGTCGATGCCCGCGATCCGGCCCGGCTCGATCGTGCCGAACGCCGAGGCGGTGGGCGTCCGGGCCACCACCGGCTCGATGGTCTCGGTGGTGTCGGAGGCGTCCCAGCCGAGTGCCGCGGCGACGGCCTGCGCCGACTCGGTCAGCCCGACGTGACCCATCGAGCCGGCCGCGACCCGCCGTGCGAACTCGTCGGTGGTGATGCCCGCGCCGACCTTGGCCTGGAGCGGCTCGCGTCTCCGGCCTGCGTCCTGGACGCGGAGGACGCGCACCGCGTCCACGCGCTTCGTGGCGCCCGAGAGCACGACCGGGAGGTAGTCCATCGCGAAGCCCGGGTTCACGCCGGTGCCGACGATCGAGACCCCGGCCCCCCGGGCCGCGTCGTCGAGCCGCGACGCCGCTTCGGGGGACTGCACCCACGGGTAGGAGAGCTCCTCGCACGAGGAGACCACGTGGGCCCCCGCCTCGACGGCGGCGAGCAGCTCCGGCAGGCACCTCTCCAGCGAGGAGGACGTCGTGTGCGTGACCACGAGGTCACCCGCCGCGACGTCGAGCGAGGCGTCGCCGAGGCTCTCGACGACGGTCACCCGGGGGGCCTCGGCGTCCAGGAGCTCACCGATCGCGGTCCCGACCAGATCGGGACTGATGTCGCACACCGCGACCAGGTCCAGGTCCGATCGGCGGAGCACGAGCCGGACGACCTCGCGTCCGATCGCGCCCAGACCGACGTGTGCGACCCGCACGGCCGTTGCCGTCATGTGTCCTCGTCCTCCGTGTGGTGTCGTCCGGCCCGGGTGCCCTGCTCCGGGCGGTCCTCGGGGCTCGCGCCGTACGGCCGCACCCACTGGTCGGCGATCGAGCCGTAGCGCTCCATGCGGTCGTTGCCCGCGGCCCCGAGCCGGCGCGCGACATCCGTGGCCAGGGTCTCGACGAGCGCCACCGTCGGCGTCAGGCTCTCGAACGGCGAGGGCCCGTCCACCTGGGCGGGCAGCACCGCGTCGGCGAGGTCGGCGATCGGCGAGAGCCACGGGTCGGTGAGCAGCACCAGCCGGGCCCCGCGATCGCGCGCGAGCCGGGCGAACTCGAACGTGTCGAGCTCATAGCGCCGGAAGTCGAACAGGACCACCGTGTCCCGCCGCGAGAGCTCGGCGAGCGCGGCCGCCCGTTCCGCGGCCAGCGACGGCACGTGGTGGACGCCGTCTCGGAACGGCCGCAGGAGGGAGGTGAGCATGGCGGCGAGCAGGTGGCTGGTCCAGCCGCCGGTGACCAGCACCCGGTGTCGCTCGTCGGCGAGGAGGGAGCTCGCGCGCTCGAAGTCGGGGGGGCTGAGCTGGGCGAGCGTGCCGGTGACGGCGTCGGCGAGCGCGTTGCCCGCGCGGGCGAGCGGGGCGTGGTCGGAGTCGGCGAGGTGGCTGCGGTAGACCTCCACCGGCGACAGCACCCGCGCGGACAGGTCGTCGCGGAGGGCCTGCTGGAAGCCCGCGTAGTTGTCGAAGCCCAGCCGGGAGACGAACCGGCTCACGGTCGGCCCGCTCACCTCGGCCCGCGCGGCCAGCTGGCTGACCGACTCCAGGCCGATCGTGGGAGGGCCGGAGAGGAGCGCCCGGGCCACCTTCCGCTCGGACCTGCTCAGCTCCCCGAGGCTGCGGCGCACGCGTTCGGTGACGCCCAGGGGAGCCGTCGGCATGGCCGCAGAGTAACTGATCCATTTCATTCAGGTAAGAGCGTTGACCTCGTGTTCTGAATGGTGCTGTACTCCGGCCTGTGGCCCTCGACACGCCCCCTCCGCCGGTCCATCCCGGGACGGGCACGCTCGGTGAGGCGGTGCGGGAACAGCTGTCGCGGGCCGCTCAGACGTTCGGAACTCCGCTGTACGTCGTCGACACGGCCGCCGTGGACCGGGCCGCCGCCGCGGTGGAGAGGGCCTTCCCGGAGCCGTGGATCCGGCAGTACTCGCTGAAGGCCAACGACCTCCCGGCGGTCGCCGAGATCCTCGCCGCGCGGGGCTGGGGGGCCAACGTCGTCTCGGGCGGCGAGTGGGCGAGCGCCCGCGCCGCGGGTGTCCCGTCGTACCGCATCACGCTCGAGGGTGTCGGCAAGACCGATGCCGACCTGCTGGCGGTCGTCGACGAGGCCGCGGCCGGCACGCCGCTGCGCTGGGTGGCGGTCGAGTCGGCGGACGAGCTGGCCCGCCTCGCCGAGCTCCACCGTGTACGCCGCGACGAGGCCGGCCACGACCTCGACCTACCGGTGCTGCTCCGGCTCAACCCCGACGTGCGACCGGAGACGGCGCCGGGCCTGGCGGTCGGGCTCGCGGCCAGCAAGTTCGGTCTCACTGCAGCCGACCTCGAGGCACTGGCCGCTGGGCCGTGGTGGCGCGGCGGGCTCCGTCTGCTCGGGATCCATGTGCACATGGGCTCGCACCTGCGCGAGGTCACCTCCTGGGCCCTTGCCGGGTGCCGGGCGGTGCGCCTCCTCGCCCGCGTCCGTGAGGTGTACGACGGGCCCGGCACCCCGGACACGGTCGACTTCGGTGGCGGGTTCCCCGCCCACGGCACGGACCCGGCCCCGGCCGACTTCGCCGCGGCCCTGGCCGCGGAGCTGGCGCGCGCCGGTCTCGACCTCCCGCCCACCGCGGCCATCGAGCCCGGCCGCGTCGTGGTCGGAGCGGCGGGCTGGCTGGTGGCCGGGGTCCTGCACACCAGGCGCCGGGGCGACGAGAGCCAGGTGATCCTCGACGCGGGCCTCACCGAGCTGATCCGCCCCGCCCTCTACGGAAGTCGACACCCGGTCACCGCACTCGCCGACCACGGCGACGCCGAGATCGGCGACGTCGTGGTGCAGGGCGCGGTCTGCGAGTCGACCGACACCTTCGGGGTGCATCCCCTCCCACCGCTCCACCGGGGAGACCTCGTCGTCCTGCACGAGGCGGGGGCCTACAGCGCCTCCTTCTCCTCCCGCTACAACGGACGACCGCCGGCCCCGGAGGTCCTCCTCCGGCCCGACGGCTCCCTCGCGCTCGGGGAACGAACCCCACCGCCATCTCGGCGGCCGCTGGACCTCACCCGGACCGTCGACGGTGCACGGTTCCGGCCAGAAAGGAGTGATCCATGACCATGTCCGCACGAGGATCGACCCGTTGGCTCAGCCGCCGGCGGAAGGTGGCCGCACTCGCGGTGGCCGGCCTGGCCGCAGCCACAGTGCTGGCCGGCCAGCTCGGCGCCTCCAGTGCCCAGGCGTCCTCCTCCTCCGACACCACCCTGACGGTGCCGGCCGACACGCAGATGACGACGTTCAACCCGTTCTTGAGCTACTACGACGGCGAGCTGAACGTGATCGGCGCGATCTATCCGGCGCTGACCATGCTCGACAACAACGGCGAGCCCATCCCGTACCTCGCCGACTCGTGGACGACGTCGCCGGACAAGCTCACGTGGACGTTCAAGATCCACCCGGGCCTGAAATGGTCGGACGGCCAGCCGTTGACCGCGAAGGACGCCGCCTGGACGTTCAACCTGATCATGCACAACGCGACCGCCGCCACGTCGAACGGCTCGTTGGTCGCCAACTTCAAGTCCGTCACCGCGCCCGACGACACCACGCTGGTGATCACGACCAAGAAGCCGCAGGCGAACATGCTGTACCTCAGCATCCCCGTGTCGGGCATCCCGATCGTGCCCGAGCACATCTGGCAGAGCCACGTGGCGGGCCTGAAGAACTACCGGAACATGGACCTCCCGGTCGTCGGGTACGGCCCGTTCGTGCTGACCGGTTTCAAGACCAACCAGTACGCCGAGATGACGGCCAACAAGGGCTTCTTCCTCGGGGCACCCCACTACGACAAGGTCGTCACCAACTACTACTCGAACAGCGACGCGGCGGCGGCCGCCCTCACCAGCGGCGAGCTGGACCAGATCGGCGGTCTCACGCCGGCGCAGTACAAGGCGATGTCGAGCCGGTCCAACGTGGAGACCTACCAGACGCAGTCCAACGGCTGGACGGCGATCGAGATCAACCCCGGTGCGCAGACCCGCAGCGGCAAGCCACTCGGTACCGGCAACCCGATCCTGAAGGACATCCGGGTACGTCAGGCGATCGCGCTGGGCATCAACCGGCAGGAGCTGGTGACCAAGGTCCTCGGCGGCAACGGGATCGTCGGCGCCGGCTATCTGCCGCCCGGCTACCCGCAGTTCTTCTGGAAGCCGTCCGCCTCCGAGGCGCTCAACTACGACCCGACGCGGGCCAAGCAGATGCTCGACCAAGCGGGCTACAAGATGGGCTCGAACGGCGTGCGTGTGGCGCCGGACGGCAAGCCGTTGGAGTTCCGGCTGGGCATCCACTCCGACGACGCGACGGACGCGGCCATCGCGCCGTACCTCAAGGAGTGGATGAGCGCGATCGGGATCAAGCTGGACGTCAACGCGATGAGCTTCGACCAGCTGAACAACAACCTGGCCAAGGGCGACTGGGACATCCTGATGGACGGATGGAGCACGGGTCCCGACCCGACGTACCTGCTCTCGATCCAGACCTGCGGGACGCTGCCCGAGGACAACGGCTCGAACGGCAACACCGACGCGTTCTTCTGCGACAAGAAGTACGACAAGCTGTTCGCGCAGCAGCAGACGCAGTTCGACGCGCAGCAGCGAGCGGCGACCATCGCGAAGATGCAGAGCATCCTGTACGCCGGCAACGCCGACCTGATCCTGTTCTACAAGAACGGGCTCGACGCGCTGCGCACCGACCAGGTCACCGATTACCTGCAGGGAACCAAGGCGGCCAACGGGTTCTACCCGCTGCAGCACGGTTTCACGAGCTGGTGGAAGGCCGCGCCGGTCGCCGGCGCGGCGACGGCCAGCGAGAAGGCGAGCCAGCAGAGCTCCGACGCCTTCAAGTGGATCGGCCTCGGCGTGCTGGTGGTGCTCGTCGTCGGTGGCGCGGTGTTCCTGCTCCGGCGGCGCACCGCCGCCGAGCGCGAGTGAGCCGCCGGTGAGCCTGGTCGTCCAGCCGGAGGTGCCGACCGTCTCGGGCCCCGAGGAGGGGCCCGAGCGGTCGGACTTCTGGGTCTACCTGGCCCGCAAGGTCGGGGCCGCGATCGTCAGTTTCATCATGCTGCTGGTGGTCGGGTTCATCATCTTCAGCCTGATGCCGTCCGATCCGGTCTCCGCCCTCACCCGAGGGCGGCCCACGTCCGACGCGCAGATGAACCACCTGCGGAGCGAGCTGGGCCTCGACAAGCCGCTCTGGGAGCGGTTCCTGACGTTCGTCGGCCACACCCTCTCGGGGAACCTCGGCTACTCCTACGAGTACCACCAGCCGGTCTCCACCCTGATCGCCGACCGGCTCTGGCCGACGCTGCTGCTGATGGGCAGCTCGACCCTGATCTCGATCTGGCTCGGGATGTGGCTGGGCATCCGGGCCGGGTGGCACCCGGGCAGCGCTCTCGACCGCAGCGCGAGCGCGGTGTCGCTGGCGCTCTGGTCGGTGCCGACGTTCTGGCTCGGCCTGATCCTGCTCGTCGTCTTCGGCAGTGGGACGGTGGCCGGCATCCCGGCGATCTTCCCGGCCGGCGGCATGCAGACCCACGGCACCGCGGGCGGGCTCGCGCTGTCCCACATCACCGACGTCGCGTGGCACCTGGTGCTCCCGTGCCTGACCCTGGTCGCGGTGATCTTCGCGCAGTACGTGACGATCATGCGGTCGTCGATCATCGACGAGCGCGGCAATCCCTACCTGCTGACCGCGCGCGCCAAGGGCCTGCGCGACGAGGTGGTACGCCGCCGGCACGCCGTACCCAATGCCCTGCTGCCGTCGGTCACGGTCATCTTCCTGCAGATCGGCGGCATGATCGGCGGCGCGATCACCGTCGAGGTCGTCTACTCGTGGCCCGGACTCGGCTACCTGACCTTCACCGCGCTCCGCATCCCGGACCTGCAGCTCCTCGAGGGCACGTTCATCGTGTTCAGCGCCGCCGTGATCGTGTGCAACCTGATCGCCGACCTGCTCTACCGGGCCCTCGACCCGAGGGTGAGGCGACAGTGAGCGCGACCCAGGAGCGGCCCGCCGGCCCGACCCCGGTGGAGGAGAAGGCGCCGTCGCGCCTGGTGCCGGTCGGGCGCTTCGTGCTGACGCTGCTGCGGATGCCGAGCGGCCTGTTCGGCGTCGTGGTGATGCTGGGGTTCGTGGTGATGGCGCTCACCGCCCCCCTCTACATCCATCCCGACGACCTGTCGGTCACACAGGCGACCGGGCCCCTGCTCGCGCCCCCGCAGCACGGCTACCCGCTGGGCACCGACCCGGCCGGCCGGTCGGTGCTGCTGCTGGTGATCTGGGGGTCACGCACCTCGCTGGCCATCGGCGTGATGGCCACGCTCCTGACGATGGTGCTGGGTGCGACGATCGGTCTCGTGGCCGGGCACTACCAGGGACGGACCGGGCGACTGCTCATGCACGTCACCGACTGGTTCATCGCCCTGCCCGGCCTGCCGCTGGCGATCGCCCTGGCGGCCGTCCTCGGCCAGGGGGCCGCCTCGATCACGATCGCGATCGCCGTCACCTCGTGGACCGGTACGGCGCGCCTCGTGCGCGCGCAGACCCTGGCCGTCGGGGCGCGCCCGTTCATCGAACGCGCCCGTGCCCTCGGGGCGACCGACACCCAGCTGATCACGCGGCAGGTACTGCCCAACGTGATGCCGCTGATCCTGGTCTCCAGCACGCTCACCGTGGCCAGCGCGATCCTCGCGGAGGCGACCCTGACCTTCCTCGGGCTCGGAGATCCCACCTCGGTCTCGTGGGGCTCGCTGCTGAACAACGCGTTCATGCAGGGCGCGGTCACCGCGGGCGCCTGGTGGTACCTGATCCCGCCCGGCATCGCCATCCTGATCATCGTGCTGGGTTTCACGCTCGTGGGCCGGGCGGTCGAGCACGCCCTCAACGCGCGGGTGCAGTCGCGATGACGACCCAGCACGTCCCCGAGGTCCCGGAGCGCCGTACCGCCCAGCGGGCGGGCGAGCCGCTGCTCGACGTACGCGACCTGACGGTGACCTACCACTCCGGCAAGGTCCCGGTGTACGCCGCGCGTGGGGTGGACTTCGCCCTGGCGGCGGGCGAGACGCTCGGGATGGCCGGCGAGTCCGGCTCCGGCAAGACCACGGTGGCGATGAGCCTGCTCCGCCTCCTGCCGGCGGAGACGACCGTGACCGGTGAGATCCGCTTCCACGGCGAGGACCTGCTCGCCGCCAACTGGGGACGGATGCGCTCGGTGCGGTGGGCCGAGGCGTCGGTGGTGTTCCAGGGCGCGATGAGCGCGCTCAACCCGGTGCGCACCATCGGCGACCAGATCGTCGAGCCGATCCTGCTGCACGAGAAGGTGGGCGAGAAGGCCGCCCGTGCCCGGGCCCGCGACCTGCTCGACAGCGTCGGCGTGCCGTCGCGCCGGATCGCGAGCTATCCCCACGAGCTGTCCGGAGGTCAGCGGCAGCGGGTGATGATGGCGATGGCGCTCGCCTGCGACCCGCACCTGCTGATCGCCGACGAGCCGACGACCGCGCTCGACGTCATCGTGCAAGCGCAGATCCTGGGCCTGCTGACCGATCTCGTGCGGGAGCGTGGGATCTCGTTGATCATGATCAGCCACGACCTGTCCGTGCTGGCCTCGACCTGCGACCGGATCGCGGTGATGTACGCAGGCCGTTTGGTCGAGACCGGACCTTCGCGCCAGGTGATCGCCTCGCCTCTGCATCCGTATGCACGGGCGTTGGCCGGCGCCTTCCCGACGCTCGGCGACCCGGCCTCGCGCCTCGCACCGGGCGGGCTGCCCGGCGACCCGCCCGACCTGCGCGAGGAGATCGACGGCTGCCCCTTCGCGCCTCGTTGCCCGGAGGTGGAGGACCGGTGCCGGTCGGGCGTGATCCCCCTCGTGCAGCACGGTGACCGGGCCGCCGCCTGCGTCCACGTCACGGGCTACGACGAGGCGGTCGGCCATGGCTGACCCGACCGGACCCGTCCTCGAGGCCCGCGACCTCGCGGTCACCTTCCCGGCGCGCCGCGGGCATCCCGCGGCGCGTGCCGTCGACGGCGTGAACCTGGCGCTCGGCCGGGGCGAGGTGCTCGCCCTGATCGGCGAGTCGGGCTGCGGGAAGTCGACGCTGGCGAGGGCCCTGGTCGGCCTGATCGAGCCGAACGCGGGCGAGGTCAGGTACGCCGGCCAGCCGCTGCGCCGTACTCGCTCGGGGCTGCGCGAGTTCCGTCGGCACGTCCAGCTGGTCCTCCAGGACCCGTACGGTGCGCTCAACCCGCGGCAGAACGTCCACGACGCGGTCGCCGAGGGACTCCGCCTGCACGGCCAGCGGGCCGGGCTGACCCGTCGGGTCGCCGAGGCGCTCGAGCAGGTGGGCATGCGACCGCCGGAGCACTTCTTCGATCGCTACCCCCACCAGCTGTCCGGCGGCCAGCAGCAGCGCGTCGTGATCGCGGGTGCCCTGACGCTCGGCCCGGAGGTGCTCGTCGCGGACGAGCCGGTCTCGTCCCTCGACGCGTCGGTGCGCGGCGAGATCCTCAAGCTCTTCCTCAACCTGCGCGACGAGCTGGGCCTGGCCGCCCTGGTGGTCAGCCACGACCTGGGACTGGCGTGGAACATCGCCGACCGGGTCGCGGTGATGTACCTCGGCCGGATCGTCGAGGTGGGCACCGTCGAGGAGGTCCTGCTGCGGCCGCAGCACCCCTACACGCGCGCGCTGTTGGATGCGGTGCCGTCGACGTCGGACCGGGAGGCCACTGCGGCGCTGGGTGGCGAGCCACCCGATCCGACCGCGATCCCGCCCGGCTGCCGGTTCCACCCACGCTGCCCCCTGCGCGCGACCTTGCCCGACGACCGGGCCCAGCTCTGCCTGACCGACGTACCGGTCCTGGCTCCGGCTCTCCACGAGCGGCAGGTCGCCTGCGTGCACGCGGACGCCGCACCCCCCACCGTGGTGTCCCACGACCCCGCCGAGGTGACGAGGTGACCGACCATCAGCCGTTGCGTACGGCGTTGTCGCGGCCGCCGCGGTTGAGACCCGGCGACCGGGTGGCGCTGCTGACGCCGTCGAGCCCGTCGAACCTGCTGCGCATCGACGAGGGCATCGACGTGCTGCGGTTCTGTGGCCTCGAGCCGGTGGAGCTGCCCACGGCTCGGGCCCGTGGCACCCAGCAGCCGTTCCTCTCCGGCTCCGACGCCGAACGCGCGGCCGACCTGCGCGCGGCCCTCCTGGACGACTCGATCGCGGGCGTGATGACCGTGTGCGGCGGCTACGGCTCGCAGCGCATGCTCGAGGTGCTGGACTGGTCGGGGCTCGATGCGGTGTCGCCCAAGGTGGTGGTCGGATACTCCGACGTGACCGGTCTGCTGGAGGCCCTCGCGAGCCGCCTGGGCTGGACCTCGGTGATGGGACCGATGGTGGCCGAGGGTGAGTTCCGCGAGTCCTACTCGTTCTCGTCGCTGTGGTCCTGCCTCGCCTCGCCCGACCGCTACGGACCGCTCGCCTTCCCCGACGGGAAGACCCTCGTCGGTGGCGTCGCCGAGGGCCTCACCACCGGCGGCAACCTCTCGTTGCTGACCGGCTCCGTCGGGACCACGACGACATGGACGCCGCCGTCGGGGATCGTCCTGGTCGAGGACGAGCAGGAGGACCCGCCGCGCACCGACATCATGCTGACCCACCTCCGCCGCGCGGGGTACTTCGACCGCGCCGCCGCGGTGATCGCCGGCACCTTCACCAACTCCGGTGACGAGGAGGGCATCCAGGCGGTGCTCGACGACCGGCTCGCCGACCTCGGGATCCCCGTGGTCACCGGCGCCAACCTGGGCCACGGCGGCCACGTGCAGACCTGGCCGATCGGCGTACGCGCACGGCTGGACGCCGACGCCCGCACGGTGACCTTCCTCGAGCCGCCGTTGACCGAGGTGTAGCACGTCGGTCGTCGACACGGCTGAGGGGTGGTTGCCCGCCGGTCGTGGGATCCGGTCGGGATCTGCGCCACGACCAGCGCCGGTCTTTCCGGGACCGTGGCTGCGGCATGGGCGAAGGCTCTGCCGAGCCGCCACTCCGGGGCACGAGGCCCGCGCGCCCGGCGCCGTTCGATCCGACCCACGCGGAGGTCGTGGCGTGCTCCCCATCGCCGGCCCGATCCGGTTCAATGTCCCTGCTGCACCAGCCGGTGGTGCAGGTCTTGGTCGCGCCCCCGAGGAGCCCCGCATGTCGCTGCCGCCGTACGGCGTCAAGCCCGGGCGTCGTCGGGCCGGCCCCCACCGGTGCCCGTCGGTCGGGCACGCCCTGGGCTGGACCGTGCTGTCGGCGGTGGTGCCGGGCAGCGGATTCCTGCACAACCGGCGTCCGCGGCTCGGCGCGCTCGTCCTGCTGGCCAGCGTCGCCGGTGTCGTCTGGGTCGCCCTGGCGGCACCGCACAACCTTCGGTCCGCCCTCGACCTGGCCTTCGACCCGTCCCGGCTGACCCGCGCCGCCATCGAGACCGCGGTCTGCCTGGTGCTCTGGGTCGCGGTCGTGGTGGGCACGTTCGTCGTGCTGCGGCCGCGGCCGGCGGAGCGGCGCTGGCACGTGATGGGCGGCAGCGCCGCCGTGGGCGCGTTGTGCCTGGTCGTCGTCGCCCCGGTCGGGCTGGTCGTCCGCGACGCGTTCGCCCAGGCCCACGTCGTGAACAAGGTCTTCACGCACAACGAGACGGCCACGCGGCCGACCGACGTGACGGCCGAGGACCCGTGGCATGGCCGTACCCGGGTGAACGTGCTGCTGCTCGGGGGCGACTCCGGGCCGTACCGGGAGGGCACGCGGACGGACACGATGATCCTGGCGTCGTTGGACACGCGCACGGGCCGGACCGTGACCTTCGGCCTGCCCCGCAACCTGATGGACGCGCCGTTCCCGGAGAACAGCCCGCTCCACACGGCCTTCCCGAACGGGTTCACCGGGCCCGGCGACCCGGGCAGCTGGATGCTGAACGCGGTCTACCGGGAGATCCCGATCCTGTACCCCCACATCCTCGGAAGGTCCGCCGACGAGGGCGCGGACGCCATCAAGCAGGCGGTCGAAGGCGCCACCGGGCTACCGGTCGACTACTACGTGCTCGTCGACTTCACCGGCTTCCGCCAGCTCGTGGACGCGATGGGCGGGATCACCGTGAACGTGAACGTCCCCGTGGCGATCAACGGTCAGACCGACGCCGGGATCCCGCCGACCGGATACATCGAGCCGGGGCCCGACCAGCACCTCGACGGCTTCCATGCGCTCTGGTACGCGCGAGGACGGTACGGCGCCGACGACTACCAGCGGATGGCGCGACAGCGCTGCGTGGTGAACGCGATCATCGACGAGGCGAACCCGGTGAACCTGCTCCGGCGCTACCAGGCTCTCGCCTCGGCGGGCAGCAAGGTGGTCAGGACCGACATCCCGAAGGAGCTGCTGCCCGCGTTCGTCCAGCTCGCGCTCAAGGCCAAGGACCACCGCGCGAAGTCGGTGCTCTTCCGCTCGTCGACGACGTTCAATCCGGGCGCACCGGACTTCGACTACATGCACCAGGTCGTGCAGAAGGCCCTCGCGCCTCGCGCCCCGCACCGCCACCACGCGCAGTCCCCGGCCCAGGTCGACCAGGACGCCTGCGCCTACCACCCGGGCGAGTCCTACTGACCGACGCTCACCGACCCCGTCCGGCGCCGGTGGAGGCGGCGGTGTCGGCGGCGGTGTCGGCGACGGTGTCGATGTCGGCGTACGGCGTGTGCAGGCCGGCCCGCGGCGTGACCGTGACCGACGCGTCGGGGAACACGGTGACCACCGCGTAGCCGGTGCGCTGGTGGGTGGGCGAGTAGGTGAGGATCGCGAACCGAGCCGGATGCTGGAGGTCACCGGGGTCGGGCTCGGTGCTGATGTGGCCGCCGGCGCTGCCGTTGGTCAGCTCGTAGGCGTGATCCCCGTCCGCCGTCGTGACGCGTCGCGGCCCCAGGAAGTCGTACGAGCGTCCGTCGAGCACCGCGACCCGCTGACAGCCGGACGCCGCGACCTCCTGGCCGAGGAAGTGATCGTGGAGCAGGACGAAGTCGGGCCGGGTCGCGCACGCCTCGTCCGTGGTGTCGGTGACGAAGGTGTCGAGGTCGACGTCCGGGTCGCGCAGCACGTCACCGACCCCGAAGTCGCCGACCAGCGAGACGCGCGGGTCGGCCGCGGCGAGCATCGTGAGCCCGCCGATCGTCCGCGTCCGGCCGTCCGCGACGTGCCAGCCCCGCTCCTCGGCGGCGTGGACGATCTCCTCGGTGTCGTGCAGGCCGGGCGCGAAGTAGACCGGCCGGTCCTCCGAGTAGTAGTCGACGGTGTCGATGATGTAGCTCTCGATCGGCTTCCCGGCGAAGGTCAGGTCACCGCTGAGCGCGATGAAGTTCGCGTCCACGAGCTTCGCCGCCAGCCCGACCTGGCGGGCCATGCCGTTGACGTCCTCGAAGTCCTCGGCGAGCACGAACACCATGCCGTCGCCACGCGGGCGGAGATCGTCCCGGCCGGCGAGCGCCTCCTCCAGGTTGCGCGCCACGGTGTCGTAGAACGTGTCGCGGGGGCGGAGGATGGACAGGAACGGCAGCACCTCCTCCATCAGCCCGTTCACCTCGGTGCCCTCGAGGGTGGTGCCGGCGAAGAGCGGGTTGCTGACCACGAGGTGGTGATCGCGGTGGAGGTACGTCGCCAGTCCGACCGCGTCGAGCACCAAGGCGCCCGCCACGCCCGCCGCGACCAGCCCGGCACGCAACCGACGGTTGTGCTCGGTGACCAGGTCGCGCTCCTCCGCGGTGTAGTCCGCCAGCCGACGCCTGCGCTCGCGCACCAGCACGGCCACTCCGCCCGACACCACCGCACCGGACAGGAAGCCGACCAGGCTCCAGGTGACGAGGTAGGCGCGCGCCGCCTGCCTGATGCGCTGGATCTCCGGCCGCGGGTCGTCCCAGAGCGCGATCAGGTACTGCCGGGTCTGCTGGTCGCTGGGAATCAGCCGGTTCCAGTCGGCGCTGACGTCGACGCCCACGTCTGTGCCGAGGAGGCCGACGTGGGCGTGCTCGGGCCGGATCAACGCGCCGTTCTGCAGCCGGCTGGTGTTCTGGCCCAGCACCGGCTTGACGGCGACCGGCTGGCCCGCGATGTCGACGTGCGCCGGAGGCGCGTAGCGCACGGCGACGAGAGCCGACGCGAACGGGACGCTGACGAACAGCAGGACGACTCCGAACCGGAGGAGACGCCGGAGCACGATCGGGGCACTTGCCTGGGCTGCCTGCATGCGCGGTGGGAGCGACTCCCGGATCGACGTCGTCCCGGGGCGATCCCGGGACGGTCGATGCTACCGATCGAGTCGCGCACACACCCTGCGCGCCGTACCCACCCCTACACTCGGCGCATGGCGACCGCGTCGTTGCGGCCGGACCGGCCCTCCGGCGTACGACTGGCCGAGCTGCTCGCCGTGCTGTCGCTCGGCGCGGACCTGGGCATGGGACAGCCGATGGAGCACGCCATGCGGCAGTGCCTGATCGCGTTGCGGCTCGGCGACCGGGTCGGACTGGGCGAGGCGGAGCGGACCGACCTCTACTTCGGCTCCCTGATCGCGTGGGTCGGCTGCCATGTCGACGCGTACGAGCAGGCCAAGTGGTTCGGGGACGACCTGGCGCTCAAGGACGGCTTCCGGCACTACGACCTGTACGGCGCGCGACCGAGGATGGCGATGATGCGCTCGCACCTCGGCCGTGGCCGGTCGCTGGGCGAACGCGCGCAGACGGTCGTCGCCTTCGCGGGGCACGGGCGGCGTGACGTGGGGGAGATGCTGGCGAACCACTGGTTCGCGGCCGACCGGCTCGCCGAGGCGGTCGGGCTCGAGGACGGCGTCCGGACGACCGTGATGCAGACCTTCGAGCGGTGGGACGGCAAGGGCTCGCCGTACGGCGCCCGCGGCGACGAGATCTGCGTGGCCTCTCGGATCGTCAACCTGGCCGACGTCCTCGAGGTGTACCACCGCAGCGAGGGCGCGCAGCGCGCCGTCGAGGTGGCCCGTCAGCGGTCGGGCACCCAGTTCGACCCGGAGCTCGTCGAGCTCGTCGCCCGCGACGGGGCCACCCTCTTCCGCGACCTGGACGAGGCGACCACGTGGGAGGCCGTGATCGCCGGCGAGCCCGGCCTGGAGCGGGCGCTCACCGACGGCGAGCTCGACCTGGCGCTGACGGCCTTCGCGGACTTCATCGACATCAAGTCGCCCTACACGCTCGGCCACTCACGCGGCGTCGCCGACCTCGCCACCGCGGCCGGGGCAGCGCTCGGTCTCGAGGGCGAGGAGGTGCGCCGGCTCCGGCGGGCGGCGCTGCTGCACGACCTCGGCCGGCTCGGCGTCTCCAACGGCGTATGGGACAAGCCCGGGGCGCTGACGGCGTCCGAGTCCGAACGGGTGCGCCTGCACCCGTACCTCACCGAGCGGATGCTTGCGTCCTGCCCGGTGCTCGCGGGCCTGGGCGAGATCGCCGTGCAGCACCACGAGCGGCTCGACGGCTCGGGCTACCCGCGCGGGCTGCGCGGCGATGCGTTGACCGTCTCGGGCCGGGTGCTGGCGGCCGCCGACGCCTATCACGGCAAGCTCGAGGTGCGCCCACATCGATCGGCGGTCGCCTCGGACGCCGCGGCGGCGTGGCTGCGGGGCGAGGTCAGGGCCGGGCGCTTCGACGGTGAGGCGGCCGATGCCGTGCTGATCGCGGCCGGGCACGCGGTACGGCGCCGGAAGGACTGGCCGGCCGGGCTGACGACCCGCGAGGTCGAGGTGCTCCGCCTGCTCGCCCGAGGTCTGTCCAACCGCGCGATCGCGGAGCGGCTGACCATCTCGCGGCGCACCGTCGACAACCACGTCGACCACATCTACACCAAGCTCGGCGTCTCCAACCGGGCCAGGGCGAGCCTCCTCGCCGTGCGGCACGGGCTGATGTCCGTGGTCGAAGACGGGGCGTTCGACTCATGAGCGCCGCGGCCGGCGACGCCCCGGCGTACGGCGGGCGCCCGGCGACGGCGCGGGGTCAGGCGACCGTGACGCGTGGGTCGAGGAACCCGTAGACGACGTCGACGACCAGGTTCGCCACCACGACCAGGACGGCCCCGACGAGCACGGTCGCGCTGATCACGTTGAGGTCGATCGGGGTGGTGAGTGCCTGCAGGCCCCAGTGGCCGATGCCGTCGATGCCGAAGATCTGCTCGATGAAGATCGTGCCGGAGAGGAGGCTGGCGAAGTCCAGCCCGAAGATCGTGATCACCGGGACGATCGCGGCGCGCAGCGCGTGCCGGAACAGCACCTTGGTCGGCCGGACGCCCTTGGCGCGGGCGGTGCGGATGAAGTCCTCACCGAGGGTCTCGACCACCTGGCCACGCGTGAACCGGGCGTAGTCGGTCAGGCTGGTGGCCCCGAGGACCAGCCAGGGCAACATCATCCAGGAGATCGTCTTGAGGGGGTTCTCGGTGATCGGGTAGTACCCGACGTTCGGGAAGATCTGCCATCGCAACGAGAAGAACAGCCACGCCATCAGGATGATCAGGTAGTCGGGGATCGCCGAGATCACCAGGGAGCCACCGACCAGTGCCCGGTCGAGGACGGTGCCGCGCCATCGGGCGGCGAAGGCGCCCATGATCACCCCGAACGTCAGGTAGATCGCGGCACCGCCGACGGCGACGGTGACCGTCGCCGGGTACTTCTGCTCGAGGTCGTGCCAGACCGTGTTGCCGGTCATGATCGAGATGCCGAGACAGGGTGCCGGGCAGTCGTAGTTCTTCCCGTCGACGTACACACTGTCGCGACCGACGAACAGGCCCTTGGCCCAGATGCCGTAGTTGGCGACGACCGACTTGTCGAAGCCCATCTGGTGCTTGATGGACGCCAGTGTCTGCGGGGAGCACTGGCCGTTGTGGAGCTGGTCGCAGTAGTTCACCGCCGGGCTGTCCCCGAGCCCCTTGAAGAAGAGCACGAACACGAACATCGACGTCAGCACGATCACGAGCAGGGAGCTGAAGATACGACGCACGATGAACCCGGTCACCGACGCTCCTTCCTCCACCCGGCCCGCCGCGGAGCCCGCGCCAGAGTACGACCCGCACCCAAGCGACATCGACCGACCCGGTCACAGGTGGTCACGATCCGGCTGAGGTGCCAGCATGCTTGCGAGGGAGGAGGCCCCATGTCCAGACTCGTCCAGGTGGCCCTGAGAGCCACCGACCTCGACCGCGCGGCGGCGTTCTACGCCGAGCTCCTGGGAGCGGAGCCCAGCGGCCGCTTCGAGCCGCCCGGACTGTTGTTCTTCGACCTCGACGGGGTCCGGCTGCTCCTGGACGGCAATGCTCCGTCCTCGATGCTCTACCTCGAGGTGCCCGACGTACTGCGTGCGGTGGACGCCCTGCGTGGGCGCGCCGAGATCGTCTCCGAGCCGCACGCGATCTTCACCCACGAGGACGACGCCCTCGGACCGGCCGGCACCACCGAGTGGCAGGCCTTCGTCACCGACTCCGAGGACAACCTCCTCGGCCTGGTCGGCTTCGAGCCGACGTCGAGCGAGCCGGGCGGGCGACACTCGAAAGCGCGGAAATAGCGGCTGGAATAGGCGCGGAAATGCGCGCCGAGGACGCGTTGGGAAAGGCAGACGGCGGGGCACGGAATTTCCGTGCCCCGCCTTCTGCTACGGCATTTATCGGTGGTGCTCAGCCACCCCGGATCACGGGGAGACCCAGATGTCCTTCCAGGTCGGCATGCCGAGCGTGTTGTCGTCGTTGTCGCCCATGATCTTCGACCCGTGGGCCTGCGCGATGCCGGTGTAGTAGGTGGTGAACAGCGGGAAGTACTTCGTCGCGATCTGCTTGTCGAGTGCGTTCCACGCGTCCGCCTGCTTGTCCAGCGGCATCTTCTGGATGGCGTCCATCTGGGCGTCGGCGGCCTTGTTGCCGAACGCCGCGTAGTTGGACCCGAAGGAGTGGGACTTGTCCGGGTTGGTCGACCCGAGCACCGGCGGCATCCAGGTCGAGCCGGACGGCCAGTCCGAGCACCAACCGGCCGAGCGGACGTTGATGTCCTCGCTCGTGTTGTCGCGTGCCGCGGTGTAGTTCGCCGTCGTGGTCGGCACCGGGGTGGCCTTGAAGCCCGCCTCGGTGAGGCCCTTGACGATGGCGTCCTTCGTCTTCACCGAGACCGGGTCGTCGGTCCGGAACAGGAACTTGATCTCGTAGCCCATGGCGTTCGCCGACTTCAGCAGCGACTTGGCCTTGGCCGGGTCGGTGTCGAAGCCCTGGCGACCGGTCACGTTGTACGGCGTGCGACCCGGGACGCCCGGAGGCATCAGGTTCGTGGCCGGGATCGCGTTGACGTTCGGGATCAGACCCGCAGCGAGGATCGCGTTCTTGTAGGGGTAGGCCCACGAGAGAGCCTCGCGCACCTTCTTGTTGGTGATCTTCCGGTTGTCCGGCGCCCAGTAGTAGGTGCACGGCGAGCCACCCAACGTCAGACGGTCCGGCGCCTTCTGCTTCATCTGCTGGAAGTCAGGGGCGAGCAGGTCGTCGTAGGTCAGTGTGGTCTGGCCGGAGCCACTGTCGGCCAGCATGATCTGGTCGATCTTCTCCGAGGGCTGCTGGAGCTTGAAGTCATACCCGTCGGGGTACTGGGTGCGAGCCGGGTCGGTCGCGGGGTTCCAGTACGGGTTCTTCTCCAGCACCAGCTCCTTGGAGGGGTTGAAGGACTTGATCATGTACGGACCGGTCGACCACGGGTGGTTCTTGTAGGTCTTCGGGTCCGAGACCTTGCCCGCGGGGATCGGGCCGTTGGCCGGGAAGGTGCCCCAGTACGGCATGTCCGGGAAGGGCTTGGCCATCGAGATGGTGATCGTGTCGCCCTTGACCTTGATCCCGCTGAAGGTCTTCTTGCCGGAGGTGTAGGGGCCCTTGTACGTCGAGCCGCCCTTGAAGTAGACGTTCGAGTAGTACTGGCACGGGCCGGTCGGGAAGGTCGCGGCGTCCATGCACCGGGTCATGCCCCACGCGACGTCCTTGGCGGTGACCGGTGTGCCGTCCTGCCACTTGACGCCCTTGCGGATGGTGAAGCTCCACTTGGTGTAGTTGTCGTTGTGGGTACCCAGGTCGGTGGCCAGGTCGGGCACCAGGATCATCTGCTTGGACTTGGGGTCGTACTTGTACTGGGTCAGCGACCGGGTGACCAGACCACTCATGATCGACGAGGTGTCGGTGTAGTAGATCTCGCTGGGGTCGATGGTCGTGGTCAGCCCTGGCTGGGTCAGCACCGTGACGATGCCGCCCTTCTGAGCGCCGGCGATCGTCACCGGACCCTTGGCAGTGGGATCCTGCCCGTTGCCGGTTGCGCCGGGGTTGAAGTTCGAGGGAGTGCCCTCAGGCGTCGAGCTTCCGCCGCTCCCGCCGCATGCGGCGAGAGCGAGGAGCCCTACCGATGACAGGGCGACCAACGGAGTCTTCAGTCTCATGTACGCGCCTTTCACTGACGGTTCGGCCCGGCGACGACTCGCCGAGCGGTGCACCGGGGACGGCGCGCGCGGTCGGCGCGGCCATGGCCCCGGGTGCAACAGAACCAGCCGTTCATCGCCGTCCAATATCGGGTGAATAACGAATGGATATCGACTGCGAAATGTCACAAGGAGGTTACGGATAAAGAACGGGTCACGGCCAGATCTCGGAATTGTCACGACCCGTGCCGCGGGTGGGCCCCGGCCCGCTGTCCGCTCCGCGCCGCGGGACGTCGCGGGCGCGGATCAGCGCCGGTAGGCGACCAGCTTCACCGCGAAGGAGGGGTGCGGGGCCTTCGGGGTGCCGTCGCAGGAGTAGCCGCCGTTCGTGTGGCAGCTGAACCTCGTGGAGGCGTTGACCAGCGTGACCGTGACCTGGACGGTGCCGCTCCGGCTGAACGGGACCGAGAGCTTCCCGCGCCCCTGCCTGGTCAGAGGTACCAACGACCGCGTCATGGGGTGGTGTGTCCGCCTGACCAGCACCACCACGGCCGGGCTCGTGCCCCGCCGGGGACCGTCGACCTTGATGCGTAGCCGCCACCGGTGGCCGGACAGGTCGGTCCCGGGGACGGCCTTGAGGTTGACCGACGCGAGGTGCTGGACGGCGTACGTCGCCCAGGGCGCCTCGGGCGCACTCCGGGTGAGCGTCACCTTCCGAGCCGCTCCCGCGGCCGGGTACGCCTTGCCCTCGGCGTAGGTGTGGCGGGGCACGGTGTTGCCGCTGGCGTAGGTCCCGAACACCGTCGTCATCCCGCCGTGGCGGTGCAGTGCGGAGTGGATCGCCTCGGCCGAGAAGTGGTGCCCGGCCCGGCCGAACGCGGCGGCGTGCTTCCAGATCGACCTGATGATCCCACGCCCGTAGTGCTCGCTGAGGTACTCGAAGAAGACCCAGTTGCCGTACTGCTCGAAGCCGCCGTCGGTGAAGGTGTCCAGGGGTGTCGCCGGTTCGTGGAGCTGGCTCCAGGGGAGGTACTGCCGGTTGTCGTTGCTGCTGTCGTCGAACTGGTCCTCCATCCAGGTGGCGGTCGCCTCCATCAGCCAGGGGTCCTCGCCCGCGTCGTAGCCGAACTGGATGGCATGGAAGAACTCGTGGGCCGCGGTGACCCGCGCGACCTGCATCGGGTCGGCGTGGAACTGGGAGCGCTTGAAGTCGTTGTCGATCACCAGGTACGACGAGTAGAGGCGGCGGTTGGACGACGTGCGCTGCTCGGCGACGGTCAGGCCGTAGAGACCCTGGTGGTACAGCTCCTTGAGGTAGACGTCGAACTTCCCGGAGCCGCCGCCACCGCGGTTGCCGTCGGAGATCGGACGGCGGTAGCCGAGCTTCTTCACCTCGACGTCCCAGACGTGGTTCAGCATCCGGAGCTGCTTGTCGACCCACTTCCTGCCCGGCGGGGCGTCCCGCGTCGTGGGCACCCAGTGGATGCAGATGTGCCCGGCGCACTCCCTCTTGGCCTTGACCCGGTAGGTCTGACCGTAGACGTCCGGGTGGTCGGTCGGCCGGGCCAGGATCGCGGCCGCGTGGCGACGGTCGGCGGGTGCCAGGGCGTTCATGGTCAGCCGCAGGCGCAGCAGCGCCATCGAGGCGTCGGTGTGGGCGCCCCGGCCGGCGAGCACGCGGGTCACGGTGTGCAGGGCTTGCACGGCGACCGTGCGTGTCGCCGCCGTCGCGCGGCCGTCCGGGCCGCGGGTCGCGCCCGACGATCCGGCGAGCGCCGTCCCCGGCGATGCAGAGACGGACAGGGCCGTGCTGAGGGCCACCACGGCGGCGGCGACGCTACGGCGCATGAGCGGGACTCCCTGGTGATGACGTGGGCCGTTCGTGAGACAGGTCGGGTCTGCGGGAGGCTGCCCCGAGACTCGTCCACCCTAATCCGAGGATCGCGGTCGCGCGGCGACGTCAACCGGTCGACGAGATCTTCTCGATCAGGGCGGTGGTCGAGATCGCCGGCGTGCGTGGCAGATAGACGACCTCACAGACGTCACCGAACTCGTCGAACCGTCCCCGCCAGTCGTCGCCCATCACGAGCACGTCGGCGTCGTACCGCTCGATGTACTCGCGTTTGAGCTCCAGGCTCTCCTCCACGAACACCTCGTCCACCATCCGCAGGGCGGCGACGATCTCCAGTCGCTCCGACTCGCTGAAGACCGGCTCGCGGCCCTTCTTCCGGAGGTTGAGGGCGTCCGCGGACACGCCCACCACGAGGCGGTCGCCGAGCGACGCGGCGCGCTCGATCACGCGCAGGTGTCCGACGTGGAACACGTCGAAAGTGCCGAAGGTGATCACGGTGCGCGGCATGGGGCGCATTCTGGCACCACCCCATCGGGGAGAATCGAGCCGATGACCACGACCACGACGTCGCCGGGCCCGATCGCGATGATCACCCCCGATCCTGCCGCCGACGCCCGACGGCGACGCGGGCTACGCCGGATGCGGACATGGGCGGTCTCCCTGCTCCTGCTCGCGGCCGTCGTCTACCTCGTCACGCTGGGTCAGGGAGGGCTGCTCGGCTTCGTGAACGCGGGTGCCGAGGCGTCGATGGTCGGCGCGATGGCGGACTGGTTCGCGGTGACGGCGCTGTTCAAGCACCCCCTCGGGGTGCCGGTCCCGCACACCGCGCTGATCCCGAAGCGCAAGGACGAGCTCGGGCGAAGCCTCGAGGAGTTCGTGGGGGAGAACTTCCTCCACGAGGGCATCATTCGCGAACGCGTCGCGTCGGCGGCGATCTCGGAGCGGGTGGGTGCCTGGCTGGCCGATCCCGCGCACGTACGCCGCGTGGTCGACGAGGTCTCGGAGGTCGCCGCGATCGGTCTCGGCAAGGTCCGCGACGAGCACGTGTCCGACCTGGTCACCGAGGCTCTGATCCCGAGGTTCCGTGAGGAGCCGGTCGCGCCCCTGGCCGGCGGCCTGCTCGCCGAGGTGGTGCGCGACGGGGTGCACCAGGGTGTCGTCGACCTGGCTCTCGACGAGCTGCACGGGTGGCTGCTCGAGCACCCGGACACCGTGGCGGAGGTCCTGGAGCAGCGAGCGCCGTGGTGGGCGCCCCCCCGACTCAACGACGCGGTGACCCGCCGGGTCACCAGTGAGCTGGTCACCTGGCTCGCCGAGATCCGGGCGCAGCCCGGCCATCGCGCCCGGCTCGCCTTCGACTCGATGCTCATCCAGCTCGCCGACGACCTCCAGCACGACCCCGAGACGCGCGAGCGCACCGAACGCCTCAAGGAGCGGCTGCTCGACCACCCGCAGGTGCTGGAGTCCAGCATCGCGCTGTGGAGCGCGCTCCGGCGCGCCCTGCAGGCGTCTCTGCTCGACCCCGACGGGGCGGTACGGGAGCGCCTGGCCCGCGAGCTGACGGCGTTCGGGGTCCGGCTGCGTGAGGACGCCGAGCTGCGCGGGCGGATCGACGGCTCGGCCGCGGACCTGTCGGTGTTCGTGGTCGATCGCTACGGTGCCGAGCTCACATCCGTGATCACCCACACCGTCCAGCGGTGGGACGGTCGCGAGGCGGCACGGCGGATCGAGCTGCACGTGGGTCGTGACCTGCAGTTCATCCGGATCAACGGCACGATCGTGGGAGGTCTGGTGGGACTGGTGATCCATGCGGTGACGGTGGTGGTGCGCTGATGAGCGACGCAGTGGTGGTGTCCGTGCGTGAGGAGTCGATCCGGCTGGGCCAGTTCCTGAAGCTGGCCGACATGGTCGACACCGGTGCCGACGCGAAGGGCCTGATCGCCCAGGGACTGGTGCGGGTGAACGGCGACGTGGAGACGCGGCGCGGACGTCAGCTCGCCTCCGGCGACGTCGTGGAGTGCGCCGGGCACCGCGCGGTGGTGGCGATGCGCCCGATCGGCGGGTGACCTCCCGGGGCCCTCGGGAGGTCGGTCCGGCTCAGCGGCAGCCGCAGCCGCAGCCGGGCGTGCACTGACAGTCGGGACCGCACGGGCAGTCGTGGTCCTCGTCGGCCATGCTGCTCACCTCCTTTCTGCAGGCGCACCAGGTGGTGTCGGGGTCCGGGTCGGGACAGGTTCCGGCCGCGATCCCGGCCAGCATCGCCCGCATCTGGTCGCGCAGCGCCTCGAGCCGGGTGATCTCGGCATCGACCTCGGCGAGCCGCCTCGTCAGATGCTGCTCGGCCGGCTCGCACGGGCAGTCGCCGGTGTCACGCACCGCGAGCAGGTCGCGGACGTCGGCCAGGGTCAGTCCCATGCGCTGCGCGCCACGGATGAACGCCAGCCGCTCGCGCGCGTCGTCGTCGTACTGCCGGTATCCCGCAGGCGTCCGCCGGGGCGCCGGGAGCAGGCCGACCCTCTCGTAGTAGCGCAGCGTGTCGGGGCTGCTCCCGACCTCGGCGGCCAGCTGGGAGACGGTGTAGGTCGTCACACCACGACGGTAGACCTTGGACCTGACTCCAAGGTCAAGGGTTCAGCCGACGTCGACCAGGTCGCAGACGAAGATCAGCGTCTCGCCGGGCTTGATCACCGCACCCGCGCCGCGGTCGCCGTACGCCAGGTGCGGCGGGATGACCAGCTGGCGGCGTCCCCCGACCTTCATGCCCTGCACCCCGGTGTCCCAGCCCTGGATGACCTGACCGATGCCGAGGCGGAACTCCAGCGGAGCCCCCCGGTTGTACGACGCGTCGAACTCCTCGCCCGTCGAGTGCGCGACGCCGACGTAGTGCACCTTCACGGTGGCACCCGCGGTGGCTTCCACGCCCTCACCCTCGACGAGGTCGGTGACCTCGAGGTCGTCGGGCGGCGGGCCGTCGGGGAAGTCGATCTCGGGCTTGTCCATGCCTCGACCCTACGGGCTGCCGCACGGGCGTCGACTGTCGGTGGTCGCCCCTAGCGTGGACCCATGCCGGCCACCACCCAGGAGATCCGCAACGCGACGACCGAGCCGGGTCGCGGGGTCCCGGACGCCCGTGGCGTCGCCGAGCACGATCCAGAGGCGGCGCGGCCCGAGAGCCGTTGCACCTGTGAGGAGTGCCAGAGCCTGGCCCGCGACGAGATGTGGATCCGCTGGGCCTGACCGTCCTCCTCAGGTCTGATGGACGTAGCTGTCGAGCTGGTCGCGCTCGAACTGCAGCTGGTCCAGCGACGACTTCACGACGTCGCCGATGCTGATGATCCCCTTCAGGGCGCCGTCGGAGACGACCGGCACGTGCCGGATCCGGCGCTCTGTCATCATCACGCGGAGGTCGTCGACGGGGGTGTCCGGCTCACAGGTCCGCACGTCGCTGGTCATGATCGCGCTCACGGCTCCGTCGAGGACGGCATCGTCCTCGTGCAGGCGGCGTACGACGTCACGCTCGCTGACGATGCCGTCGACCGCCCGACCGTCGCCGCTGACCACGACCGCACCGATGTTGTGCTCGGCCAGGAGCGAGAGCAGGTCGCGCACGGTGGCGTCCGGAGGGATGGTGACGACCTGGCCGCTGGGCTTGCTCGAGAGAACGTCGCTGATCCGCATCACCACTCCTGGGAGGTCGCTCGGTTCCACCCCAGGCTAGTCCTCCTCGCGGGTGCGTCGCGAGTGCAGCTCGTGGACCGAGCCGGGCCCGCGTGCGGGCGCATCGGGGTCATGGTCCTCATCGGGCAGCGAGCCGAGGAACGACAACACGGCGTCGTGGAGGTGCCCGTTCGTGGCCAGCGAGTTTCCGCCGAACGGTCCTGCGGTGCCGTCCAGGGACGTGAAGGTCCCGCCGGCCTCGCGGACGATCACGTCGAGGGCGGCCATGTCGTAGACCTGGAGCTCGGGCTCGGTGGCGATGTCGACCGCTCCCTCGGCGAGCATCATGTAGGACCAGAAGTCGCCGTACGCCCGCGTGCGCCAGCAGCGGCGCATCAGCGAGAGGAAGTCCTCGAGCCGGCCGCGCTCGTCCCAGCCGTGCAGGGAGGAGTACGACAGCGAGGCGTCCTCCAGACGGCGCACGTCGGAGACCGTGCAGCGCGTCGCCTTGAGCAGCGAGCGTCCGGTCCAGGCGCCGTTCCCGGTGGAGGCCCACCAGCGCCGCTGGAGCTGGGGAGCGGAGACCACGGACAGCACCACCTCGTCGTCGACGGCCAGCGCGATCAGCGTCGCCCACACCGGGACCCCGCGGACGAAGTTCTTGGTGCCGTCGATCGGGTCGATCACCCAGCGGCGCTGGCTGTGGCCGGAGCTGCCCTGCTCCTCACCGGTGATCGCGTCGCGCGACCTGGCCCGCGAGAGCGTGCGCCGGATCGACTCCTCCACCGCCTGGTCCGCGTCGGTGACCGGAGTGAGGTCGGGCTTGCTCATCACGTGCAGGTCCAGCGCCTTGAAACGGGACGTGGTGATCGAGTCCGCGTCGTCGGCCAGCACGTGAGCGAGGCGGAGGTCGTCGGTGTAGTCGGGGGCTGGCTGACCTTCGGGCGGCATGGGCACAGGCTAAACCGATCTCGCGAGGCGCCCCCGAACCGAACCGTGAACGATGCCGTATATCTATGCCATGGAGTTCAACGGTCTCCCGCTGCACCCCCTCATCGTCCACGTCGTGGTGGTCTTCGCCCCGCTCGCGGGCGTCGGTGGCCTGCTGTACGCCGCCGTCCCGAGGTGGCGGTGGTGGCTGCGCTGGCCGCTCGTGACGTGCGCGGTGATCGCGGCTGGCGCCGGCATCATCGCGGTGCAGTCCGGTCAGAGCCTGGAGAACCAGCGGCACCTCCAGACCCTTCCCGAGCTGGCCACCCACGCCGCGCGGGGTCGGTTCCTGCGCTGGGTCATGCTCGCGTTCCTGGTCCCGACCGCGCTCGCCGTCTGGCAGCTCGGCGGGCCCTCACCGGTCGCCGCCGAGGGACAGAGCCGCGAGGGGCGCACCGGCGTCGTCGCCTGGGCGATCCAGCTGCTGCTCGTGGCGGGCGCGGTCACCGTCCTGGTCTGCGTCTTCCTGACCGGCGACTCCGGCGCCAGGAGCGTCTGGGGCGGCTAGTGCAGTCGCGGGCCACCGTCACACGTGGCTTGCTCGGCTGCCGGTCCGAGCAAGTGGCCGGGCCGGCCGGTCGGTCGTCCACATCGCATCAGGGTCCCAGGCCGATCCAGGGCCGGCCGAGGCGCGGGCGCACCCGAGGTCCGCTCAGTACTCCGGACCCGACCGCGCCTCGAGCAGGCGCCGGAACGACTCGACCCGCTCCGGATCCGCCTCACCCCGGGCCACGGCCTCGTCCAGTCCGCACTCGGGCTCGTCGGCGCCGTGGGTGCACCCGCGCGGGCAGTCCTCGGTCATCTCGTCGAGGTCCGGGAACGCCTCGATCAGGTCCTCGGGCTGCACGTGGGCCAACCCGAACGACCGGATCCCGGGCGTGTCGATGATCCACCCGTCGCCGCCTGGCAGGGCGAGCATGATCGCCGAGGTCGAGGTGTGCCGGCCGCGCCCGGTCACCGCGTTCACGTGCCCGATCTCCCGGTCGGCGTCCGGGACCAGTGCGTTCACCAGGGTCGACTTCCCGACCCCGCTGTGCCCGATCAGGACGCTGGTGCGCTCCGCGAGCCGGCTCCGCAGCTCGGTCAGGTCGGCTCCTCGCCGGGTCACCACCCACGGCACCCCGAGGGAGCGGTACGTCGCCAGCAGGGTCTCGGGGTCGGCCAGGTCGGACTTGGTCAGGCACAGCAGCGGCTTCATGCCCGCGTCGTACGCCGCGACCAGCGCCCGGTCGATCAGCCGGGGCCGGGGCTCCGGGTCGGCGAGCGCCGTCACGACGACGAGCTGGTCGGCGTTGGCGACCAGGACCCGCTCGACCGCGTCGTCGTCGTCCGCGGTGCGGCGGAGCACGGTCGCCCGCTCCCGCACCTCGACGATCCGGGCCAGGGCACCCTCGTCACCGGACACGTCGCCCACCACCCGCACCCGGTCGCCGACGACGACCCCCTTGCGGCCCAGTGGCCGTGCCTTCACCGCCCACACGGTGACCCCGTCGACCTGGAGCGTGAAACGACCGCGGTCCACGGTGGTGACCACGCCGTCGACGGCGTCGTCGTACCGCGGTCGTTCCTTGGTGCGCGGCCGGGTGTGCCGGCGCGGCCGCTCGTAGTGCTCGTGGTCGTGCTCGTCGTACCGGCCGCTCATCGGGCATCGACCAGGGCGGACCAGACCGCCGGGAAGTCGGGGAACGTCTTGCTCGTGGCCGCCACATCGTCGACCAGCACGCCCTCGACCGCAGAGCCGAGCACGGCCGCGGCGTGGGCCATCCGGTGGTCGGCGTAGCTGCGGAACATCCCGCCGTGCAACCTCGCCGGGCGCAGCTCGAGGCCGTCCGCGAGCTCCGTCACGTTGGCGCCGAGCCCGCGCAGCTCGGTCGCCAGGGCCGCGATCCGGTCGGTCTCGTGCCGGCGGATGTGCGTGATGCCCCGGAGATGCGACGGCCCGTCCGCCAGCGCGCAGAGCGCGGCGACGACCGGCGTCAGCTCCCCGACGTCGTGCAGGTCGACGTCGACGCCCCCGATCCGCCCGGACCCGGTGACGGTGAGCCCGTGCTCGTCGCGCGACACGGAGCAGCCCATCCGGCCCAGCAGGTCGCGGATCGCGTCGCCGGCCTGGGTGGTCTGCGCCGGCCAGTCGCGCACCGTGACCCGCCCACCGGTGGTCGCCGCCAAGGCCAGGAAGGCCGCGGCGTTCGAGAGGTCGGGCTCGATCGCGTGGTCGACCGCCCGGATCCGGCCCGGCGCCACCCGCCAGCGAGCGGGCTCCCCGTCGTCGACCTCGACGCCGTGGGCGCGCAGCAGGGCGACGGTCATGTCGATGTGCGGCTGCGACGGGACCGCCTTGCCCTCGTGCAGGAGATCCAGGCCCTCGTCGAAGCGCGCACCGGCGAGGAGGAGGGCAGAGACGAACTGGCTCGACCCGGAGGCGTCGAGCACGACTCGGCCACCGGGCACGCGGCCGGTGCCCTGAACGGTGAACGGCAGGCGCTCGCCGTCGATCCGGACGCCGAGGGCGCGCAGCGCGTCGAGCACCTCACCCACCGGGCGCGCCCGCATGTGCGGGTCGCCGTCGAAGGCGACCGGGCCGTCCGCCAGCGCCGCCACCGGTGGGACGAACCGGGTCACGGTGCCCGCGAGCCCGCAGTCCACCGATCCGCCGCCGACGAACCGTCCGGGCTCGACGGTCCAGTCGGCCGTGGCCGTCTCGACCCTGGCGCCGAGGGTGGTGAGAGCCGCCGCCATGAGCAGGGTGTCGCGTGAGCGCAGCGCGCGATGTACCACGGACGGGCCCTCGGCGAGTGCCGCGAGCACGAGGGCGCGGTTGGTCAGCGACTTGCTCCCCGGCAGCGAGACCTCCGCGTGCACGGGTCCGCGGGCATGCGGCGCGGCCCACGGCTCGGTCGTCGGGGGCGCGCTGGTCACCGGCGCAGCGTACCGAGCAGAGGCGAACCCGAGGTCAGCTCAGGTGGGCCCTGGCTACCCGGGCCTCGGCTCGGGCCTGCTTGGCCAGCTGCCGGGCCTCACGGCGTACGTCGCGCGCCGCACGGCGGGCCCGCCAGGCGACCCCGGGCCTGCCCTCGGTGTCGACGCTGGCCAGCAGGAGGCCGCCCATCATCGAGAGGTTCTTGAAGAACTGGGTCCGCTGGGCCGACCGGGCCGCCTTGTCCTTCTCCTCCCAGAAGGGATGGCCGGCGTACGTCGTGGGAGCCAGCGAGGCGGCGAGCACGAGGGCGGAGATGCGCGGCATCCGCCCGGTCGCCAGCGCGAGCCCGGCCACCACCTGCACGCCACCGTTGATCCGCACCAGGGTCGCCGGGTCGGTCGGCACCGGGAGACCGGGTGCGATCTTCTCCGCGAGGGTGGGCACCTGGTCGGTGACCTTCCCCGCCTTCGGCACCTTGCCGGAGGCGTGGGTGAGCGCGTCGATCCCACCCACGACGAACATCGAGGCGAGCATCGGCCGGGCGAGCAGGCGGATCACGGTCATGTGTTCTTCTTACCCGATCCGGGCCAGGTTATGGCCGTCGCTACCAGGGAACGACGGTCACCGTCTTGCTGGCAGTCCTCTGCGGGCTCTGGTTCGACGTCACCGTGAAGGTGACGTCGACGGCACCGTTCGAACGGACGTAGTAGTCGAACACGACAGGCGTGGAGGTGACGGGGCACATGCCGCTCCAGTCGATGCACCTGGCGCCGAAGGCGACCACGTCGGCCTGGTTGGGGGCGGTGGCGGACACCTTGGCCGTCTCGCCCGTCGTCAAGCCGTCCACGGTGACGATCACATGGCGCCATCCGAAGAAGTCGCCGATCGTGCGGTTCGGGTCCACGATCGCGTCCAAGGACAGACTCGTCGGGACGTCGATGCGCTGGGGCTTCGCCGTGCTGGCGGGCTGGTAGTCGGTGTAACCGTCTCGGGTGGTGCCGTCCTGGGCCGCGTCCAGGAGGCAGGTCCCGACGTGGTTGAAGGTGACGGTGGCCCTGGTGTCGGTGGGGTCGTTGTCGGTGACGACGCACGCGCTGTTGGTGGTCTGGGGGTCGACCGAGAAGCTGATCGGGCCGCCGGAGTCGCTGGTGGCGCCGACGGTGTAGGTGCTGCGTAGGGCCGGGTTGGTCGGTGGGGTGGTGGTGAAGCTGACCTTCTGCGCGAGTCTGGCGACGAGGACGGACTGCTGCGCCGTCGCTGCGGGGCTGTAGTCGTCATTGCCCGGCTGGTCGGCGTCGATGATGCATGTGCCGGCGTGGTCGATGGTCACCTTGGCGGTGGAGTCGGTGAGGTCGGGGTCGTTCACCACACAGGCGCTGTTGCTGGTCTTCGGATCGACCGAGAACGTCACCGGGGCACCCGAGTCGCTGGTCGCGTTCACCGGGTACGTCGAGCCGAAGGTGGGTGAGGTGGGTGCGCTCGAGGTGATGGTCACGCGCTGGGCCTCTTGCGGGACCCCGACGGCCTGGGTGTCGCCGGCGGCGAGGTAGTCGTCGTTGTCGGCGGTGGCGGTGACGGTGCACGTGCCTGCGTGCTCGAACGTGACGGTGGAGCCGGGATCGGTGCCCGAGATGGTGCAGGCCGGGCCGAGGCTGTTGGTCGTGGTGTCGACGGAGAGAACGACCGGCGAACCCGTGCTGGAGGCGAACACCTGATAGGTGTCCCCGAAGGCAGGTGAGCTGGGCGCCGTCGTGGTGATCGTGACCTTCTGCTGCTCCTGGGGCACCCCGACGGTCTGGGTGTCGGTGGCGGGGAGGTAGTCGTCGTTGCCGGCGGTGGCGGTGACCGTGCACGTGCCTGCGTGCTCGAAGGTGACGGTGGAGCCGGGATCGGTGCCCGAGATGGTGCAGGCCGGGCCGAGGCTGTTGGTCGTGGTGTCGACCGCGAGAACGACCGGCGAACCCGTGCTGGAGGCGAACACCTGATAGGTGTCCCCGAAGGCAGGTGAGCTGGGCGCCGTCGTGGTGAGCGCCACCTTCTGGGCCTCCTGCGGCACGTCGATCGACTGCGTGTCGTCCTTGGCCGCCGCACCCGCGCCGGTCCTGCTGGTCACCTCGGCGGCGATCACGCAGGTGCCGGCGTGCCTGAAGGTGACCGTCGAGCCGGAGATCGTGCAGGCAGGTCCCAGGCTGTTGATCGTGGGGGCGACGGAGAACGTGACCTTCTGCCCCGAACCACTGGTCGCGCTCACCTCGTACGTGCTGCCGAACGTCGGGTCGACCGGCGGCGTCGAGGTGAACGTGATCTGGTCGGCGCCGGGATCGGTGGGACCGGTGGTCGGGTCGGTCGGTCCGGTGGTCGGGCCGGTCGGCCCGGTCGACTGCTCGGTGGGGCCGGTGGTCGTGTCGGTGGGGCCGGTCGACGGGGGCGCCGACGTCGGGGTCACCGACGGCGCCTCGCTGGTCGGTGGCGGCACGGTGGTCTTGCCGGCGTCGGGAGCGCGGGACCGGGCGTCGTGGTGGCCCTGCTTGCCGTCTCCGCCGTTCGTCGGCAGGCCGGACGCGGCCGGCGTGGGGCTCAGCACCGGCGGGGAGCCCACGTCGGCGGCGTCCTGGCTGTGGAAGTGCGTGGCGCCGTAGATCGAGAGGACCGCGGTCGCGGTCACGATGATGCCGCCGATCGCGGTGACCGACGCGTGCGAGACGGCCCAGGTCCGGGCGGCACTGAACCCGGTCGACAGGAAGCCCGAGCCGGCGCCACCCGACGAGACGTAGCCGGCGCCCGCAGAGCCCAGTAGCAGCGGTGCCAGGATCCCGGCGAGCCCGGAGTTGACCTCCGTGAGCTCCAGGTAGACCGCGGCGCAGGCGCGGCAGGACGCCAGGTGGTCGTCCACGCGACTCGCGTCGCGGCGCGACAGCCCGGAGCGCACGTAGGCGCCGAGGTGGTCCCGCGTCCAGGCGCAGTCGACGTCGTCCGGGTCGGTCGCATGCTGGCTGAGGAAGGCCTGCCGCAGACCCTCGCGGGCCCGGTAGGCAAGGGCCGAGACGGAGTTGGCGCTCATCCCCAGCAGGGGGGCGATGTCCGCCGGCTTCTGCTGCTCGACCTCGATGTGCCACAGCACCATCTGCCAGCGCTCCGGCAGCGAGGCGAACGCCCTGGCCGCGGCGGCGTTCTCGAAGCCGGCGACGGCGGTGTCGTGGAACGGCAGGCCCGGGTCGAACGGCGTGAGGTCGTCGACGGGGCGCAGCCGGGAGCCGGCGCGGATCTTGTCGACGTGGAGCCGGCGTACGGCGGTCAGCAGGTACGCGCGGAAGGCCAGGTCGGGGCCGCCACCACGCTGCAGGACGGTCAGCACCTTCGTGAACGCGTCTGAGACGAGGTCGTCGGCATCGGCCGGTCCGGCCAGCTGGCGGGCCAGTCGCCGCGCGGAGTCGACGTGGCGCGCAAACAGCTCGCCGTAGGCGTCGATGTCGCCGCCCCGCACCGCCGAGATGAGTTCGGCGTCGCCGGGTCCCTCGACCGGCAGCGAGACGCTCACACCTACTCCAACGGGTAAAACCGAGACCTGTGACGACAGTATGAGCGGAAGTTGGGGATATTTCCGCCAAATCCACATCATGCTGGTACCCGCGCGCCGTCTCAATGGTCGGAGAGCGCTGGACGACGATGCGGAGGGAGGCGACATGGGGTTCTGGGCATTTCGGGACAAAGTGGTGCCCGGGCCTTCCTCCGCATCGGACCATCCTGAGCTGTTCGAGCAGGTACGGGGGGACGTGCCGGCGCGGTTCGAGGCCGTCGGTGAGGCCCTGATCGCCGGTCGCACGGCCACCGACGCCTGCGAGGTCGTCGGCAGGTTGCAGGGCAGCCAAGGCGTGTCCCTGGAGGAGACCCTCGCGGATCTGCGGACGACGTACGAGCTCGTGCTCGGTACCGAGCCCGCGTTCACCGATGCGTGTGCGGTGGCATTGGGCTGGAGCGAGGCGACGCTCGCCTATCTGCACCAGCTCTCGTGCGCGGACCCGCTCACCGGCCTGGCCAGCATGGCCCATCTCCGGGGCCGGCTCACGGAGCTGTACCGGGGGGACACCCGCGGGCCGGCCCCCCTCCGCGAGCGCTACGCGCTCGTCGTGGTGGAGGCGGCGGCCCCGCGTTTCGCCGGGATCGCCGACGAGGTGTTCGGTCTCGACCTGCGGATGTCCCGGATCGGGGAGTCCGCACGCTCGGTGTTCGCCGCGGACGAGACCGTCTGCCGGATCGGCCCACGCCGGATCGTCGTCCTGGCGGCCCGCGACCAGGGCCTGCCTCGTCGCATGTCCGTGCTCCGCAGCCTGCTCGAGGTGGGGGAGCGCGCGCACGGCGGCGTACGCATCTGGGGCGAGAGCCTGCCCCTGGCGGCCGACCAGGCGTCCAGCCTGCTCGACGAGCTGTCCCGCGACCAGGCGAGCGGCTGAGGAGCCAGGCCGCGCGAGCGCGTCGAACTCCGGTGACGCCGGCTGGGGCCTTGACCCGCGGTCTCGACGTGCGGTCGGTGCTCCGCTCTACGCTGACGGTATGTGTGGTCGCTACGCGTCGAGCCGGAAGCCGGAGGACCTCGTCGAGGAGTTCGAGATCTCCGGTGCCAGCGGCAACCGGGTCGACGAGGCGCTCGCGCCCGACTACAACGTCGCCCCGACCAAGCCCGTGTACGCCGTGCTGGAGCGGTCTCCCTCGTCCCGCGACGACCACGACCCCGAGCCTCCGGAGCGCCAGCTCCGGGTGCTCAGCTGGGGCCTGGTCCCCTCGTGGGCGAAGGACCCCGCCATCGGCAGCCGGATGATCAACGCACGGATGGAGACGGTCGCGGAGAAGCCGGCGTACAAGCGAGCGTTCGCCTCGCGCCGCTGCCTGCTACCGGCCGACGGGTACTTCGAGTGGTATCCGACCCAGGTCACGGGCAGGTCCGGTCGTCCGCTGAAGCAGCCGTTCTACATCCACCCGAAGGACGGCGGCGTGCTGGCGATGGCCGGGCTGTACGAGATCTGGCGCGACCCCGACCGGGCCGAGGACGACCCCGACCGGTTCCGCTGGACCTGCACGGTGCTGACCACCCAGGCCGAGGACGCGGTCGGCCACATCCACGACCGGATGCCCCTGATGGTCGAGCGCGACCGCTGGTCGGCCTGGCTCGACCCGGCGGTCTCCGAGCGGGACGACCTGCTCTCGCTGCTCGTGCCGGCGGCCCCCGGACAGCTCGAGGCCCACCCGGTCTCGACCGACGTCAACAACGTGCGCAACAACGGCCCCGAGCTGGTCGAGCCGATCCCCACCGAGGACGCTCTGCTGTGAGTGGGGCGTGACCGGCTCGCGCCCGGTCCCCACGCCGTACGGCGAGGGGCGGCTGGACCTGTACCCCGCCCGGGCCGCGAACGCGACCCTGCTGCTCAGCCACGGCGCCGGGAACGGCGTCGAGGCGCGCGACCTGGCCGCGCTCGCGGCCGCACTGCCCCGCCACGGCGTGACGGTGGCGCTGTTCGAGCAGCCGTGGCGGGTCGCCGGCAGGAAGATCGCGTCCGCGCCGGCCACGCTCGACGTCGGCCTCGAGGCCGCCGTACGCACGCTGCGGCCGAAGCCTCCGCTCGTGGTGGGCGGACGCTCGGCCGGGGCCCGCTCCGCCGCCCGTTGCGCCACGCGCTTGGGGGCTGTCGGCTGCGTGGCGCTCGCGTTCCCGCTCCACCCCCCGGGCCGACCCGACAAGTCGCGGGTCGAGGAGCTCACGGGGGCCGGCGTCCCCACGCTCGTCGTGCAGGGTGAGCGCGACCCGATGGGGCGACCCGACGAGTTTCCCGAAGGCACCGACCTCACCGTCGTGCCGGCCGCCGACCACGGGCTGAAGGTGCCCGCGAGCGGCCCGCTGTCGCAACCCGAGGCGCTTGCCGTGGTGGTGGAGGCGGTGCTCGAGTGGCTCGTGCGCGAGGTCGTGGGGAATCCCTGACTCGAGGGCCGTGTTGACCGGATGTGCTTGCCCTCATGGACCGTGCCCGGCTCCCGGTAACCTGGGAGTCGATGAGCGACCATCCCGATCTTTCTCCCCTCGCCGCCGACGAGACGCCCGAGGTCGATGTCGCGACCGAGACCGACGCCGAGCGCGTCGCCCGTTTCGAGCGCGACGCCCTGCCTTTCCTCGACCAGCTGTACGGCGCCGCGATGCGGATGACCCGCAACCCCTCCGACGCCGAAGACCTGGTCCAGGAGACCTTCGCCAAGGCCTACGCGTCGTTCCACCAGTTCAAGCCGGGCACGAACCTCAAGGCCTGGCTGTACCGGATCCTCACCAACACCTTCATCAACAACTACCGCAAGAAGCAGCGCCAGCCGCAGCAGGCCATGTCCGAGGACGTCGAGGACTGGCAGCTCGCGCGCGCCGAGTCCCACACCTCGTCCGGCCTGAAGTCCGCCGAGAGCGAGGCGCTCGAGCACCTGCCCGACTCACAGGTCAAGGACGCGCTGCAGCGGCTGCCCGAGGAGTTCCGCCTCGCGGTCTACCTCGCCGACGTGGAGGGGTTCGCCTACAAGGAGATCGCTGAGATCATGGGCACGCCGATCGGCACCGTGATGTCTCGGCTCCACCGCGGTCGCCGTCAGCTGCGAGACATGCTCTCGGACTACGCACGTGCCCAACCGCTGCTGCCGGTCGGACACGACGCCACCGGAGGGGGATCGGAGTCATGACCAGCGACGAGAGCTGCGCCGACTTCTTGGAGCGCATCGTCTGCCTGCTCGACAACGAGCTCGACAAGGGGGAGGTGGCCGACGTCAAGGCCCACCTCGAGGAGTGCGCGCCCTGCCTGCAGAGCTACGACCTGCAGCGCACGGTGAAGGCGCTGGTCCAGCGCTCGTGCATGGAGCACGCCCCGGAGAGCCTGCGGCAGCGGGTGCGCATCCAGATCCAGCAGATCCAGGTGTCCTACACCGAGGGCTGACCCGCAGCACGACGAGCCCCCGACCGGTGTCCGGCGGTGGCTGTCCGGTACTCGCTGCGCGGTGCCTCCTGTGGGCGCCTGGCGCGCAGGTCCTCGCTCAGGCGTTCGGCCGCTTGCCGTGGTTGGCGGCCTTCTTCTTGCGGCCGCGACGCTTGCGTCCGGTCTTGCCCATGGCTCCTCCTACGTTCGTCGCCCGTCCGGGCGAGCACCCATCCTCTCAAGCCGCGGGCCCGGCCACGAAATCCGGGGGTCGCGTGCACCGACGGTCTGCTCACAGCCGGTCCAGGAAGCGGGCCCCGTGCACGACGACACGCGTCACCTCGCCGGTGCCGACCACCCGACCGCCGTCGGCCTCACGAGCGACGACGCTGAACCGGTGGAGTCGTCCGTCGCGGAAGACCGGGGTTGCGGTGACCTCGAGGCGTACGTCGATCCGGCTCGCACGGATGTGCTCGAGGCTCACCCGCGTGCCGACCGACGTCTCGCCCTCGCCGAGAGCGGGCTCGATGGCCGCGCAGGTCGCCGCCTCGCACCAGGCGAGCAGCCGCGGCGTACCCAGGACCGGGAGGCTGCCCGATCCCAGCGCCACGGCGGTGTCGGCATCGGTGACCCTGAACGTCAACGTGGCGGTCACGTCGCAAGCTCCAGCCGGTAGGCGATCAGGTGGACGCTGTCGGTGGGTGACCAGTCGAGCTCCGGCGCACGAGTGAAGCCCAGGTGTTCGTAGATGCGGTGGGCCGACCGCATCACGGGCAGCGTCGAGATCACGATCGCCCGAGCACCGTCGCGCCGGAAGCGGTCGACCACCAGGTCCACCAGGGCCGCCCCGACACCGGCGCCACGCGCCGACGGCGCGACCGCCAGCATCCGGAACTCGCCCTCGTCCGGCTTCGAGATCTCGCGCCACGGCGATCCGGACGGGCAGATCGTCACCGTGCCCAGGATCGCCTCGGAGTCGTCCGGGGTCGCCACCCAGACCTCCGCCTCGCGGTTGCGGCGCGCTGCGTCCCGCAGATGGTCGACGTAGCCGTCGACGTCGCTCTCCGTGAAGTCGGCGTACGCCGCGACGGTGACCTCGCCGACCCCCGCGAGGTCCTCCGGTCGAGCCCGTCGGATGCGCATCAGACGCCGAAGGTGTTCCGGGGGTAGGCGGCGTTCACGTCCGTGATCACGTTGACCAGGTACGGCGCGCCCGCGGCGAAGGCGCGGTCCATGGCGGGGCCGATCTCCTTCGGGTCTGTCACGGTCTCGCCGGCGCCTCCTAGCGCCCGGACCACCTCGTCGTACCGCGTGGCCTGCGCCAGGTCGGCGGCCACGTCGTAGCCGTAGATCATCTGCATGGGGCCCTTCTCCAGCCCCCAGGCGGAGTTGTTCCCCATCACCATGACCACGGGCAGGTCGTGCCGGACCAGGGTGTCGACGTCCATCAGCGAGAAGCCGGCCGCGCCGTCACCGAGCAGCAGCACGACCTGCGACGACGGCCGGGCCAGGCGGGCGGCGATCGAGGCGCCCAGGCCGGCGCCGAGGCACCCGTACGGGCCGGGGTCCAGCCAGCCGCCGGGCCGCTTCGGCTCGACGTACTTGCCGGCGAAGCTCACGAAGTCGCCACCGTCGCCGATCACGACCGCATCGTCGGCGAGGCGGGGGAGCAGCTCGCCGTAGATGCGCGCCGGATGGATCGGGTCGGCCTCGGCCGTGAGCAGCTCGGCGTCGCGAGCCGCGGCCTCCTTCACTGTGGCCTGGAGGTCCTCGACCCAGGCCTTCCACGCCGAGAGGTCGGTGCGCTCCAGCGCCGCCGCGAGCCCGCGGAACACCGAGGACAGGTCGCCCGAGACCGAGTCGGCCAGCGTCGCGTGCTGGGCGACCTGGCCGGGGGAGTCCGCCACGTGGACGACCCGCGCGGTCGCGGTCTCGTCCTTCCCGCCGAACACGCCGTAGCCGAGCCGGAAGTCGAGGGGGGTGCCGACGACGACGACCAGGTCGGCGGTGTTCAGCGCCCGGCCACGGGCCTTGGTGACGAGCAACGGGTGGCCACCGGGGACGATGCCGCGGCCCATCCCGTTGGTGATCGCGGGAACGCCGACCGCCTCGACCAGGTCGAGTGCGGCCCGCTCCGCACCATCCGCCCAGACGTCTGTTCCGAGGATCAGGACCGGCCGCTCGGAGTCGGCGAGCAGGCGAGCGATCCGCTCGATCGCGTCCGTGTCGGGCTCGGCCCCGCGCTCACGCCGCCCGGAGGGCACGGTCGCGGTGGCCTGGTTGAAGAACTCGTCCATGGGGACGTCGACGAACACCGGGCCGCGGTGCGAGGTTCCGGCCAGCCGGAACGCCTCGTCGAGCCCGGCGGCCACCTCGGCCGCGGTCGGGACGGTCCGCGCGCTCTTGGTGATGGAGGCGACGATCGGGGGCTGATCGAGCTCCTGCAGGCTGCCGCTGCCCCAGCGGTTCTGCGGTGCGCGCCCGCCCACGACGACCATCGGCGAGCCGGCGAACTGCGCCTGCGCGATCGCGCTGACGCCGTTGGTCACCCCGGGACCGGCCGTCAGCACCGCCAGGCCGGGCACCCGGGTGAGCTTGCCGGTCGCCTCGGCCGCGAACGCGGCGGTCTGCTCGTGGCGGACGTCGAGGATCCGCATCGGCGGATCGGCCCTGACCGCTCCGTCGTACATCGGGAAGACGTGGGCGCCGGAGAGGGTGAACAGGGTCTCCACGCCGTGCGCGCGGGCGACGGCGACGGCCAGCTCACCGGCGTGACCGCTCGTCTCGGGGCTCGTCGGGGGGCCGGCCTCGGGTTCGCTCATGAGGGGCAGGTTACCGACCGGTCACCTCGGTCCGGGACGCGCGAGACCGGGATCACCTGTGCCGGAGGTACGTCGCGTTCGTGGTGCGCAGCGCGGCCACCAGCTCGAGCAGCAGGTCGGCCCGCACGTCGATCGGCTCGGGAGCCAGCGCGACCTGGATGTGCAGGGCCCGCAGGAACGCCTCGGGGTTGCCGGTGGTGCGGTAGGGGTCGTGCCCGGGCGACCCGGTGGCCGTGGCGGCCGCGGTCAGCCTGGCCAACCACGGCTCGATGATCCGCAGCGGCACCAGACGGCGCCGGAGGATGGTCATGGTCGCCAGCGCCAGGCGGTCGGGTTCACCGCTGGAGAGCGGGGTCGGCGTCTCGATCAGCAGCCGATCGGCGATCACGTCGAGCAGCACGGTCAGCTCGGCGAGCCCGAAGTGGGGAGACTCCGCGAGCACCCCGATCGCATCGGCTCCGTGGGCGACGGCGTGTGCCCACCCGTGTCCCGGGACGAAGCCGCGGACGTCGCGCTCGCGCACCAGCCACCCGGTGAGCCGGTCGCCCCACTCCAGGATCTTGGCGGGCGGGAGGAGCGACTCGCCGTTGTCGCGCTCGATGCACTCGGCGAGCACCAGCGCGGAGAAGCTGCGTCGGAAGACCGAGTCGGTGTCGGACTCACCGAGCCCCTGGGTCAGTCCGGCGGCCATGCCGTCGCCCAGTCCGGCGAGCAGGTCGTCGTACACACCCTCGGAGATCCAGGTGGCGAGGATCGGGTAGGCGATCTCGTCGCGCTCGACCGTGTCGGTGGAGCCCAGCATGGTGGTGAGCTCGGCGGTGAGGTCGGCCAATGGCCGGTCGGTCGGCACCTTCATCTCGGCGGACCGGACCTGTTGCCAGTACGCCGTCGACATGTCACCCATCCTGCCAGCCGCCGCGGACGCCCCGCATACGCTGGTCCGGTGCCGTCCCTGCTGGAGCTGGTCCGCAGCCACACCGACCTCGACGCGGACGACGTCACCGTGCTCCAGATGCTGATGGCCGACTGGCAGATCATCGCTGACCTGTCCTTCGCCGACCTGGTCCTGTGGCTCCCCGATCGCGGGGGAGAGGGGTTCTGGGCCGCGGCCCAGATGCGCCCGACGACCGGCCCGACGGCGTACGTCGACGACATCGTGGGCAGCTTCGTCCCGGTCGGGCGCCGGCCCATGATCGACCGCGCGTACGCCGACGCCCGGCTGGTCCGCGAGGGCGACCCCGAGTGGCGTGACGACGTCCCGGTTCGGGTCGAGACGATCCCGGTCCCGAGGGCCGAGCGGGTGATCGCGGTGATCGCCCGCAGCACCAACCTCCTGGGGGTGCGCACCCCGAGCCGACTGGAGCTGTCCTACCTCCAGAGCGCCGCCGACCTGACCGCGATGATCGCGACCGGCGACTTCCCCCCGGACGCCCAGCGCAGCGCGCACGCGGACTCGCCGCGCGTCGGAGACGGGTTCGTCCGGGTCGACGAGCGGGGCCTGGTCACCTACGCCAGCCCGAACGCGCTGTCCGTCTACCGCCGTCTCGGCTGGTCCGGCGATCTCGACGGCCACGTCCTGGCCGACGTCACCCGGGAGCTGGTGCCGCCACGCCGGCGACCGGACGAGGAGACGCTGAGTGCCGTGCTCGGCGGGCGGGTGCACCGCGACACCGAGGTCGGTGACGACCAGGTGTCGCTGATCGTCCGGGCGATCCCGCTCCGGGCGCGCGGCGGTCACCTCGGTGCCCTGGTGCTGGTACGCGACGTCACGGACATCCGCCGTCGCGACCGCGAGCTGGTGACCAAGGACGCGACCATCCGCGAGATCCACCACCGGGTGAAGAACAACCTGCAGACGGTCGCCGCCCTCCTACGGTTGCAGGCCCGGCGGATCGGCTCCGACGAGGCCAGGTCGGCCCTGGAGGAGGCGGTACGCCGCGTGGGGTCGATCGCGATCGTCCACGAGACCCTCAGCCAGGAGGTGCTCGACGAGGTCGCCTTCGACGAGATCGCCGACCGGCTCGGGGCCATGGTCACCGACGTGGGAGCCGGCCCCGACGGCCATCACGACCGGCCGGTCGTGCATCGGGAGGGGTCGTTCGGGCTGCTGCCCAACGAGACGGCCACGGCGCTGGCCATGGTGCTCACCGAGCTGCTCCAGAACGCCGTCGAGCACGGCTACCCGGGAGAGGAGGCGGGGGTGATCTGTGTCGCCCCCGAGCGGATCGCGGGCCGCTTGCGGGTCACCGTCGACGACGACGGCATCGGCCTCCCGGACGGGTTCGACCCGGAGATGTCACCGAACCTCGGGCTCTCGATCGTGCGGACGCTGGTCGAGTCGGAGCTGGGTGGGCTGCTCGAGCTGCGGGCGGGTCCCGCCGCGGGGGCGCGCGCCGTGGTCGACGTACCGCTCGATGGTGGGTGAGCGGGGTCAGGCGGTGCGCACGCGTGCGCGGGAGCTGCGGCGCTTCAGGGCGCGGCGCTCGTCCTCGCTGAGGCCGCCCCAGACCCCGTGGTCCTGTCCGGCCTCGAGCGCCCACTGAAGGCACTGTTCGCGCACCTCACAGCGTCGGCACACCTGCTTGGCCTCCTCGATCTGGAGAATGGCCGGTCCGGTGTTGCCGATCGGGAAGAACAGCTCCGGGTCCTCGTCGAGGCAGGCAGAGCGGTCGCGCCAATCCATGGCTTTCGCAGAACTCTCTTTCACACGGGGGACGGGATGTCAGGGCGCGCGGATGTGAATCCATTCACGAGCGCGCCCTCCACAGTGGCAAGGTTTGCATCGGGAGACAACCCTTTTCCCTGGTCAGTTTTGTCACAGCCCCGGACGCCGTCGACCCTCGGTCCACCCACCGGTCTCCCCGACCCGCCCCGTACCCTGACGTCCGTGCCCGAATCCCGCGGCCGAGCCCGGCCATCACCCCTGGTGGTGGCGGCGAGTCTGACCGCGGTCGAGGGTCTCCTCGTGCTCGCGTACGGCGTGCTGCTCGCCGCTGACATCCACGCCGACCGGGCCGCGATGGGCGTGACCACGTCGCTGTTCTTCATCCTGCTCGGCGCCGCGCTGGTGGCGTGCGCCTGGGCCGTCGTCCACGGACACGCCTGGGCCCGCAGCCCGCTGGTGGTGACCCAGGTGTTGGCCCTGGGGCTGGCCTGGAACTTCCTCGGCGGCAGCACGACCTGGGTCTCGGTGGTGCTGGCCGTGATCGCGGTCGTGGTCCTCGTCGGCCTCCTCCACCCGGCCAGCGTCGAGGCGCTCTCCGACCGGCGCGACGACGCGACGTAGCCCCGCAGGGACCGTCGGGCGTCAGCTCGACTCGTGGAGCGAACGACGCAGCTGGGCCAGGGTCCGGCTCAGCAGTCGCGACACGTGCATCTGGCTCACCCCGATCTCGGACGCGATCTCCGACTGCGTCTTGTTCTTGAAGAAGCGCAGCAGCAGGATCTGCTTCTCGCGGCTGGGCAAGGCCTCGATCAAGGGCTTGATCGACTCGCGGATCTCGATCTGCTCGAGCTCGTCGTCGTCGAGCCCGATCACCTCGAGCATCGAGACGCCGCCGTCCTCCCCGCTGTCGTCGGTGGCGTCGAGGCTCAGCGTCGAGTAGGCGTTGCTCGACTCGATGCCCTCGACGATCTCCTCCACCGAGCAGCCGATCGCCTCGGCCAGCTCGCGGGGCGTCGGCGACCGGCCGAGGACCTGGGTCAGCTCGGCCGTCGTGGCGCCGATCTGCATGCGCAGCTCCTGGAGCCGGCGCGGTACCCGGATCGCCCAGCCCTTGTCGCGGAAGTAGCGCTTGATCTCCCCGATGATCGTCGGCGTCGCGTACGTCGAGAACTCCACGCCGCGGCCGAGGTCGAACCGGTCGATCGACTTGATCAGTCCGATCGTGCCGACCTGCACCAGGTCCTCGAACGGCTCCCCGCGGTTGCGGAACCGCCGGGCACAGTGCTCCACCAACGGCAGGTGCAGGGCGACCAGCCCGTCGCGGGCCGCGAGCCGGGACGCCTCCAGTGCCGTGGTGTCCCGGAACTGGCCGAACAGCCAGGCGTGCTGCTCGCGCGCGCCGTCCACCCGTCCCGGGAGGGCACCGCGACCCAGGTCCGACCCCTGGGGCCCCGAGCCCCCGTCGAGCGTCATCTCAGCCGCCGGCTCCCTGACGGCCGTCGCTGAGGGCAAGGCTCGAGTCCATCGAGAACGTGACCTCGAGACGCTGGTCGCCGGCGTGCGCGGTCGCCTCGGCGGTGAGGGTGCTGAGGACCTGCCAGGCGAAGCTCTCGTAGTCGAGGTCGGCCCGGCTCGCGGTCTCGACTCGTACCGACACGGTCAGGGAGGCCGGCGTGAGCCGGAACTCCGCCTCGAGGTCACCCCCGGGCGTGGCGACGGGCAGCACCAGCGCACAGGCCTCTCCGACCGCGATGCGGAGGTCCTCGATGTCGTCGACGGTGAAGTCGAGGCGCGCGGCGAGGCCCGCGGTCATCGTCCGGAGCACCGAGACGTAGGCGCCTTCGGCCGGGACGCGCAGCGAGACGTCGGCCTTCACTGGTGCGGGGCGGTCCATCGCGTGCCTTCCGAGGAACGAGTTACGGGTCGTCACCCTAGCCGTGCCCGCTACCTCTGGCGGCAAACGTCGCGCAACACCCGAACAGGTAGGGCGAGTGCCATCCTCGTCGGGGCGCACGGTGCCCGTCGTTCACCGTCGACCCCGTTCCGACCCGGGTGCTGGGTCGGGCACCACCGGAGCGGACGGCCCGGCCACGCACCGTCGTGGTGCAGACGCCGACCCACACCCTCGGGGCCGTCGCCGGTTCGGGGCCGTCGCCGGTTCGGGTGGTGCTGGGGGACGGTTGCGAGTTCGCGCTGGCGCGCTCACTCGCACGGGTGACCGGAGGTCTTGAGCTCCGCGCAAGACGTGTGCGGACGTGGGCGTCGCCGGTTCGGGTGGTGCTGGGGGACGGTTGCGAGTTCGCGCTGGCGCGCTCACTCGCACGGGGTGACCGGAGGTCTTGAGCTCCGCTCAAGACGTGTGCGGACGTGGGCGTCGCCGGTTCGGGTGGTTGCTGGGGGACGGTTGCGAGTTCGCGCTGGCGCGCTCACTCGCACTGGTGACCGGAAGTCTTGAGCTCCGCTCAAGACTTCTTGGTCTCCCAGAAGATCTCGGCGATCTCGTCGATCTTCGCCAGCAGCTCGTCGGCCTTGCCGGCGTCCATCTCACCCTTGGTGCCCGTGGCGCCGGCGAGCTTCGTCGCCTCGTTCACGAGGGTGTGCAGCTGGGGGTACTTCTCGAAGTGCGGGGGCTTGAAGTAGTCGGTCCACAGGACCCAGAGGTGGTGCTTGACCAGCTCGGAGCGCTGCTCCTTGATCAGGATCGCGCGGGTACGGAAGTCGGGGTCGTCGTTGTCGGCGACCTTGGCGATGATCGCCTTGACCGACTCCGCCTCGATGCGGGCCTGGGCCGGGTCGTACACGCCGCACGGAAGGTCGCAGTGGGCCGAGACGTCGACCGTGGGAGCCAACAGCTTCGCGAACATCGTGGTCCTCTCTGTTCAGGTGGAGGTGGGGGATTCCCCGGGGATTTCTGCCTCGCCTGGGACACTACTCCGCGTGCCGAGGCCCCTTGGAGCGGGTTCGTACCCGATCCGTCCCCGCGTCATCGGGGTCGCCCGCGTCCACCACGGGTCGATGCGGCCGACCCTCGAACCCGGTGACCGGCTTCTGGTCCGGTACGCCGCACCGGTGTCGGCGGGGCGCCTGGTGCTGGCCCGGTTCCCGGACGGCACCCTCGCGGTGAAACGAGCGGTGGAGCAACGCCCGACCCGCACCGGCGACCCCGGCTGGTGGCTGCTGAGCGACAACCCCGACGCCGGTGTCGACTCCCGTCATCGCGGCGTGATCGCTGCTGCCGACGTGGTGGCCGTGGTCGTCGCCCGGATCTGGCCCCACCCCGCGGTCGGTCGGCGGCTGTGACCGGCATCGCCCGGCCGTGTCCATGAACGACCGCGGCGCGGGGTGCGCCGTACCCGCTGTGCCACAGTGACGGAGTGGCTGCCTCCGACGCACACCGGTTCGCCGGCGACCCCGTGTTCGACCTCCACGTCGGAGGGAAGATGGAGGTCCGGTCGCGGGTCGCGCTGCGCGACCGGGACGACCTCTCCCTGGCCTACACCCCGGGTGTCGCACGGGTGTGCGAGGCGATCGCCGCCGACCCGACGCTGACCCAGGAGTACACCTGGGTGCCCCACACCGTCGCCGTCGTCACCGACGGCACGGCGGTGCTCGGCCTCGGCGACATCGGGCCGGCCGCGGCGATGCCGGTGATGGAGGGCAAGGCGGTGCTGTTCAAGGAGTTCGGCGGCGTCGACGCGGTCCCGATCTGCCTGTCGACGACAGACGTCGAGGAGATCATCGCCACGGTCGCCAGGCTGGCGCCGAGCTTCGGCGGGATCAACCTCGAGGACATCTCCGCACCGCGGTGCTTCGAGATCGAGGCTCGCCTCAAGGCGATGCTCGACATCCCGGTCTTCCACGACGACCAGCACGGCACCGCCGTGGTCGCTCTCGCCGCGCTGACGAACGCGCTGATGTTGACCGGTCGTACGCCGGAGAGCACCCGCGTGGTCGTCTCGGGCGCCGGGGCAGCGGGTGTGGCCGTGGCCCGGATCCTCCTCAACGCCGGGGTGGGTGACATCGCGGTCGTCGACCGGCAAGGGGTGCTGAACTCCCGTCGTACCGACCTCACGCCGGTCAAGAAGGCCCTGGCCGTCGACACCGCAGACCGCCACGATCGGCACGGCTCGCTGGCCGACGTGATGGTGGGCGCCGACGTCTACCTCGGGGTCTCGGGCGGGACGGTGCCGGAGCAGGTCGTGGCCGCCATGGCCGACGATGCGATCGTCTTCGGGCTCGCGAACCCGACGCCCGAGGTTCCGGTCGAGATCGCCCACCGGCACGCCCGGATCGTCGCGACCGGGCGCTCCGACTATCCGAACCAGATCAACAACGTGCTGGCGTTCCCCGGGATCTTCCGTGGCGCCTTCGACGTGCACGCCACCGCGATCACCGAGGGCATGAAGCTCGCGGCCGCCGAAGCACTGGCCGGGCTCGTCGGCAACGACCTCGCCGACGACCGGATCGTGCCGTCACCGTTCGACCCACGAGTGGCGCCGACCGTGGCCACGGCCGTCGCGGCGGCGGCTCGGGCCGACGGAGTGGCCCGGCGCTGACCGCGGGCTTGCGCGACCTCCCTCCCCACGCGCCGCGCACTCGTCCGTCGCGCGTGGCTAGGGTCGGGACATGTTCGCCGTGTACGCCGAGAAGTTCAGCACCGACGACCCGCTGAGCGGGCTGGTGGTGGGGGAGCGGCCCGACCCCGAGGTGCCGGACGGGTGGACCACGGTCGAGGTGAGGTCGGCGTCGTTGAACCACCACGACCTCTGGTCGCTGCGCGGTGTCGGGCTGCGTGAGGAGGCGTTGCCGATGATCCTCGGCTGCGACGCCGCCGGCCTCGACGAGGACGGCAACGAGGTGCTCATCCATGCCGTGATCAGCGACCCGGCCTGGCGTGGGGACGAGACAGAGGACCCGCGCCGGTCCCTGCTCTCCGAGCGCTACCAGGGCACCTTCGCCGACCGGGTCGCCGTCCCGAGAGCCAACCTGGTGCCGAAGCCCCGATCGCTGTCGTTCGAGGAGGCGGCCTGCCTGCCCACGGCCTGGCTGACGGCGTACCGCATGCTGTTCGTGCAGGGCGGACTGAAGCCCGGCCAGTCCGTGCTCGTCCAGGGCGCTGGCGGTGGCGTCGCAACGGCCCTGATCACGCTGGCGCGGGCCGGTGGGCTACAGGTCTTCGCCACCAGCCGGGACCAGGCCAAGCGGGCTCGCGCGCTCGAGATCGGCGCCCACTCGACGTTCGAGAGCGGCGCACGGCTCCCCGACCGGGTCGACGCCGTGATGGAGACGGTGGGCGCGGCCACGTGGACGCACTCGTTGCGCTCGTTGCGCCCCGGCGGCACGCTCGTCATCAGCGGCGCGACCAGCGGCGCCCATCCGGACAGCACCGAGCTGAACCGGATCTTCTTCCTCCAGCTCCGGGTCGTGGGATCGACGATGGGCACCAGCTCCGAGCTCGGGCAGCTCGTGTCGTTCCTCGACGCCACCGGCACCAGGCCGCTGATCGACCGGATCCTGCCGATGACCGACGCGCGTGCCGGCTTCGACGCGATGAACGAGGGCGACGTGTTCGGCAAGATCGTGTTCACCCGCTGATGGCGACGCACCTGATCACCGGGGCCGGGTCGGGCATCGGCGCAGCGGTCGCCGACGCGTTGCGCGCCCGCGGTGACGACCTGGTGGTCCTGGCGCGCCACCAGGAACGAGCGGACGCCCTGGCCGAGCGGTTCCCCGGTGCGGCGACGATCGTGGCCGACCTGGCCGACCCCGAGGCGGTCGACCGGCTCACCGGGCTGCCCGACCGGCTCGACTCGGTGCTGCACGTCGCCGGCGTCGTCGAGCTGTCACCGGTGGCCGAGCTGCGCGCCGACCATCTCCGCGAGCAGCTGGACGTGAACCTGGTCGCGCCGGCCCTCCTCACCCGCGCGTGCCTGCCCGCTCTCCGAGCCGCGCGCGGCATCGTCGTCTTCGTGAACTCCGGTGCCGGGCTGGCCGCCGGCGCCTCGTGGGCGGCGTACGCCGCGTCGAAGTTCGGACTGCGCGCGCTCGCGGACTCGCTGCGAGCCGAGGAGCTGGAGAACGGCGTGCGCGTGACGACGGTCTTCCCGTCGCGCACGTCGACGCCGATGCAGGAGAAGGTGCACGCGCAGGAGGGCCGAACCTACGACTCGTCGCTCTGGATCAGCCCGGAGACGGTGGCTGCGACCGTGCTCCACGTGCTCGACGTGCCGCGCGACGCGACCATCCCCGAGGTGACGGTGCGGCCGCTGGTGCCGTGGACACCGAGATAGGTGCCGGGGCGAGTCCTCCTCGGCGATGCCGTGGCGTTCGGTCGCCGGGGTGCGCTCATCGCTGCCGGGCGGCCCGCTCGCTGACTCCCGGGGGGACCGGGATCCCGCCCTTGCGCAGCGCGCGCTCGAGCAGGGGCCAGTCGGCCTGGGCTTCGAACCCCGGCAGCCAGTCTGCATTCAGCGGGAACTCCGAGCGCTCGATGCCGCCACTGGCGACGAGCGCCGAGATGAACGCCGCGTTGCGGACGACGTCCTCCTCGGACGGGCTCAACGCGACCGCGAGGAGGTGCTGGAGGAGCTCGGGATCCTTCTCCGCGAACATACGGAGCCCCATCGCCGCCACCTGGCGAACCCCTTCGTCCGGATCGCTGTCGAGCAGGCGGATCGCCTCGGCCTTGTACTCCGGCAGGTGGAAGTAGAACACCAGCGTGCGCACCGCGGCCTCGCGCAAGAAGTCGGTCTGCGAGGTGAGGTAGGGGACGACGCGATCGATCATCTCGCGGTGGCCGTACTTGCCGATGTCCACGAGCGCGCTGAACACCTCCTCGTCGTCCTCGTCGGCGAGGCCCTCCTCGATCGCCGCGACGCGCTCCGGGTCGGTCAGGGCCGGGGGGACGGCCTGGTCCGGGGGCATGCCGCGGCTCTTGGTCGGGCTGAAGATCAGCCGGTCGTCCATCTCGCGTCTGTCGCAGCGCGCCACGAACTCCCGTGCGCTCTCGGGATCGGCGCAGTAGCGCTCGAAGGTGGGCAGGTCGATCTCGAAGTACTCCTCGTAGTAGACGAGGCCGTGGGAGACCGGGACCGAGATGTAGTGCCTTCCGGACTCCTCCTCGACACCCACAGAGAACTGCTCTTCTCGACTCACCATGACGTCTGTGAACTTCATCGTGCTCCACCTGAAGCGAGCGGCGTCGCGTGTGGTCCCGGCCCGTCTGGTCCCCGACGTCGATCACCGATTGGTCGTCTGCCGCGGGCAGCCTAGTGCGGGGGAGCGCCAGGCCCTTCCTCGAGCGCACGCCCAGTCGACGGGCATCTCGCCGAGCTCCGGCCGTTCCGGCCCGGCTCCGCCGGGCCGGACGTGTCCGCCTGGCGAGCAGGCTCGCTGCGGCGCTCGCTCCGGCCGTTCCGGCCCGGCTCCGCCGGGCCGGAACGTCCTCACTCGAGCACGAAGACACGGAGGCGGCGGCCGGCGATGCGGCCCCGGTACTTCAGGTAGCCGCCGTAGACCGCGGCCGAGCGGGCCAGCACCGCCTCGTGCTCCTCCGCGGTCGCCGGCCGGGCGACCGCCTCGAGCGTGACGCCACGGTGGCGCAGCGTCGCGCGCGGGTCCGACTCGAGGTTCAGCGCCCACGCCGGCGTGGACGGTTGCCCGAAGTTGGTGCCGAGGAGGGCGAGGGTGTCGTCGTACGGAACGGCGATCAGGTGCGACGTGCGCCGCAGCCCGGACTTCCGGCCGGTCGTGGTCACGTCGACCACCGGCAGACCGGCGAGCAGCTGGGGTGCGCTGGTCCTCCCGCCCGAGACGCGGCCGACCACGTCGTCGAGGTGGCGCAGGAGCTTGGAGAACAGCCACGCGCCCGGCCGGGTGGACGCGAAGGCCTGGATGCAGCGGTGCAGGAGGTTCGGACGACGGACGTGGTAGCCGAGGTCGGCGGCGAGACCCATGCGCCGACCCTAGGCGAGCATCAGTCCTCGGGATCGTCGAGGCGTGCCAGCCACGTGGCGAGCCGCTCCACGGCGGTCTCGAACTCCGGGTGGGTGTCGGTGAACTCCTGGAGGCGGTCTCCCAGCCAGGCCAGCGTGACCTCCTCGTCACCCCGCCGCTGCTGGAGCTCCTCGATCCCGCGGTCGGTGAAGTACATCGCTGCTGTGGCCCGCCGCGCCGTCAGTAGTCCTGGACGGTCCGGTCGGAGACGCTCGCGAACGCCGCCGCCATCAGCGACTTCTGCTCCTCGGCGTGCCGCTTCGCGGTGCCGACCGACGGGGACGACGACCGGGGCCGGGTCACGCACTCCACCGTCGCACCGATCTGGGGCCACACGTTGAGCGAGTAGTACGGCGCTGGGCCCATGTTGCCGGGCTCGTCCTGCACCCACCGCACCGTCTGCAGCCGAGGGTATCGGGCCAGCTCGGCCGATATCTCCTCGATCGGCGCGGGGTAGAGCTGCTCGACCCGGGCGATCGCGAACCGGCCGGCGTCCTCGCGCTTGGCCCGCTCGACCATCAGGTCCCACGTGATCCGGCCCGAGCAGATCAGCAGGGTGTCCACGGTCGCCGGGTCGGCGTCGTCCTCGGTGACGAACGGCCGGAACGTGCCGTTGGTGAAGTCGGACGGCTGCGACGCGGCCTCCTTGCGCTTCAGCATCGACTTCGGCGTGAACACCACCATCGGCCGGTGCTCCTCGCTCAGCGAGTGCTGACGCAGCGCGTGGAAGTAGGACGCGGGGGTCGACGGCTGCGCCACCACGAACGCGTCGTCGGCGGCCATGGTCAGCCACCGCTCGATCCGAGCCGAGGAGTGGTCGGGACCCTGCCCCTCGTATCCGTGGGGGAGCAGGAGCACGACACCGGACTGCTGGCGCCACTTGGTCTCGCCGGAGGTGATGAACTCGTCGATCACCGTCTGCGCACCGTTCACGAAGTCGCCGAACTGCGCTTCCCAGAGGACCAGAGCGTCGGGCCGGGCCACGGAGTAGCCGTACTCGAAGCCGAGGGCGGCGTACTCGGACAGCAGCGAGTCATAGATGTGGAACTTCGCCTGGTCCTCGGTGAGCGCGGTCAGCGGCGTCCACTCGTTGGCGTTGGTGCGGTCGATGATCGTGGCGAACCGCTGCACGAACGTGCCGCGCCGCGAGTCCTGGCCGGCCAACCGGACCGGGCGTCCGTCCATCAGCAGGGAGCCGATCGCCAGGATCTCGGCGGTTCCCCAGTCGATCGGGCCGTCGGTGATGGCGTTCGCCCGGCGCTGCAGCTGCGGCATCACCTTGGGATGGACCGTGAAGCCGTCGGGCGGTGTGACGTAGGCGTCGGCGATCCGCTTCATCACGTCGGGGGTGACCGCGGTCTCCGCCGTACCCACGGACTTCTCCGGGTAGTCGGGCACGGTCGTCCATTCGGTCGGCTGCGAGTCGGCCTCGCGCACCTCGGTGAACACTCGCTCCAGCTGCTGCTGGTAGTCCTTGAGGACCTGCTCGGCCTCCTCGATCGTGATGTCGCCACGACCGATCAGCGACTCGGTGTACAGCTTGCGGACGGAGCGCTTCTGCTCGATCAGGTCGTACATCAACGGCTGGGTGTACGACGGGTCGTCGCCCTCGTTGTGACCGCGGCGGCGGTAGCACACCAGGTCGATGACGACGTCCTTGTTGAACGCCTGGCGGTACTCGAACGCCAGTCGCGCCACCCGGATGCACGCCTCCGGGTCATCGCCGTTCACGTGGAAGATCGGTGCCTGCACCATCCGCGCGACATCGGTGCAGTACAGCGACGACCGCGAGGCGCCGGGCGACGTCGTGAAGCCCACCTGGTTGTTCACGACGAGGTGGATGGTGCCGCCCGTGCGGTAGCCGCGCAGCTGCGACAGGTTCAGCGTCTCGGCGACCACGCCCTGGCCCGCGAAGGCGGCATCGCCGTGGACCAGGAGCGGGAGCACGGGGTACTCGGCACCGCGGTCGAGCACGTCCTGCTTCGCCCGGGCGATGCCCTCGAGCACCGGGTCGACCGCCTCCAGGTGCGAGGGGTTCGCGGCGACGGACACCTTGATCTTGTCGCCGAGCCCCGAGACGAACTCGCCTTCGGCGCCGAGGTGGTACTTCACGTCGCCGGAGCCCTGGACCGTCCGCGGGTCGATGTTGCCCTCGAACTCGCGGAAGATCTGGGAGTACTTCTTGCCGACGATGTTGGCGAGCACGTTGAGCCGGCCGCGGTGGGCCATGCCGATCGTGACCTCGTCGAGCTCGACCTCGGCGGCCGCCTCGCAGATCTCGTCGATCACCGGGATCGTGGTCTCGGCGCCCTCGAGGCTGAACCGCTTCTGGCCGACGAACTTGGTCTGCAGGAACGTCTCGAAGGCCTCGGCCTGGTTGAGCTTGAGCAGGATCCGCAGCTGCTCCTCGCGGGGCGGCTTGGTGTGCGGCCGCTCGACGCGCTCCTGGAGCCACTTGCGCTGCTCGGGATCCATGATGTGCATGTACTCGATGCCGGTGGTGCGGCAGTAGGAGTCGCGCAGGATGCCGAGGATGTGGCGAAGCTTCATGAAGCGCCGGCCCTCGCCGCCGAACGAGCCGGTGGCGAACTCCCGGTCGAGGTCCCACAGGGTCAGGCCGTGCGACTCGACCTCGAGGTCGGGGTGGCTGCGCTGGCGGTACTCCAGCGGGTCGGTGTCGGCCATCAGGTGACCGCGCACGCGGTAGGCGTGGATCAGCTCCAGGATGCGGGCCTGCTTGGAGATCTCGTCGTCGTGGGACGTCGCGATGTCGTTGCTCCAGCGGATCGGCTCGTACGGGATCCGCAGGGCTCGGAAGATCTCGTCGTAGAACCCGCCGTCACCGAGCAGCAGCTGGTGGAGTCGCTTGAGGAAGTCGCCCGACTGCGCGCCCTGGATGACGCGGTGGTCGTACGTCGAGGTCAGCGTCATCACCTTGCTGATGGCGTTGCGGGCGATCGCCTCCTCGGAGGCACCCTGCCAGTCCGGTGGGTACTCCATCGCGCCGACGCCGATGATCGCGCCCTGGCCGCGCATCAGCCTCGGCACCGAGTGGTTGGTCCCGATCGTGCCCGGGTTGGTCAGCGAGATCGTGGTGCCCTGGAAGTCCTCGACCGTGAGCTTGCCGTCGCGGGCCTTGCGCACGATGTCCTCATAGGCCGTCCAGAAGGCCGCGAAGTCCATCGTCTCGGCGCCCTTGATGTTGGGCACGAGGAGCTGGCGGGTGCCGTCCTTCTTCTGCATGTCGATCGCCAGCCCGAGGTTGATGTGGGCCGGGGTGATCTGGGTGGGCTTGCCGTCGATGACGTCGAAGCCGGCGTTCATCTCCGGCATCGCCTTGAGCGCCTTGACCAGGGCGTAGCCGATCAGGTGGGTGAACGACACCTTGCCGCCGCGGGCCCGCGACAGATGGTTGTTGATCACGATGCGGTTGTCCCAGAGCAGCTTGACCGGCACCGACCGCACCGACGTCGCGGTCGGCACCGACAGCGAGTCGTCCATGTTCGCCACGGTGCGGGCGGGCGCGCCGCGCAGGATCGTGTACGTCGCCTGGTCGCTCACCGGCACCGGTGCGGGCGCCTTCTGCTCCTTCGGCACCGGCTTGTCGGTGCCCTTGGCCGGCTCCGTCGCGGCACTCTCCGGACGCGGGGTCGCCTGAGGGGCGGTCCGGCCCTCGGCGGCGGGTGCCTTCGCGGGCGCCGGGGTCGGGGACGCCACCGGCTTCTCGGGCGCCGCCGGCTTCTCGGGCGCCTCGACGGCCGCGCCGGCAGGGCCCGTGGCCGCCCGTGCGCTCGCGGCACCCTGGTCGGCACCCTTGTCGGCACCCTTGTCGGCACCGTTGCCGTTGGTCTTGAAGTACGCAGCCCAGCTCGGGTCCACGCTTCCCGGATCGCGTTGGAACTGCTCGTACATCTCCTCGACGAGCCACTCGTTGGCTCCGAAGTCGGAGGATGGTGCTGACGAGGCCGAGTCGGACGGGCTTGTCTGCTGCTGCGACACGAGTGTGTTTCGCCTCTTCCGGGACGTGCGCGTGGATGATCGGGGTTCGTCATCCAGGCTAGTCCCCCACGCACACAAATACCGAAGTACGGTGCTGCGCTGGTGCAAGGTGTATCCGATCACCACGACCGGTCGTTGTCAGGAGGTCCCGGAGCCCATCCGGGACACCGAGACGGCACCCCCCCGAACTGACCGGAAAGGACCCGAGGCTTGCCTCCCTCCCACACGCGTCCGACCAGATCCAGCTCCACCTCGCGGACGGCCGCCCTGGCGGCGCTCGTCGTACTGGCGCTCGCCGCCGGCGGGTGCAGCAGCAGCGACTCGTCCACACCCGAGACGGGGCCGACCCCCAGCGCGTCCGGCAACGACGGAGCCCGACCCGTGGCGACCAGGCTGGTGCTCGGGCGGGTGGCCGGCGACCTCCATCAGCCCAACAAGCGGATCTTCAAGAAGCACCGCAAGCAGGTGCTCGAGCGCGTCGGCCGGGCCGTGGACACCTGGATCGACGGGGGCTTCGTCGGCGTCAGCTATCCGCGGAGCGACTTCAAGTCGGCGTTCGCGGCATTCACCAAGCCCGCGAAGCACGACGCCAGGCAGCAGATGAAGCTGATGACCAACTGGAAGCTTCGCAAGAAGATCGACGGGGTCGACGTGAAGAAGCGGAAGGTGGCCGTCGACGTGCTGGCTCCGCACGGTCGTCCGGCGGGCGCCACCGCGCGGGTCGACCTGGTGTTCACCACCACCGGTCACACGCGGCAGAAGGTGACCGTCACGGGACGGCTGTTCCTCGGTCCGGACGACCACGGCTCGTGGCGGGTCTTCGGGTACGACGTCTCGAACGGAGGCAAGTGATGAAGCGCCGGATCCTGCGCGTGGCCAAGCTGGTGTCGCTCGGCGTCGTGCTCGCGGTGGTGACGCTGGCCCTGCCCGACGCCTCGCCCAAGTCGACCGAGCTCGCCCTGGTGAAGGTGCACCAGGGCGATGCGGCCAGCATCAACCAGAACGTGATCTCGATCCTCGCGGTCGGCTCCGACGCCCGGCCGGGGGAGAACTTCACCCACACCCGCGGCGATGCGCTGCAGCTGGTGACGATCAACACCAAGACGCACGCGGCGAGCATCATCGGTGTACCCCGCGACTCCTGGGTCGACATCCCCGGCCACGGCAACGACAAGATCAACGCGTCGCTGTACTACGGGGGCCCGGAGCTGTTGGGTCGCACGGTGGGCAACCTGATCGGGGTCCACCCGAGGTACGTCTTCGTGACCCGGTTCCAGTACCTCACCCAGATGGTGCACTGGCTCGGGGGTATCGATGTGCGCAACCCCTACGCGTTCAGCGACGTCTCGCTCAAGCCCAAGGGATTCAAGGCCGGCCGCATCCACCTGAGTGGGTACGACGCCGTGGCGTACTCCCGCATCCGGCACACGCTGCCGCGTGGGGACTTCGACCGCTCCGCCCACCAGGAGATCGTGCTCAAGGCGATCCAGGCCAAGGTGCGCGCCAACGCCGACCGGCCCGGCTTCATCGAGCACGGCGTCCTGGACGCGATGAGCCACATGTACACCAACCTGCCGCCGACCGAGCTCTTCCGCCTGGCCCAGGTGATGGCCCAGGTGGACCCGAGCAAGGTGCGGTCCTGCGTCGTCCAGGGTGGGATCGGCGTGTCGTCCGGCGGCGCGAGCATCGTGCTGCCGTACGTCGCTCAGGCCCGCGACATGGGCCGCCAGATCCGGAAGGACGGGACCCTCTCGCACTGCGGCTGAGCTCGCGACAGGTCGCGCCCGACGCCCGGCGGACGGCCCTGTCGTCGTCTGTCGCCGCACGTCGCTAGCCTCGGCCCATGGCGTACGACGAAGCGCTGGCCGCCCGCATCCGTGAGCACACGGCTGGCGAGCCGGTCGAGGAGAAGAAGATGTTCGGCGGTCTGGCGTTCCTGCTCGGCGGGCACATGGCCGTGGCCGCGAGCGGCCAGGGCGGGCTGATGGTCCGGGTCGAGCCGTCGGAGACGAATGCCCTCCTCGAGGAGCCTGGCGCCGCCCCGTTCGAGATGGGTGGCCGAGGTCCGATGGACGGCTGGCTCCGGGTCTCCGCCGACGCCGTGAGCGACGAGGGCGCGCTCGGCCGCTGGGTCGACCGCGGTCTCGCCTACGCACGCTCGCTCCCGCCCAAGTGATCCGGACGTGATCGAGCTCCGCAGCGACAACGCCGCCGGTGTTGCTCCCGAGATCCTCGCGGCGATCGAAGCGGCCAACACCGGCTCCGCTCTGGCCTACGGCGGCGACGAGCTCACCGCGCACGTCCAGGAGGTCGTCCGGTCGGTCTTCGAGCACCCCACCGCCCGCGCCTTCCCCGTGACGAGCGGCACCGCCGCGAACTCCCTGGCCCTGTCGGCGGCCACCCCGCCCTGGGGTGCCGTGCTCTGCCACGAGACCGCGCACATCATCACCGCGGAGGGCGGCGCGACGTCCCTGCTCAGCGGCGGCGCGGTGATGCAGGCTGTCGGCGGCGCCCACGCCCTGATCGAGCCGGCGCGGCTGCGCGCGGTGCTCGAGTCGGTCCGCTGGGGCGACCCGCACGAGAGCCAACCCAGCGTCCTGTCGCTGACCCTGCCCAGCGACCACGGGACGCTCTATCGGCCCGACGAGGTCGCGGCCCTGACCGCGATCGCACGTGAGTTCGGACTCCGGGTACACCTGGACGGCGCCCGCATCGCGAACGCCGTGGCGGCTCTCGGCTGCACGCCGGCCGACCTCACCTGGCGGGCCGGTATCGATGTGCTCTCGCTCGGAGCGACCAAGAACGGCGCGCTCAGCGCGGAGGCGATCGTCGCCTTCGACGACCGGATCGCCGAGGAGCTCGTGTACCGGACCAAGCGGTCGGGCCACGTCACGAGCAAGCTGCGGTTCCAGTCGGCGCAGGTGGCGGCGTACCTCACCGACGGCCTGTGGCTGCGACTCGCGAGCAGCTCCAACCGGCGGATGGCCGAGCTCGTCGCCGAGCTCGAGCCTCTCGCGTCGTACGGCGTGCGGCTCGCCGAGCGGGTCGACGTGAACATGGCCTTCGTGGAGCTGCCGGCGGCCGCGATCGACGCCGCGACCGACGCCGGCGTGCTGTGCTACCGGATGAGCGAGACCAGCGTCCGGCTCGTGACCAGCTGGCAGACCACGGCGGACGACGTCACGCGGGCGGCCGCGACCTTCCGGGACGCCGTCGCCGCGGTCGCGCCTTCGTAGTCCACGGCACGGAGGCTCGGGTGCGATGGTGCGGCGGTCTCGCGCCAGCTGGGGGCGATCGTCACCGCGCCGCCACGGCTCCGCGGCGCATGATCCACCGCCACCGGCTGATCAGCCGCCCACCACCTCGGAGGCGAGCAGGTCCAGGCCGAGGGTGCGGGCCAGGTGGCGAGCGGCCAGCTCGCCGCGCACACTGTTGCCGGCCGGGTCGAGCAACGGGGAGAACGTGCCGAGCGCGCCCTTGCCCGGCGACACGGTCAGGATGCCGCCGCCGATTCCGCTCTTGCCGGGGATGCCGACATCGAAGAGCCAGTCGCCCGAGGTCTCGTACAGGCCCGAGATGGTCATCACCGCCAGGGTGGCGCGGGCGGTCTCCGGATCGATGACCCGCTCCCGGGTGAGCGGGTTGGTCCCGCCGTCCGCGAGCGTCGCTCCCATGACCGCCAGATCCAGCGCGGTGACGGCCAGACAGCTCTGCCGGGTGTACAGCTCCACGGCGTCGGTCGGCTCGCCGTCGAGGGCGCCGAGGCCGGCGAGGAGGTTGGCGAGCCCGCGGTTGCGGTGGTTGGTGGCGCGCGCGGAGGCGAGCGTGGCGTCGTCCATCGACAGGGTGCGTCCGGCGAACCGCGACAGTGCCTCGTGCAGCCGCGCCCAGCGCTCCTCGAGGTCGCGGCCGGGCCACAGGGCGGTGGTGGCGATGGCACCTGCATTGACCATCGGGTTGGTCCGACCGGCGGGGTCGCGCTCGATGGCGTACGCCGAGTTGAAGGCCATCCCGGTCGCGTTGACACCGACCCGACGTCGTACCTCCTCGACGCCGACGGCCTCGCCCACCAGTGCGAACACGAAGGGCTTGGCCACGCTCATGATCGTGAACGGCATCTCGGCGTCACCGGCGACGACGTGGTCGCCGGTCACGGAGACGACGGCCAGCCCGAACGCGTCGGGATCGGCCTCGGCCAGAGCGGGGTACACCTGCGACAGCGATCCACCGCGCTCCGTCGCGAGCTGCGCGTGGAGGTCCTCGAGCACCTGCTGGACCCTCGACCGCCCCGGGAGGCTGCCGGAGGAGACGAACCGGTCGGGCTCGGTCACGAGCGCAGCCTAGACGGACCGGAGCGCGGTCGCCTCGTCCCGGCCCGGCCGGCGCCCACCGCTGGGAGCGAGCCGCAGCGCACCGGACGCGTCCGGGGAAGCGCCACGCATTCAGTGCCGAGCGCTCCAGCGGGCCGATCCGGGGACCGGTCGAGGCGGTGATCGCTCCCGACCGGTCCCCGTCGATCGTGGCGCCCGTTACGCCGGGGGCCAGACCGAGAGGCTGCCGGCCGCCTCCGGTGCGGTGGTCGCGGTCGACCCCTTGATCACGTGGTGTCCCTGCGGCACCTTCTTGACGAGAGTCAGCGCCCAGCCGGTGGGCGTGGACGAGGGCCCGTGCAGCACCGCCAACGTGTCGTTGGCCGTGTACTTGACGTCGGCGACCGTCTCGTCGGCGCCCGTGCCCAGCCTGAACGACCTCTGCGGCTTGAACGGGGCACCGTGCTTGATCGCCGCGAGCACGTTCTTGTAGGTGTACACGCGGTTCCCGATGGCGACGGCCACGTGGTCGCCGTCCGAGGAGATGGTGATGCTGCTGGGGTCGACGGGCCCGTGGGCGGCGGCGATGTTCCGCTTGTGCCTGATCTTGGGGTGGGTCGGATCGCCCAGGCCCAGCACGGCGAAGCCGTTCTTGGTCGCGATCAGGGCCTTGTTCGGCGATCCGGGCAGGAAGGCGACATCGGAAGCACCGAAGCGGGACACATCGCTCGCCAGGACGTGGTCGGTCACGGCTCCCGCCACCTTCGGCTTCGCGGTGCCGACTCCCTTGACGACGGCGACGGTGTCGTCGCCGTCCTCACGGTCGACGGTCACGGCGAGGAACGTGCCGTTGGGTAGCGGCGCCGGTGCGATGGCCACGGTGTCGAACAGGGTCGCCGGCGTCCTGTGGTCGCGGATGTCGATCCAACCGGGAAGGTGGGGTTGCCCGGCGTCGTTGAGACCCGGGAACTGGACCCGGGTGTCGATCTTCCAGGTGCCGTTCTTCCGGATGAGCTGGAGAAGGCCCTGGGAGTCGGCGGTCGCCAGGGCGAACCTGTGGTGGACGGCCACGCTGTAGCAGAAGAAGTCGTATCCGGCTCCGCCCTCGCCGGTGTAGGCGGAGGCGTCGATGCCGGAGCCCCTGAGGTGGGGGGTGGTGCGCAGGCCCTGCACCTGGAAGATCGTCTGGCCCTCGGTGCACAGCAACGAGTCGTTGCCGCCGACCGGGTTGATCGCACTCGCGACGGCGTCGTTCGAGGCGACCGTGACCACGGCGGTCTTGTGCGCCTTCGCGCCGTTCACACCGCTGACTGTCTGGAAGCTGCCGGACTGGGCGCCGAACACGCCGACCGAGCCCGACGGCTTCGCGGCGCGCGCCTCGATGTGGACGGACGGCGGAGAGGAGTGCGTGGTTCGTGACGGGTGCTGGTGCTGGGTGGCCGCAGCAGCGCCGGATCCGACGAGTGCGGACGCCGCTGCGAGAGCAGCGATCGCCACCAGGGCTGGAGTACGTCGGGACATAGCGGTCCTTCTGGGCAGGTCCCGATCCATCACCGGGACGGGACCGAGAGGCACGTGCAGCCCGGGGGCTGGAGTACCGATCCGCACCCTAGTGGACGGTGATGTCGGCCGCGGTCGACGCGCCGTCGCGAGGGAGCACGGTCACCGCGGTCAGGGCCGCCAACGGGACGAAGAGCGCGAGCAGGATCCACTCGGGCACCGAGGGGTGGACCGAGGGCGGGAACCAGAGCGCCAGCGTGGCCGACCCCGCCACCACGGCCACGAGTGCCCGCGACGAGAGCCGGTCGGCGGCCACGAACACCAGCGGCCAGAGCAGGTACCAGGTGCGCGGCGCCGGGCTGCTCACCACGAGCAGCAGCGTCACCCAGGTCAAGGTGCGCAGCGGCGGCCGGCGACGGGCGGTGAGGGTCAGCACGGCGAGACCCACGGCCATCAGTCCCAGCGCGATCGGGTGCACGAGCGAGTAGCGGTCGCGAGGATGGTCCGCCACGCGGTCCGGCGCGACGAGATGCAGCAGGTTCCCCACCTGCTGTGGCACCGAGAGCCAGTGCACCCCCGCCGTCCCGTCCCCGACCTGCGAGATCCAGCCCAGGTCGAACCCGAGCGCCGGGCCGGACAGGAGGAGGGTGGCCACGCCGACGGCCACGCTCGCCGCCCCGGTGACGATCCAACGCGCGGACGACGGCGGCTGCCGGCCGCCGTCGTCGGGGGCGGCGGCGTACCAGTGCCAGAGCAGGGGCAAGAACGGCAGGGCGACCAGGGCGGTGACCTTGACCGCGCCGGCGGCGCCGACCAGCACGGCGGCAAGGAGGATCGCGCGCCACCGGGCGCGGACGGTCGCGGCGACCGCCACGCCGCCGACCAGGAGGGCCAACATGACCGACTCGTTGTGCACGGCCCCGACCAGCATCAGCAGGGAGAACGGGCCGGCCAGGGTCAGCCACAGGGCCACCTCGACCCGGCAGCCGGTGGCCCGGCACAGGCGGGTGAGTGCGAAGCCGGTGACCACGATCCCGGCGGCCGAGACGAGTCGCAGCAGGAACATCCCGGCCCAGGGGTGAGGCTGCGCGATCTGGACGACCAGTCGGCAGATCCCCATCCACAACGGACCGTACGGCGAGGGTTGACCGGTCCACTCCTGGGCGACGGCGTGGGCGAAGGGCCCGGGGACCGCGTTCGGGCCGACGGAGTACGGGTCGAGCCCGTGGGCAGCGACGTTGGCCTGCCCCAGGTAGGCCCAGACGTCCTGGCTGGTCACGGGTGCCGCGACGAGCAGCGGAGCTCCCGCTGCGGCGGTGGCCCAGCAGACCCGGCGGGTCATCCCCGAGACGCTCGGGTCGAGCACCAGCCGACCGAGCGCCAGCCAGGCCACGACGAGCAGGGCGACCCCGATCTCGTAGGGCCACCGGAACGGACCCGTCGCCGCGGTCCGGTCGATGTGGTGCCCGGGCAGCGTGCCGACGACGTACGACGCCCGCACGACGAGCGCCGATCCGACCACACCCACACCGGCGATGACCGCGGTGGCCGCCGTCGGGTGCCCGGTCAGGCGCGACAGCGAGGGCATGTGACGAGTCTGCGTGGCCGCTGGCGCGCAGCGTCGCTGCACGCGCCGTGGCGATGCCTGGGGGCCCGGGATCTCAACCGCTGCTCGGCCCTAGCTCATCCAGGTACTCCGTCACCCGCTGGGCGGGCCACTGCTCCTCCAGCTCGGCCACGACGCGGTCGCACACCTCGGGCCCGCCCCCGTCGGCCGGCGTCCACTCACCACGCGTCCAGCCGGCGAGGTAGGCGTCGGCGTCGGTCTCGCCGAGGCGCATGGCGGCCTCGTCGATCGCGTCCTGGAACCGCTGGGCCAGCTGACTCTTGATCACCGCGGCGTCCCCCTCGCGGGCGGTGACCATGGAGGGCAGGTCGCGCCAGTACGTCACCTGGTAATCGGTCACCCGGTGAGGCTAGCCGCCGGGACGGTCACGGCGACGAGCGGCGCCCCCGGCAGTGTGGGAGTTCAGGACATGTTGACGTCTGTCCCACGACATCGGTGACACCTCACGTGGAGGTGGACCATGTCGCTGGCCGAGCTAGTGATCTTGTCGGTGACTGTCGAGGGGCGCGCCAAGAGCGAGGTGGCCCGCGACTACTCGTCCTCGACCCCACCAAGGACTACCAACCCATCGGCAGACCACCCCGGACCCCCACCAGCAAGAGCCTGAGATGCAACGATGTCCCGACACACCTGTCAACGGTGTCTCGGGACATCACACACGGCGCCCCCGGCAGGATTCGAACCTGCGCTCCCGCCTTCCCAGGATCAGTGGAGCGGCGGTGCTCCACGGTCGAGCAGTGCGGCGCCCCCGGCAGGATTCGAACCTGCGCTCCCGCCTCCGGAGGGCGGTGCTCTATCCCCTGAGCTACGGGGGCTCAGGTGTGGACGACCTTACAAGTGGAGCACGCGGCGCGAGAAACCGACGGGAGGGGCAGCGCGCACCCGGTCGCGGTCTCCCGGCGGCACGGCATCGCGCGCTTCGCGCGGAGCGCTGGTCGGCGGTGCTCCCGGCAGACGGAAGTCGGGCGTGGCTCCGCTCCGCACGCCGATACCCTGGCCCGGTGACACCCGAGCAGCTCTCCGACCTGATCGTCGCGTCCCTGGCGGACCTCTCCGCGCAGGGCGTGATCGCGCTGCCCGCCGGCGTGCCCGAGACGGTCACCGTGGAGCGACCCCGGCAGAAGGGTCACGGCGACTACGCGACCAACGTCGCTCTCCAGCTGGCCAAGCAGGCCGCGATCCCTCCCCGTGACTTCGCGTCGCTCGTCGCCGAGCGCCTCGGCGCGGCTGACGGCATCGCGGGAGTCGACATCGCCGGGCCGGGCTTCCTCAACATCTCCGTCGACGCCGGCGCCCAGGGCACGGTCGCCGACGACATCGTGGCCGCGGGCGCGGCGTACGGCGGGTCCGAGGAGGGGGGCAAGCACAAGGTCAACATCGAGTTCGTCTCGGCCAACCCGACCGGCCCGGTGACGCTGGCCAGTGCTCGGTGGGCCGCCGTCGGCGACAGCCTGGCGCGGCTGCTCGAGGCCAGCGGCTACCTGGTCAGCCGGGAGTACTACTTCAACGACCACGGCGCCCAGATCGACCGGTTCAGCAGGTCGCTGCTCGCGGCCGCGCGTCGACAGCCGACCCCCGAGGACGGCTACCCCGGGCAGTACATCGCCGAGATCGCGGCCGCGGTCGTCGCCGAGCACCCCGAGGCCCCCGGTCTGCCCGACGAGGAGGCGCTCGAGACGTTCCGGCAGTACGGCGTCGGCATCATGTTCACGGAGATCAAGCAGACCCTCGCCGACTTCCGGGTGCCCTTCGACACCTACTTCCACGAGAACGACCTCTACGAGTCCGGCGCCACCGACCGCGCCATCGCGCGGCTGCGCGAGCTCGGGAACATCTACGAGAAGGACGGCGCCACCTGGCTGCGCACCGAGAAGTACGGCGACGACAAGGACCGCGTGATCGTGAAGAGCGACGGTCACGGCGCCTACATCTCCGGTGACGCGGCGTACTACCTGGACAAGCGCGAGCGCGGCTTCGACCGGTGCCTGGTCCTGCTCGGCGCCGACCACCACGGCTACGTCGGCCGGATGATGGCGCTCTGCGCGGCCTTCGGCGACGAGCCGGGCGTGAACCTCGAGATCATCATCGGGCAGATGGTGAACCTGCTCAGCCACGGCTCGGTGGTCCGGATGGGCAAGCGCACCGGCAACATCATCACGCTGCTCGACCTGGTCGAGTCGATCGGGCTCGACGCCGCGCGCTACGCGCTGGTCCGCAACCACATCGAGACGAACCTCGACATCGACGTCGACCTGTGGGCCAGGGCGACCAACGACAACCCCGTCTTCTACGTGCAGTACGCACATGCACGCGTCGCCTCGATCCTGCGGAACGCCGCAGACCTCGGGCTCGAGCCGGGCTCCCACCCGGAGCTGCTGACGCACGAGAAGGAGGGCGAGCTCTTGCGTGCGCTGGCGGAGCTCCCGCGCGTCGTCGCGGCAGCGACCACGCTGCGCGAGCCGCACCGGGTCGCCCGCTACCTCGAGGACACGGCCGCCTCGTACCACCGCTTCTACGACAACTGCCGGGTCCTGCCGATCGGTGACGAGGAGCCGAACGACCTCCACCGCGCGCGCCTCCGCCTGGTCGAGGCGACCCGGGTCGTGCTGGCCAACGGCCTCGGCCTGCTGGCGGTCTCCGCGCCGGACCGGATGTGAGCCCGACCCACGAGGCCGGCTGGGCGCACGCCGACGGCGCCCTGCGCGGTCCCGGCTGGTTGCGCCCGCCCGACGACGCCAACGCCCTCGTGCCCACGCTCTGGTCGTCGACCGCACAGAAGGTCGGCGGCCACCTCGTCGTCGGTGGCGTTGCGATCCCGGAGCTCGTCGCCAACGTCAGCACGCCGGCGTACGTGCTCGACGAGGCCGACCTGCGGGCCCGCGCACGTGCCTTCCGCGACGCGTTCGCCGGGTACGACGTGTACTACGCAGGCAAGGCCTTCCTCTGCACCACCGTGGCCCGCTGGGTCGCCGAGGAGGGGTTGTCCCTCGACGTCTGCTCCGACGGTGAGCTGACGGTCGCGCTGCGCGCGGGCTTCGATCCCGCCCACCTCGGCTACCACGGCAACACCAAGACCGAGGTGGAGCTCATGCGGGCGGTTGCCGAGGGGGTCGGCCGGATCGTCGTGGACTCGTTCGACGAGATCGCCCGCCTGACACGCGTGACCGCTTCGCTGGGCCGCACGGCGCGGGTGATGGTGCGGGTGACCGCGGGCGTGGAGGCCCACACCCACGAGTACATCGCGACCGCCCACGAGGACCAGAAGTTCGGCTTCTCGATCACGTCCGGCGACGCCCTCGAGGCCGTACGCCGTGTGGTCGCGGCCCCGGGGCTGCAGCTGCTCGGGCTGCACTCGCACATCGGCAGCCAGATCTTCGACACCTCCGGATTCGAGGTGGCGGCGCGACGCGTGCTGGCGTTGCACGCACAGGTCGGCCAGGAGCTCGGCGTCACCATGCCGGAGCTCGACCTCGGCGGAGGCTTCGGCATCGCCTACACCACCCAGGACGACCCGTCCGACCCGGCGCAGCTCGCGATCGAGATCACCAAGATCGTCGAGCACGAGTGCCGCGCCCTCGGAATCGGACAACCTCGCTTGTCGATCGAGCCCGGTCGCGCCATCGTCGGCCCGGCCATGTGCACCGTCTACACCGTCGGCACCGTCAAGCGGGTCGAGCTCGACGGGGGAGCCGTGCGCACCTACGTGAGCGTCGACGGCGGCATGAGCGACAACATCCGCACCGCCCTCTACGACGCGGACTACTCCTGCACGATCGCGTCACGAGAGTCGGACGCACCGCCGGCGCTGGTCCGGGTGGTCGGCAAGCACTGCGAGGCCGGCGACATCGTGGTCAAGGACGAGTTCCTGCCCGCCGACGTCCGCCCGGGTGACCTCCTCGCCGTACCGTCGACGGGGGCCTACTGTCGCTCGATGGCGTCCAACTACAACCACGCGCTGCGTCCGCCGGTGGTCGCGGTGCGGGACGGCGTGGCCACGACGATCGTCCGGCGCGAGACTGTGGACGACCTGCTGGCCACGGACCTGGGAGTGGACCCCGGATGAAGCCGCTGAACGTCGCCGTCCTCGGTTGCGGCTCTGTCGGCTCGCAGGTGGTGCGGCTGCTCACCGAGCAGGCGGACGACCTCGCCGCCCGGGTCGGCGCGCCCGTGCACCTGGTGGGTGTCGCCGTACGCCGGATCGACGCGCCCCGCGACGTCGAGGTCCCCGAGGGGCTGCTCACCACGGACGCCGCCGGCCTGGTCGGCCGCGACGACGTGGACGTCGTCGTCGAGGTGATCGGCGGCATCGAGCCGGCCCGTTCGCTGATCCGGTCCGCGCTCGAGAACGGGGCCAGCGTGGTGACCGCCAACAAGGCCCTGCTGGCCGAGGACGGACCGACGCTGTTCGAGGCGGCCGAGAAGGCGGGTCGCGATCTCTACTACGAGGCCGCGGTCGCAGGTGCGATCCCGATCCTGCGACCCCTGCGCGAGTCGTTGGCCGGCGACCGGGTCACCCGGGTGCTCGGCATCGTCAACGGAACCACGAACTTCATCCTCGACAAGATGGACACGACCGGCGCCGGGTTCGAGGAGGCGCTGGAGGAGGCGCAGGACCTCGGCTACGCCGAGGCGGACCCGACCGCCGACGTCGAGGGCTTCGACGCGGCGGCCAAGGCCGCGATCCTGGCCAGCCTGGCCTTCCACACCCGGGTCACCGCGGCCGACGTCCATCGCGAGGGCATCACCGACGTCACCGCCGCCGACATCGCCTCGGCCGCGCAGATGGGCAGCGTCGTCAAGCTCCTCGCCATCGCGGAGCTCGCGGGCGACGGCGTCTCCGTGCGGGTCCATCCGGCGATGATCCCGAGGTCACACCCGTTGGCCAGCGTCCGCGAGGCGTTCAACGCCGTCTTCGTCGAGTCCGACGCCGCCGGCCAGCTGATGTTCTACGGTCCCGGGGCCGGCGGCGCACCGACCGCCAGCGCGGTCCTCGGAGACCTGGTCACGGTCGCTCGCAACCGGCTGGGCGAGACCCGCGGCGCCGGCGAGTCGGCGTACGCCGACCGGGTCGTGCTGCCGATGGGTGAAACCCGTACCCGCTACCACATCGCCGTCGACGTCGACGACCGTGCGGGCGTGCTGGCCGAGATCGCCACCGCCTTCGCCCAGGAGGACGTCTCGATCCAGACGCTGCGCCAGGAGGGCCGCGGCGCGGACGCCCAGCTCGTCGTCGTCTCGCACGACGCCACCGATGCGCAGCTCGGTCGCACCGTCGACCGCCTCCGTGAGCTGTCCTGCGTGCGCGAGGTCAGCTCGGTGATGCGCGTGGAGGGGATGGCCGAATGACGGCCCAGTGGAGGGGGGTGATCGAGGAGTACCGCCCCTACCTCGACCTGATCCCCGACGACCTGGAGCCGGTCACGCTGCGCGAGGGCGGCACGCCCTTGGTCCACTCCGCCTGGCTCTCCGAGCGCGCCGAGGGCGACGTCTGGCTGAAGATCGAGGGTGACAACCCGACCGGCTCGTTCAAGGACCGCGGCATGACGGCCGCGATCTCGGTCGCCCGGCACGAGGGCGCCCAGGCCGTCGTCTGCGCGTCGACCGGCAACACCTCCGCGTCGATGGCGGCGTACGGCGCGCGTGCCGGCCTGACCCCGATCGTGCTGCTGCCCGAGGGCAAGATCGCGTCTGGAAAGATGGCGCAGGCGATCGTCCACGGTGCGCTGATCGTGATGGTGCGCGGGAACTTCGACCACTGCCTCGAGCTCGCCCGCGCCCTGTCGTGGGCCTACCCGGTCGCGCTGGTCAACTCGGTGAACCCCGTGCGCCTGCAGGGTCAGAAGACCGCGGCCTTCGAGATCGTCGACTTCCTCGGCGACGCCCCGGACGTCCACCTGCTGCCGGTCGGCAACGCCGGCAACATCACCGCGTACTGGCTGGGCTACGAGCAGTACGCCGTGCTCGGGCGCACGACGCGCAAGCCCCGGATGCGCGGCTTCCAGGCCGAGGGGGCCGCGCCGTTGGTCACCGGCGAGCCGTTCCCCGACCCCGAGACGAGGGCCACCGCGATCCGCGTGGGCAACCCCGCGTCATGGAAGCAGGCCGAGGCCGCCGCACACGAGTCCGGCGGCCGGTTCCGTGCGGTCAGCGACGGTCAGATCCTGGCCGCCCAGGCGGAGCTCGCCCGGCGCGACGGGGTCTTCGCCGAGCCGGCGTCCGCCGCCGGTGTGGCCGGGCTGCTGGCCGACCTCGAGGCAGGGGAGCCGTACGCCGGCCTGACCGTCGTGATCACCGTCACCGGTCACGGGCTCAAGGACACCGCTACCGCGCTGGAGTCTGCGGGTGACCTCGTGGACGCCGTGATCGACCCGGACGTCGAGCAGGCCGCGGCGGCCGCGGGGCTCCGGTGACCTTCGCGCCCGGCCCGGTCGTGGTCCGGGTCCCGGCGACGAGCGCGAACCTCGGCCCGGGCTTCGACTCCCTGGGTCTGGCGCTCGAGCTGCGCGACGAGCTGGAGGCGACGATCACCGGGTCGGGCCTGGGCGTGGAGGTCGTCGGCGAGGGCGCCGGTGACGTGTCCCGCGACGAGACCCATCTCGTGGTCCGCGCGATGCAGGCGACCTTCGACGCCCTGGACGCTCGCCCGGACGGCCTGCTTCTGTCCTGCCGCAACCGGATCCCGCACGCTCGCGGCCTGGGCTCGTCGGCCGCGGCCATCGTGGGCGGTGTCTGCCTCGCCCGGGCTCTCGTCGAGGGAGGCCCGGAGCGGCTCCCCGACGACGCCGCGTTCCGGCTGGCCGCCGAGCTCGAGGGGCATCCCGACAACGTGGCCCCCGCGCTGTACGGCGGACTCACCGTTGCCGGCCGTACCGCCGGTGTCTGCTACGCCACTCGGACCCCGGTGGCGCGGGGCTTCCGGGCGGTGGCCTTCGTGCCGCCGACCTCGCTCTCGACCACCGTGGCGCGGGGACTGCTGCCCGAGGCCGTCCCGCTCCGTGATGCCGCGGCGAACGCCGGTCGGGCCGCACTGCTGGTGACCGCTCTCGCTGGTCGCCTCGACCTGCTCTTCACCGCCACCGAGGACCAGCTGCACCAGCCCTACCGTCGCCCGGCCATGCCGGACTCTCTCGACCTGCTCGACCGGCTCCGTGCCGACGGCCACCCGGCGGTCGTGTCCGGCGCCGGCCCGACGGTCCTGGTGCTGATCGCCGACGACCGCGACCTGTCGCCGTACACGCCGGACGGGTGGTCGCGGCTCCTCCTCGACGTCGCCGCCGACGGCGTGCAGGTCGGGTGACCCGCCGGCCCGCACTCGCGGAAGGTGACGGGAATGCCGTCCCGCGGAGACGTGTTGGTGCCGATGTCAGCCCTTCCTCCGTGATCCTCGGCAATGCCGCGCACGGCCGGGGCTGGTGCTATCGTGGCGATGCGCCAGGGCGGCGACGCAGCTCCTCCCAGGATCTGCCCCACACCCCGCGCACCCCTCCTCTCCGTGCCGCAGCGGTGCATCTGTTCGCGCTCATGTCCTGCCCACGGCCGAAGAGGCAGTGAACCCAGAGGCCTCCGGCAGTCAGCCGGACGGCACTGATACGTGGGAAGGACCTCACGTGACGGAAACCATCGAATCCACACCGACGGACGCGTCCGGCAGCTCTGCCGACGCCGCGCCCGCTCCCAGGAAGAAGTCGGGTGGACTCAACTCCATGCTGTTGGCCGACCTGAAGTCGATGGCCGGCGGCCTCGGCATCCGGGGAGCCGGCTCGATGAAGAAGGCCCAGCTGGTCGATGCCATCAAGGCCGCTCAGGCCGGCGGCAACGGCGCCTCGGCCCCGCGCACCGAGACCCGCACCGAGACCCGCACCGAGAGCCGCACCGAGAGCCGCACCGAGTCGGCGGGCGAGCCACGCGGCGAGCGTCGCGACGACGCCGACCGCCCGCGCAAGGAGAAGCAGGCCCGCGAGCAGCGGTCGGACGAGCAGCGCGACGACCGGTCCGACGACGGCGCGCAGGGACGCCAGGACAACCGCGACGGCCGGGAGGGCCAGAAGGCCGACCGCCAGGGGGGCCACCAGAACAAGGACCGCCAGCAGGGCGGCAACCAGCAGCAGGACGACGGGCAGGGCAGTCGACGGAGCCGTCGGCGCCGGGGCCGCGACCGCGGCAACCGCCCGCAGACCGGCGGCCAGCGCAGCGAGCCGGACACCACGATCCTCGACGACGACGTCCTCACCCCCGCGGCGGGCATCCTCGACGTCCTGGACAACTACGCGTTCGTTCGCACCAGCGGCTACCTGCCCGGCACCGACGACGTCTACGTCTCGCTGTCGATGGTCCGCAAGTACGGCCTGCGTCGCGGTGACGCGATCGTCGGCCAGGTGCGCCAGCCCCGGGAGGGCGAGCGCAAGGAGAAGTTCAACCCGATGGTACGCATCGACTCGGTCAACGGTGCCGACCCCGAGGCGTCCAAGAACCGTGTCGATTTCGCCAAGCTGACTCCGCTCTACCCCCACGAGCGG
>DATAOY010000110.1:0-7657 GCA_036265495.1 Nocardioides sp. | reverse complement strand
CGAGCCGTCGTCGGGGACCTGCTGGACCTCGACCCAGCCGACGTCGAGGCTGCCGGTGATCGGGAACCTCATGAACGACTGGTTGTAGTACTCCGCGCCCTCGACCGGCTGCTGCACGAAGCCCGCCTCACCGCTGGCCGGAGCGTAGTTGGGCTCCGCGGTGGGCAGGTTGTACGTCGCGACGACCGGGTAGTGGTCGGAGCCCTTGATGGTGCGCAGGATCTTGGCCGAGACCGGGCGACCCGTGTTCCACACCTCGTCGTACAGGCAGGTCCCGTGGGAGCCGCGGTTGCGCGAGAGCACCCAGCTGTGTGCCCACAGCGAGTGCATGTCGATCCGGCGCATCGAGGCGTAGGGCAGGTTCTTCTTCTTGTCGTGGGCGTCGGGCCGGTAGCTGATGTTGAAGTCGCCGGTGACGTAGACGCCGCCGGTGTTGGCGGGGTTGGCCCGCTCGGTCTTGATCGCCGCGATCAGTCCCTTGACCTGGGCGAGGTAGAGCCGGTAGGTCCTGGGGCGACCCGGGTACGGGTCGGTGCGCTTGATCGCGCCGTGGACCAGGTGGACGTTCATGAACGAGATCTGCTGACCGCTCGCGACGTCGCGCAGGTGGACCACGGTGGCGTAGGTGTTCCCCTTGGACTCCGAACCGGCGCCGTGCTCGGTGCCCAGGTTCCGCTTGTCGGCGATCTTCATTCCCTTCGCGGAGACGAAGTCGAATGCGGACCGACGCCAGATGATCGGGTTCTGCTGCAGGGCCGGCGGACGGTAGTAACCCCAGGAGGGGTCCTTGAGCAGCCACTTGCTCCGCGACGTCATTCCCATCTCCTGCAGACCGGCGACGTCGACGTACGGCTTGAACCGCTTCATGGCGCGGATGAACTTGCGGAGAGGCCGCCCGGCCATGAAGTTGTAGGACCCGATGCGCAATTGTGGTCGATCCGCTTTCGCGGTCAGGACGGCCCGTACCTCGTGCCCGGCTGAGGCGGGCGGGGCGGAGAAAGCGGTGAGCGCACTCGTCCCGAGCGCGGCTGAAACCAGCAACCGAGTTGCGAAATGACGCATGACAAAACACCTCGATGGGGGGAGTCGAGGATCAAAACGCTAGTAGGAACTCGCCGCGAGCGCTGCAAAATGGCACATTTGGGCCATCCGGGACGAAACATTTGACCTGGACCGGACCGACCCTGCCCACCGGGCACGGTGAGGGCAGGATCCGGACTCGGGACCGGGCGGGCCGGTGCCGGTGACCTGCACGGACTCGGCGAGGACGGCACCGCGTGAACCGGGTCGGGGACACGGATCGGCGCGCCGCCTTCCATGACGTCGACTCCGTCCGGCGCTCGATGATTCGCCGAATCTTTTACCATTGACGAACCGGAAAGGCTGCCGGACGTTCTCGCGCTGGCTACAATGCGCGGTCACTTCTCCGGCGACCACGATGTCCAGCGGGCGTCGTGCGGGCCAGATGTCGTCGCGGAACCCCTGCCGTCCGAGTGTTCCCGATCTCGCCGAACGCGACGTGCCGGACATTCGGGAGAGCTTTGCCGTGCCGGTTGTCCGAGGTCTTCCGGAGCTGTGCACGAGGACCTCCGAATGGTCGCGACCCAGGATGGTCGAGCACCGCCCCTGCGAATCGGGAACTCGCGTACAGGTTCCCCCTCGAGCCCACGCGAACCCCTCCCAGGCGGCGTTCTCCCAAAGATGTCGTGCTCCGATATCGGTCGTTGCTCATCCCAACCGCGACGACTTAGCCACGTTCCGTCAGAGCGTGATGTCCACGTGCTTGTTCTCGTTCTCGCGATAGCAGAGAGTCCGCATGCTGAGTTCGTGGTGGCCGCAGATCGAGCACCTCCGCAACGGGTATTACTCCGTCTCGAGCTCGGGCACGTCCTGCCGCACGCAATAGTCGCTGGCCTCGCTCACCCAGAGCGCATCGGTGGTGACCAGATGGGTCGGCGGGTCGAGCGTGCCGGCGCAGATCGACCAGCGCTCGGGCTGGTCGCTCGCCCGCCAGAAGAGGCTCGAGCCGCACTCCCGGCAGAACCCGTACGACGCGTGCTCGACCGGGTGGTACCACCCGAGCAGCGACTCGCCCTCGAGCTCGATGTCCGCCACCGCAGCCGAGGTCGCCGCCATGTGGTGCCCGGTCCACCGGCGGCACCGGTGGCAGTGGCAATTGACGACCCCGCGGAGCGGGCCGGTGACCGTGAACGAGATGCTCCCGCACAGGCACCGTCCCGCCGGGACGTCGTACTCGCTCATCGGGGCTCCTCTCGCGACGTCGTCGGCTCATCGTCGCGCAGGTCGCCGTGGGACGGCCCGCAGCCGGCCGCTCCAACCGACCGGCCGCGGGCCTCACCGCTCAGCTCGTGACCCCCGGAGTTCCCGAGCGGCTGTCAGGACCGTTCCCGGCTGAGCGGCCGTCACACGTCATGGCGGGTAAAGGACCGCGAAATCCAGCGACGCCCCACTGGCCACGGGGGAGACCGGCGGGGCGACGCCAGCCCGACGCTAGGGGTCGCGATCCTGGTCGGTCATACCCCATCCGGAGGACTTCCTCGGGGGACTCCCAGTCAGCTGAGAGTGGCTCAGAGCGCCGGGGCGGCGTCGAGGAACGCCTGGACGAGCTGGTCGATGAGCGCGATCAGGCGAGGACCCGCGGCGGCCGCGGCACCGGCACCGACGGCCACGGCCCCGATCGAGGCCTCGGCCACGGCGGCGACCCCCGCCAGGATCCCGGGGAGGAAGAAGATCAGCAGGGCCACCGCGACCGCCAGCAGCAGGGCCACGATCACGGACTTGGCCAGGGCCCGGGCCATCTGCACCGCCCAGGCGCGTGCGACGTCGAGCAGGCCGTCGACGAAGTGCTGCGCCAGGTCCTGTCCGAACCGGCGCAGGAGGGCGGCGATCGACACGGCCGCGCCTACCGTCGCAGCCGCGCAGGCGGCGTTGAGGGCCTCCTGGAGATAGGTGCGGATCCGGTTCTTGAGCCAGGCGCGGACGTCGGCGAAGAGCTGGTCCTTGATCGCCGTCGCCAGCGAGCGCAGCATCGCCTCCAGCTGCTCGCCCCCGAGCTGGTCGGCGATGAAGTCGGCCGCCCAGTCGGTCAGCTCGACCTCGGGAATGAGGTCCATCAGGTCCGCGGTGCCCGGTGGGCCGACCGCGACCACGAGCTTCTTCAGGCCTTCCACGGAGTGGCTGGAGAGGACCTGGATGCCCTCGCGCAGGGTGAACCGCCGGATCCGCCGGGCCGCCGCGCTGCTGGCCTGGTCGATGTAGTCGCCGATCATCCGCTCGGCCGGGACCATGGCATGGTCGAGGAAGGTGTCCACGGCGCCGTGGTCGGAGACCCCGCAGATGATCGTCTCCGTCTCCTCGGGCGTCAGCGGTCGGTAGCCGACGAGCCCCGGCAAGCACCATCCGGCCCGGATCCTGTCGCCCCTCGACGTCGTCAGCTGCGCCGGGAAGGTGAGGCGGTCGGGCAGCATCGGCTCGACGGACCTGATCCGCCGACGTCCCCGCCAGCCCCTGTTCTCTTCCGACATCGCCTTGCTGACGTAGTTGGCCAGCTGGAACTCGCCCTCGATCAGTCCCCCGGTGGTTCCGTACGTCAAGATCGCCGGCTTGACCTCGGCGAGCTCCACGGCGCCGCCCTGCCGGAACCCGAGGTCGGGCGTCCCGTCACCGGCCCGACCGCCGATGGTCTGCGAGGTGGCCTGCTCGTCGGCCGTCGGGTCCGACCGGTTCCGTGGGTTCCGGTCCTCCGCGCGGTAGGCGCCGAACGACGCGCCCGGGATCGGTTGTCTCCAGAAGCGTCGGCCGAGCTGCCGTCGAGCGTGCTCCTCGATGGCGTCGTGGGCCGGACGGCCGATGCCGGCGATCGCCCGAGGCTGGTTCGGCTGGATCAGCTCCGGACAGCTGAGCGCACGGCGTACGGCGCGACCCGGCTGCCGCGTCACCCGGACCGGGGAGCCGGCGGAGACGCGGTCGGCGAACGCATCGGCCTCGTTCTCGGCGGGCGTGTCCGTGGCGCCGATGGCGAGTCGTCCGGTCGCCGGCGGCTGCCCCGACTGCTGAACCACGTGGGTCAGCTCGTGCGCGAGGAGCCTGCTGCCGGGCGCCACGGCCTGGCTCGGCAGCCCCGGGCCCAGCACGATGTCGTTGCCGACGGTGTACGCACGCGCGGCGATCTGGGCGGCGGACGCCTGTGCGGACGGCTCGGCGTGCACGCGGACGGCGCCGAAGTCATGGCCGAACAGGGGCTCGAAGTACGAGCGCGTGTCCTGGCCGAGGGCGGTCCCGGGGGACTGCAGCGCCTCGTGCACGGCGTCCGGTGCCGCGCCTGCACCTGGCGCCGTCCGGCCACCGTCGCGCTGGACGAGCGTCTCCTCGTCCTGGGGAGGGCAGGCACAACGGCCGCTGCCGCAGAGTTGGACCCCACGCACGCTCGTGGCCCTCACCTGCGGCGACGCCAGGGCGGTCGGGGCCGCCACGGGCGCGGCCGGTGTCACGGGCACAGCCATCTCCCCGTCCTGCCTCGCCTGCCTCGGAAGCCAGGCTGCGCACCGATGCGTCACCGACGCGTCACGTCGCCGCATCCAGGATCCGGTGGACTTCGTGGGCCGGCCCCGAGCTGGTTGACGGGGAGTTCTCGCGGTGCGGCCCGCCCTGGGTCGGCCCGGCTGGGTTCCACAGATCCGCGCCGACCCCTTCCCGAGCACGGGTCCTCGGTCGTAGGTTGCGGTCACGGATCTCTTACTCGGGAGAGGGATCGCCGGTGGCAGTTCTGGCCGCGGAGGCGCATGCCGAGCTGGTCGAGTCGCTCGACCAGCAGGTGCGTGCTGCCGTGCGTCGCGACGGTGTCGACCCGCAGCGCGACGCGCTCGTCGTACGCCGCCTGGCCGAGGCCGTGGTCCGCGCCCACGACGAGCTCAGCCTGACCGGGGTCGTCGCTCCGGTCAGCGACGTCGACTCGATGGTCGGCGAGCTGGTCGCCCGGGTGGCCGGTTTCGGCCCGCTCCAGCAGTTCCTGGACGACCCCACCGTTGAGGAGATCTGGATCAACGACCCCTCGCGCGTCTTCGTGGCAAGGTGCGGCCGGCACGAGCTGACCAACCTGATGCTCACCCGCGCCCTGGTGCAGGAGCTGGTCGAGCGGATGCTCAAGGCGTCGGGCCGGCGGATCGACATCTCCCGGCCGTTCGTCGACGCGATGCTCCCCGAGGGTCATCGCCTCCATGTGGTGCTCGAGGGGATCAGTCGCGGGTGGACCGCGGTGAACATCCGAAAGTTCATCCTCACCGCCGCTCGGCTCCCCGAGCTGGTCGAGCTCGGGACGCTGACGACCCCGGCCGCGACGTTCCTCGAGGCGTCGGTGCGGGCCGGGCTCAACATCCTGGTCGCGGGCGGCACGCAGGCCGGCAAGACCACCTTCCTGAACTGCCTTGCTGCCGCGATCCCCGGTGGCGACCGGGTGGTCAGTGCCGAGGAGGTCTTCGAGCTGCGCTTCCCGCATCCCGACTGGGTCGCGATGCAGACTCGGCAGAGCGGGCTGGAGGGCACCGGCGAGATCAGGCTGCGCGATCTGGTGAAGGAGAGCCTCCGCATGCGGCCGAGCCGGATCCTCGTCGGCGAGGTCCGTGCCGAGGAGTGCCTCGACCTGTTGCTCGCGCTCAACGCCGGAGTCCCCGGCATGTGCACCCTGCACGCGAACTCCGCGCGCGAGGCCCTGGTCAAGACGTGCACGCTGCCGCTGCTGGCCGGAGAGAACGTCTCGGCTCGCTTCGTGGTCCCGACGGTGGCGGCCAGCGTCGATCTCGTCGTCCACCTCGGCATCGACCAGCACGGCGTGCGCCGCGTCAACGAGATCGTCGGCGTGCCGGGCCGGGTGGAGCACGACGTGATCGAGATCGAGCCGATCTTCGAGCGCCGCTCGGGAGACCTACGGCGTGCCGGGGGGATGCCGCCTCGTCCGGGCAGCTTCGAGCGGGTCGGCATCGATGTCCACGCCGTTCTGCGGGGGACCGACTGATGGGTGTGCTCGTGGGCCTCGGCCTCGGTGTCGGCCTGCTGCTGATCTGGTCCGTCTTCGCCGTGCCGCGTTCCGCACCCCGGGTACGCCGCCACCGCTCGCGCGTCGCCGGGCTGCTGGCGGGAGCCGGGCTCGGCCACGTGTCGTCGTCGGCGTTCCTCGTGCTCTGCCTGGTCACCGGCTGCTCGACGACGCTGCTGCTGCAGGTGATGACGCGTACCCCGCCGGTGGCGCTGTTGTTCGGTGCGATGGGTGCCTATCTCCCGGTCGTGGTCGTGGCGGGGCGATCGCGACGGCGCCGACGCGACTTCGCCGAGGTCTGGCCCGAAGCCGTCGACAACCTCGCCAGCGCCGTTCGCGCGGGCCTGTCGCTGCCGGACGCCCTCGCCCAGCTGTCGGTGCGCGGCCCGGAACCGCTGCGTTCGTCGTTCGCGGCGTTCGCACTCGACTACCAGGTGACCGGGCGGTTCGGCGAGTGCCTCGACCGCCTCAAGCACCGCCTCGCCGACCCCGTCGGCGACCGCGTGGTCGAGGGGCTGCGCGTCGCTCGCGAGGTGGGCGGCGGGGAGCTCGGCCGGCTGCTCCGCAACCTCTCGGGATACCTCCGCGACGAGGCGCGCACCCGCTCCGAGCTCGAGGCCCGCCAGGCCTGGACCGTGAACGGCGCCCGCCTGGCGGTGGCCGCACCCTGGCTGGTCCTGCTGATGATGAGCTTCCAGCCCAGCGTGGTCCGGCGCTACGCCTCGCCCGCCGGCACGATGGTGCTGCTGTTCTCCGCGGGCACCTGCCTCGTCGCGTACCGGCTGATGATGCGCATCGGTCGACTGCCACAAGACCGCCGGATCCTGTCGTGAGTCCGCTCCTCGCCGGCGTTCTGCTCGGTGGCACCGCCGGGGTCGGGCTGGTGCTGGTCCTCGCCCGGCTGCGGGCCCTCCACCGACCCACGCTCGCCCTGCGGGTCCTTCCCTACGTCCGTGATGTCCCGCGGATGGGGCGCCCGGCGCGTAGGGACGAGCCCACGTCGTCGCCGGTGTCCGCTGCGGCGAGGGTGTTCGGTCCGGTGCTCCGGGCGGCCGCCGACGCCGTCGAGCGGATCCTCGGCGGCGCCGCGTCCGTCCGACGCCGCCTCACGCGGGCCGGGCTGGACACCACGGTGCACGACTTCCGGGTCGAACAGGTGCTCTGGGGTGTCGGCGGGTTCGCGGTGGTGGCGGCGTACAGCCTCCTCACCACGTTCGGTGGTCATGGTGACACCGTCGGCTCGCTGCTCCTGTGCGCCACCGGGTTCGCGGTCGGCGTCCTCGCCCGCGACACCTACCTGGGCTCCCAGGTCACGGCGCGTGAGCGCAAGGTGCTCGCCGAGTTCCCGGTGCTGGCCGAGCTGCTCGCGCTCGCCGTCGCCGCGGGTGAGAGCCCGGTCGCGGCGCTCGACCGTGTCGTGCGTCGTTGCGGCGGAGAGCTCTCGCGTGACCTCGCCTCCGTGCTCGCCGCCGTCCGCACCGGTGAGCCGGTGGCCCAGGCCTTCGACCGGATGGCCGCCACCACCGGGATCCCGTCCGTCGCGCGCTTCGCCCAAGGGGTGGCCGTAGCCGTCGAACGCGGCACCCCGCTGGCCGACGTGCTGCA
>DATAOY010000109.1:0-4495 GCA_036265495.1 Nocardioides sp. | reverse complement strand
CGGCGGACGGACGGCCGCCGCGGGGTCGTGCCCCGCGAGCCCGTCCGCGACGCAGAACCTGTGGAAGCCCCGGACCGCCACGACCGTGCGGCCCGCCGACGTCGCCGAGAGCGGCGGGTGCTCGGCGTCGCCCTCGCGGAGGCGCACCAGGAAGGCGGAGACGTGCGCCTCGGTGACCGTGCCGACGTCCTCGATGCCGGCCTCGCCGAGGAAGGCCAGGTAGCGACGGAGGTCGCGCCGGTACGACGTGAGGGTGTTCTCCGCCAACCCGCGCTCGACGGTGAGGTGGTCGAGGTAGGTGCGAACGGCGAGGGCGAGGTCGGCCACAGCGGTCCCGATCTGTGCCGCCCGGGCTCAGCCGGCGGCGGCCAGGACCTCGTCGAGGGCGACCGCGTCGATGCCGGTCGCCTCGCCGACCGGTGCGTTGGTGAGCTTGCCGTCATGGGTGTTGAGCCCGAGCGCGAGAGAGTGGTCGTCGCGGCAGGCCCGCACCCAGCCCTTGTCGGCGAGCGCGACGGCGTACGGCATCGTCGCGTTGGTGAGGGCGTACGTCGAGGTGTTCGGCACCGCGCCGGGCATGTTCGCCACGCAGTAGAAGATCGAGTTGTGCACGGTGTACGTGGGGTCGGAGTGTGTCGTGGCGTGGGTGTCCTCGAAGCAGCCGCCCTGGTCGACGGCGATGTCGACGAGCACCGATCCCGGCTTCATCTGCGACACCAGCTCGTTGCTCACCAGCTTCGGCGCGGCCGCGCCGGGGATCAGCACGGCCCCGATCACCATGTCGGCCTCCATCACCTGCTGACGGATCGCCAGCTGCGACGAGGCGAGGCCGTGCACGCGGTTGTTGTAGCGCCAGAAGGACATCCGCAGCTTGTCGAGGTCGGTGTCGAGCAGGGTCACGTCGGCACCCATGCCGAGCGCGATGTTGGCGGCGTTCTGCCCGGAGACGCCGGCGCCGATGATCACGACCTTGGCGTTGGCGACGCCACCGACCCCTCCCATCAGCACGCCACGCCCGCCCTGGGCCTTCATCAGCGCGTGCGCGCCCACCTGGGGGGCGAGGCATCCGGCCACCTCGGACATCGGGTAGAGCAGGGGCAGCCCACCGGACGGCAGCTGGACCGTCTCGTAGGCGATGCCGGTGATCTTGCGGTCGATCAACTCCTCGGTGAGCGCCTTGTCGGCGGCGAGGTGGAGATAGGTGAAGAGGGTCAGGCCCTCGTGCATCCGGTGGTACTCCTCGGCGATGGGCTCCTTCACCTTGAGCACCATCTCGGCGTTGTCCCAGACCTCGTCGGCACTGTCGAGGATCTTCGCCCCAGCCGCTTCGTACTCGCCGTCCCGGATCAGCGAGCCGAGGCCGGCGCTCTTCTCGACGTACACGTCGTGGCCGTGCGCGGTGAGCTCATGGACGCCGATCGGCGTGATGGCCACGCGGTACTCGTGGTTCTTGACTTCCTTGGGGACGCCGACCTTCACGGAGCTCACTCCTCACACTCTGGCTCGCCTCGGGGCAGGGACCGACCACGACCCTATCCGCATGTGACCCCGCCCACGCCGCTGGGAGGCGGCCACCAGGGTCAGGCGCCGCAGGCGACGTCCTCGACCGCCCGCATCGTGCGCAGCACGTTGCGGCAGGTCACTCGGGAGAGGTCGTCGTCGGACCAGCCGCGGTCGCGCAGCGCCGCCAACAGACGCGGGTACCCGGTGACGTCCTCCAGGCCCGCGGGGAGCCAGTCGACGCCGTCGTAGTCACCACCGAGACCGATGTGGTCGATGCCCACCACATCGCGCACGTGCTCGAGGTGGGCGACGACGTCGGAGAGGGACGCGGGCGGGTGCGGCACCTCCTCCTGGTACACCTGCTCGACCGCCTGCATGGCCGGGATGTCCCGAGGGTCGACACCCTCGGCGACCGCACGCTCCTGCGCAGCGCGGGCCCAGTCGCGCACCTCCTGGTTCACGAAGCGGGGGACGAAGGTGACCAGGCAGGTCCCTCCGTTGGCGGCGAGTCGGACCAGGACGTCGTCGGGCACGTTCCGCGGGTGGTCGCACAGGGCGTACGCCGAGGAGTGGCTGAAGATCACCGGTGCGGTCGTGGTGTCCAAGGCGGCGCGCATCACGTCGTGGCTGACGTGGGACAGGTCGACCAGCATGCCGATCCGGTTCATCTCCCGCACGACGTCGCGGCCGAAGTCGTTGAGGCCGCCGAGCACCGGCTCGTCGGTCGCCGAGTCGGCCCACGGCACGTTGTCGTTGTGGGTCAGCGTGAGGTAGCGGACTCCGAGCCGGTGGTACATGCGGAGCACGGCGAGCGACTCCCCGATCTGGTGTCCGCCCTCGGCACCCATGAGGCAGGCGATCTTGTGGTCGCGCCAGGCCGCCTCGACCTCATCGGCGGTGGTGGCCAGCGCCAGACGGTCGGCGTAGCGCGCCACCATGGCGTACGTCGCGTCCACCTGCTCGAGCGTCGAGGTCACCGACCTCTCACCCTCCCGGCACGGCACGAACACCGACCAGAACTGCGCCCCCACTCCCCCTTCACGCAGCCGAGGGAGGTCGGTGTGGGTCTGCGTCTGCCGCTCCCCCACGTCGTACGCCGCGAAGTCGTACCCGTTCAGGTCGCGCATCGTCCACAACAGGTCGTTGTGGCCGTCGATGACCGGGTGGTCGGAGAGCAACGCCTCGATCGAGGTGGTCACAGCAACCCTTTCGCCTCAGCCAGGAGAAGTGCCTGCACGAGCGGGCCGTCGGCGACCCGCCCCTCGAGCACCGCGGCACGCAGGTCGTCGACCGGCACCCAGTCGCCGGACATGTCGGCCTCCTCGTGCGTGCGCTCGAACACGTCGTTCTCGACAGCACCGAGCCCACGCGCGAGGAAGAAGTGCATCACCTCGCCGCTGATGCCGGGGCTCGACCACGTCGTTGCGAGGAGGGTCCAGTCAGCGGCCTCGAGTCCCGCCTCCTCTCGCAGCTCGCGGCGCGCGGTCTCCTCGGGCGACTCCCCGTCGGCGTCCAGCAGCCCCGCCGGGAGCTCCACGAACCGTCGCCGCGCCGGGTGCCGGTACTGCCACAGGCAGTACGCGCGTCGACGGTCATCCACCGCGAGCACGATCACGGCACCGGGGTGCTCGAGGACCAGTCGCCCGAAGCGGCGGTCGTCTCCGGGCGCATGCAGCGTGTCGAGGCGGAGGGCCATCACCCAGTCGGCCCGGTAGAGGTCCTCGGTGGCGACCACCGGCCAGGACTCGGCGACGTCCTTCAGCTCACGAGCCATGCCCCGACCGTACCGAGCCGCTCCCGGGCTACAGACGCCCGGACTTCACCACCCGGCTCAGGAACTGCTGGGTGCGCGGCTCCTGGGGGTCCTCGAAGATCTGCTGTGCAGAGCCCCGCTCGAGGATCTGACCGGCGTCGAGGAAGCACACCTGCGAGGCGACCTCCTTGGCGAAGCCCATCTCGTGGGTCGCCAGGAGCATGGTGAGCCCACCATGCGCCAGCTCCCGCACGATCTCGAGGACGTCACCGACGAGCTCGGGGTCGAGCGCGGCGGTGATCTCGTCGAGCAGCATCACCCGCGGCTGCATCGCCAGCGCCCGCACGATCGCGACGCGCTGCTGCTGCCCACCCGAGAGCATGTCGGGGTACGACTTCGCCTTGTCCTGCATGCCGACCGACTCCAGCAAGCGCTCGGCCCGTTCGAGAGCCGCTCTCCTGTTGACGCCGCCGACCCGGATCGGGGCGAGCATGACATTGTCCAGCACGGACATGTGGGGGAACAGGTTGTAGCTCTGGAACACGATGCCGACGTCGCGGCGCAGGGCGTTCAGGTCCACACCGGCCCCGGTGACGGTGTCGCCCTCGATCCGGATCTCGCCCTGCTGGATCTCCTCCAGTGCGTTCACGCACCGCAGCAGCGTCGACTTGCCGGAGCCGGAGGCACCGATCAGGCAGACGACCTCGTGTCGCTCGACGTTCAAGGTGACGCCCTTGAGCACCTCGTGGTGGCCGTAGGACTTGTGCACCTGGTCGATCTCGAGGAACGACATCAGCTGCCCCCTGCCCGACGCTTGGCATCACGGTCGATCAGGTAGTCGACGAACCGCGCCTGCGGGATCGTGATCAGGATGAAGAGGAAGGCGACCAACGTGACCGGCGACAGGTTGAACAACTGGGTCTCCCAGAGCTTGGCCACCAGGAGCGCTTCCGCGATCGCGGCCACCGACAGCAGTGCGGTGTCCTTCTGCAGGCTGATGAAGTCGTTCTGGAGGGGCGGGATCACCCGGCGTACGGCCTGCGGGACCAGCACGGTGCGCAGGGTCTGCACGTAGCTGAGGCCCAGCGACCGCGCCGCGGCGCTCTGGCTCGGGTGGATCGACGAGAGCCCCGCGCGGTAGACCTCGGAGACGTACGCCGTGTAGGTCAACGAGAGCGCGATGATGCCCAGCCAGACGGTGGGCATCTTCTGGAAGACGCTCACGCCGGTCAGCGGCAG
>DATAOY010000108.1:0-8278 GCA_036265495.1 Nocardioides sp. | reverse complement strand
CGTCGCGGTTCCAGATCATCCACGTGCTCTCGCGCGAGGAGCAGGAGGTCGAGCTGCTGTCCGGGCGGCTCGACCGTGAGCGGCTGTCGAGGATCCTGTCCGCGCTGGTGCCGCCCGCGGACGTCGACCAGTGGTTCCTGTGCGGCCCGCAGCAGCTGTTGGTGGAGCTGCGCTCGACGCTGCTCGATGCGGGGGTGCCCGCCGACCACGTCCACACCGAGCTCTTCCACGCCGACCCGGTCCCGCGCGCACCGGAGGCGATGTCGTCGTCGGTCGAGGGAGCCGCGCACGTCACCATCAGGCTCGACGGCCGGACCTCCGACTTCGAGCTGCGACCCGACGGCGTCGGTGTCCTCGAGGCGGCGCTCCAGGTGCGCAGCGACCTCCCCTTCGCCTGCCGTGGCGGTGTCTGCGGCACCTGCCGCGCCAAGCTCGTCGAGGGCACGGTCGCGATGGACGTGAACTACGCCCTCGAGCCGGAGGAGATGGCCGACGGCTACGTCCTCACCTGCCAGTCCCACCCGACGTCCGAGCGCGTCGTCGTCGACTACGACGCCTGAGCGAGGGCCCGGAGCGCCGCAGCCGACCGTCCTACCGGTAGTGCTCGGGGAGCTGCGTGCCGATCTTCACCTGGGGCTTGGGCTGCCGGAGGAACCGCACCTGCAGGGCCCGCATCACGGCGTAGAAGGTGGTGCCCTTCTGGGACTGGTCGGGGAAGCGCCGGGTGAGCTCGCGGCGGAGCCGCCACCGGAGCCGGAAACCCTCGAAGACGACCAGCAGGAGCAGGGCGGGCATGGCCACGTTCGCGTACGCCGCGAGGGTCGTGCTGCCGCTGTAGCCGAAGATGAGGAGCACGACCAGGATCGGCAGCATGAGCTCCAGCAGCCAGAAGGTGCTGTCGACGTAGTCGCGGATGTAGCGGCGGACGGGGCCCTGGTCGCGTGCGGGGAGGTACTTGTCGTCTCCCGTCCGCATCGCCTGGCGCATCTTCGTGCTCGACTCCGATCGCGCCAGCCGGCGAGCGGCCGCCTGCTCCTTGCGCGTGCGCGGGACCTTGGCCTTCGCCTTGTTGGCGGCCTCGGCCTCGCGGCGGCTCGGCGTCGGGCGACCCTTCTTCTGGCGCGCCTCGGAGACGTCGGCCCCCGCGGACTCGGTGGGCGGCTCGGGCTTGGGACGGCGGAACAACGTGATGCTTCCTGGCTGGTGGTGGATCGATGTGGGACCGGGCGGCTGCCCGAGGGGCCAGCCTACCGTCGAGCCGGAACCTTGACGCCTTCCCATAGGCTGACCTCATGAGCATGTGGCAACGCATCAGCCTGATCTTCAGGTCCAAGGCGAACAAGGCGCTCGACCGGGCCGAGGATCCGCGCGAGACGCTCGACTACAGCTATCAGCGTCAGCTCGACCTGCTGGCCCAGGTACGCCGCGGCGTCGCTGACGTGGCCACGTCGCGCAAGCGCGTGGAGCTGCAGATCAACCAGCTGCAGGTGCAGTCCGACAAGCTCCAGGGCCAGGCCGAGCAGGCCATCACCGTCCAGCGCGAGGACCTCGCGCGTGAGGCGCTCACCCGCAAGTCCGGGCTCACCTCGCAGATCACGGACCTCAAGACGCAGCAGGCCCAGCTCCAGGGCGAGGAGGAGAAGCTGACCCTCGCCCAGCAGCGGCTCAGCGCGAAGGTGGAGGCGTTCCGCACCCGCAAGGAGACGATCAAGGCGACGTACACCGCGGCGGAGGCGCAGAGCAAGATCAACGAGGCCATGTCCGGCATCGGCGAGGAGATGGGCGACGTCGGGATGGCGATCCAGCGCGCCGAGGACAAGACCGCCCAGATGCAGGCGCGGGCCAGCGCGATCGACGAGCTGATCGCGTCCGGCGCCCTCGACGACGCGACCTCGCTGAACAAGGGCGACGACATCTCGCGTGAGCTCGAGGCGATGAGCTCGCAGTCGGAGGTCGAGGCCGAGCTGGCCCGGCTCAAGGGCGGCTCGGCGCCGCAGGCGATCGAGGGCGGCCAGGACGGCGGCGAGATCCTCGCCGCCGAGGAGCCGGCCCAGACGCAGACGAGTGAGTCGAAGGACACGCAGTGATCGTCCGCATCCTCGGGGAGGGTCAGTACGACCTCTCCGACGACGCGGTCTCCTCGCTGAACGACCTCGACGCCACGGTGGAGTCCGCGATCGAGGCGGGTGACGAGGCGGGGTTCCGTGCCGCGCTGCGGCAGCTGCTCGACGGCGTGCGCACCGCCGGGGCGCCGCACGAGGCGGAGTCGCTGGCCCCCTCCGACCTGATCCTGCCGATGGCCGACGCCACGCTCGCGGAGGTCAAGGACATGCTCAGCGGCGACGGGCTCATCCCGGGCTGACCCGCCTCGCTTGGGCCGCTCAGGGAGAATGGCCACATGGCTCGTACGCGTTTCGCCTCCGACGCCGGGCTGACCGCCCGGATGACGTCGGTGATGTTCCTGCTCGGCGGCATCTTCGTCGCCCTGATCGTGATCCTGATGTTCGTGCTGCCCCCGACCTGGGCGCCGTTCATCGGGCTGATCGGGCTCGGTATCGCCTGGTGGCAGTGGTACAACTCCGACACCGTCGCGATGAGGGCGATGCGGGCGCGCGAGGTGACGCCCGAGGAGGCGCCGGAGCTGCACGCGATGATCGACCGCCTGTGCACGCTGGCCGACATGCCCAAGCCGCGCGTGGGGATCGCCGACGTGAGCGTTCCGAACGCGTTCGCGACCGGTCGCTCACCCGACCGCTCGGTGGTCTGCGTGACGACCGGCATCCTCGGCCTGCTCACCGCCGACGAGATGGAGGCGGTGCTCGCGCACGAGCTCAGCCACGTCGCCCACCGCGACGTCCTGGTGATGACCATCGCCTCGTCGGCCGGGATCATCGCCGGCATGCTGAGCCGCGGCGCACAGTACGGCGCGTGGTTCGGCGGCGGTCGTCGCGACAACGACAACAACGGGGGCCTGCCGATCTGGCTCGTCGTCCTGCTGATCAGCCTGGTCGTGTACGCCGTCAGCTTCTTCTTGACCCGGCTCCTCTCGCGCTACCGCGAGCTGTGCGCCGACCGCTCCGGTGCCTACCTGACGATGAAGCCCCGGGCCCTCGCGACCGCCCTGCAGAAGATCTCCGGAGGGATGAACGCGATCCCGACCGCCGACCTGCGCGCGTCGAGCGCGATGAACGCGTTCTTCATCGCCCCGGCCATCAAGGGCGTCAGCCTGAGCCAGCTCACCTCGACCCACCCCTCCCTGGAGCAGCGGCTCGAGCAGCTGGCCCGGATCGAGGCCGAGCTGAGCCGCCCGGTCGACGGACCGCCCGAGCCGTGAGCCGGTTCTGGGGTGCTCTGACCGGGCGGACCACGCCGAAACAGGCCAACCTCGACTCGCTGTTCCTGGTGCCCTCGGCCGCGGTCACGCTGCAGACGGCGGCGGGCTTCACTCCGACCGGGACCGGCTCGGTGTGCTTCCGGGCGCCCGAGGGCGCGGCGTACCAGCAGACGCAGGACGAGGTGGTCGCGCTCCTGCGTGACGACGCCGACAAGCCCGACGTCCAGGTGCACCGCGACGACTTCGGCTTCACCTGGCTGGTGGTCGACCGCGTCGACGACGACGTCGAGGGACTCTGCACCGACTTGCACGCGATCAACGCCGCGCTGGAGGAACAGGGCTTCTCGACCGGGCTGCTGTGCTCGCTGGTGCCGTTCCACGACGCCGCCGGCCGCAACGTCGGGCTCGTCTATCTCTACAAGCAGGGCACCTTCTACGCCTTTGCTCCCAGCGGCCCGAAGACCCGCGACAACCTCCTCGAGATCCAGCTCCGCGACACCCTCGCCCACGAGCTCCCGATGGAGCAGGACCTCCAGCGCTGGCTCGCACTCTGGGGCGCACCCGGCCTCTAGCCGGCCCGGCGATGGCGTCGCCTGCACCGTGACCGGATCGTGCGGTCGCGGATCTGTCGGCGGCGCGGGCAACCCGAGGGATGGCGCGTTCCGTGCTCGTGGTGACGGATGGGAGCCGGACGTGCCGGATGCCGACCACGGAGAGCTCGTGCAGTTGGTGGACGGGCATGCATTTCCCCGCGCACGTCGTCCCGGACAGCTGCTCGGGCCCCGGAGGCTGCTGGGACGATCGAGGTCAGTCGCGGTGGGAGCGTCCGGGGAGATCGAGCATCCGCTGGAGCGCGACCTGGGCATGGTGCTCGGTGTCGGGGTCCACCGAGATGCGGTTCACGACGACGCCGTCGACGAGCGACTCCAGCGCCCAGACCAGGTGGGGCAGGTCGATCCGGTTCATCGTCGAGCAGTAGCAGACGTTCCGGTCGAGGAAGACGATCTCCTGGTCGGGGTGCTCGCGGGCGAGACGCTGCACGAGGTTGAGCTCGGTGCCCACCGCCCAGGCCGACCCGGCCGGCGCGGCCTCGATCGTCTTGATGATGAACTCGGTCGACCCGACCAGATCCGCGCGCGTGACGACGTCGTAGGTGCACTCGGGATGGACGATCACCTGGAGTCCGGGCCGCTTCGCGCGCAGCTCGTCCACGACGTCGGCCGAGAAGCGGCCGTGCACCGAGCAGTGGCCCTTCCACAGGATCATCCGCGCTGCCGCGAGGTCCTCCGGTGACACGCCGCCACCCGGCCGGTGCGGGTCCCAGACCACGCAGTCCTCGAGCCCCATCCCGAGCTTGAGCACGGCGGTGTTCCGGCCGAGGTGCTGGTCGGGAAGGAAGAGCACCTTCGCGGCCGGCTTCTGCGCGAACGCCCACTCCAGCGCGACGTCGGCGTTGCTCGACGTACAGACCGCGCCGCCGTTGCGGCCGCAGAACGCCTTGATGTCGGCCGACGAGTTCATGTACGTGATCGGCACGACGCTCCCGGCGATCCCGGCGTCGGCCAGGGCGTCCCAGCAGTCCTCCACCTGCGCGAGCCGGGCCATGTCCGCCATCGAGCAGCCGGCGGCCAGGTCCGGCAGCACCACGATCTGCTCGGGCGAGGTGAGGATGTCGGCGGACTCGGCCATGAAGTGGACGCCGCAGAACACGATGTACTCCGCCTCCGGCCGGGCCGCGGCGTCGCGGGCGAGCTTGAAGGAGTCGCCGGTGACGTCGGCGAATTGGATCACCTCGTCGCGCTGGTAGTGGTGGCCGAGCACGAAGAGGCGTTCACCCAGGGCCTTCTTGGCCGCGCGGGCGCGGGCCACGAGGTCGGGGTCGGACGGCGCCGGCAGGTCGCCCGGGCACTCGACACCTCGCTCGGCCGTGAGGTCGGTGCCGCGACCGAGCGGGAGCAGCGGCAGGTCCACCGTCGTCATCCGGCCATCGTAGGGAACGGTCACATGAGCGCCCCGTGCGGGAGGTACGGCTTCGGCGGCCGCATGTGCCGCAGCGCCTGGTACCCCTCCTGATGCAGCTCCAGCCGGGCGGCGAGCCCGACGTCGACGGCCCAGCCGTTCTCCGGCGTGATGTGCCCGATCAGGACGTCGTCGCTGGAGGCGATCGCCTCCCACATCAGCCGGGCCGCCGTCCGTCGGTCGGTCGCGGCGAGCAGGGCGACCCCGTCGTCGAGGTAGGCGTACCCCTGCGCCGAGCGGCTCTCGCTGACCACCAGCCGGAGCTGCTGCAGGAGCAGCCGGTGGTCGACGCCGTGTGCGGCGCCGCGCGTCTGCCGGTCGACGGAGTCCATCAGGTCGATGTCGGTCTCGGTCCCCTCGCGGACCCTGTCGACGACCGGGATCTGCGACCGGTCCGGGGTGCCGCGCAGGAACATCTGTGGGTACAGCCTGAAGCCCGCCGCGTGGTAGCGACGCAGCGCCTTGGGGTCGCTGGACGCGTTGAACATCGCCCGCAGGCATCCCCGGCCGTAGTCGAGCGCCGGCATGAGCAGGGCCTTGCCGAGGCCGAGCCCCTGCGCCTCGGGCACCACCGCGTACGACGCGAGCAGCCACATCTTCTCGCGCACGAACGAGACCACGATGCCGAGCACCTCGTCGTCCCGCTCGGCCACCCAGCAGCCGCCCGGATCGGTGCCGATCAGATGTTGGGTGCGGGTGATCCAGCCGACCCCCCGCTCCGGCGGCCGCAGCTGCGGGTCGGGCCAGGCGCGGCGGAACATCCGAGTGTCGAGCTCGTGGAACCCGATCGCGGTCACCCGCTCGGCCCGCGGTGCGTCGTCGACGGTCATCGGCCGGATCCGCACGTCGCTCACGTCGTCAACCTAGCGACGCGGCCGGGGCGCCCGAGGGCCGCCGGGTGGATGGGGCGAGGATGACCTCCATGCGCGTGCTGGTCGCGCCCGACAAGTTCGCGGGCACTCTGACGGCGGTTGAGGCCGCGCGCGCGATCGCGGAGGGGTGGGTCCGCCGGGCTCCCCACGACCGGCTGGACCTCGCTCCGATGGCCGACGGCGGGCCGGGGTTCGTCGACGTCCTGCACGAGGCGCTCGGCGGCGAGCTGTCGGTGGTGACCGTCCTTGGGCCGCATCGCGAACCGGTACCCGGCGTCGTGCTGCGCCGGGACCACGAGGCCTGGGTGGAGAGCGCCCAGGCCTGCGGGCTCGCGCTGACCGGCGGCGAGCAGGCCGAGAGCGCCACGACGTGGGGGGTCGGTGAGCTGGTCGGGCACGCGATCGAGGCCGGGGCGACCGAGATCGTGGTCGGCCTCGGCGGGTCCGGGACGAACGACGGAGGCGCGGGCCTGCTCGGTGCGCTGGGCGCCGTCGCGGACCGCCCGCTCGACGAGGGCCCGGCCGGCCTCGCCGGCGTCAGCATCGTCGACCTCGCGCCGGCCCGGGCGCGTCTCAGGGGTGTCCGGGTGACCTGTGCCAGCGACGTCGACAGTCCGCTGACCGGCCTGTTCGGCGCCACCAAGTCGTTCGGGCCGCAGAAGGGCATCACCGAGGACCGGCTGCCGGCCGTCGACGAGGTGCTCGAGCAGCTCGCGGCCGCCACCGATCGGCGTACGTCGCTGGAGAAGGGCGCCGGCGCCGCCGGCGGACTCGGCTTCGCGCTGCTGCTGCTGGGCGCCGCACGACGTTCCGGGTTCGACGTCGTCGCCGAAGCCGTCGACCTGGCCGCCCGGGCGCGCGCCGCGGACCTGGTGCTCACCGGGGAGGGTGCGTTCGACTTCTCGAGCCGGTCCGGCAAGGTCCCGTACGGCGTGGCGGCGGTCGCGGCCGAGGCGCTCCGTCCCTGTGTCGCCGTGGCCGGGCAGGTCCTGGTCGGCGCTCGGGAGATGCGCGCCCTCGGCATCGAGTCGGCGTACTCCCTGGTCGACCTGGTGGGAGAGGAGCGCGCCTTCGGCGACCCCGCCGGCAGCCTGGCACGGCTGGCCGAGCGCGTCGCGCGCAGCTGGTCGCGCTGATCGACGTCCGTTCCGCGCGCTGGTGGGGATCCGCCGGAATAACCATCGCTGTGCGAGAATTGGACCTGTCAGACGCGCCTGAGACGCGCTTCTCGGACACCGACGAAGGAGCAACGAGCATGACCGACCAGGTCACCGAGCGCCGTACCGATCAGATCAACCTGAGCCCGGTCGCGGCCGCCAAGGTGAAGAGCCTGCTCGACCAGGAGGGTCGTGACGACCTCCAGCTGCGGATCTCCGTGCAGCCGGGTGGCTGCAGTGGCCTGCGCTACCAGCTGTTCTTCGACGAGCGCACCCTCGACGGCGACATCGTCAGCGACTTCGACGGCGTGGCCGTCGTCGTCGACAGGATGAGCGTGCCCTACCTCAACGGCGCGATGATCGACTTCGTCGACACGATCGAGAAGCAGGGCTTCACGATCGACAACCCGAACGCGACCGGCTCCTGCGCCTGCGGCGACTCGTTCCACTGAGTCGGCGCCGGGACACCCGGACTCCACGAAGCCCCCGCGTCTGTGTAGACGACTCCGCGGGGGCTTCGTGCTGCTCGGGCTCGAGGCCCGTTCAGTCCAGCGCCTGGTTCAGCGCCTAGTCCAGATGGAGGTGGAGGGCGTTGGCGATGCGTGCCGCGGCCTCCCCGACCTCGATGTCGCGCTTGGGCACCTCGCGCGGGTAGTCGTCGTACTCCAGGCTCGGCGGGCCCGCGGCGGCCGCTCGTGCGACGCGCAGGGCCCGGCGGGCGGCGGCTGCGTCCTCGCGCATGTCCGACGGGGAGTCGATCTCGTCGTACGACGAGCGGGCACGGGTCATGCGAACGACGCTAGCGGCTACTCCCGGGTACACCCAGGGTCGAAGGTAGTGTTCCGTGACGTGTCCCTGCTGATCTGCGGCTCGATCGCGACCGACCACCTGATGAC
>DATAOY010000107.1:0-61503 GCA_036265495.1 Nocardioides sp. | reverse complement strand
CCGGCTGCGACCCCGAACGACCCAGACCCGCAACAGAGTGAGTTGAGACATATGACTGCCACGGTTGAAGAGAAGAAGGCCGGCGCCACCGACGGCGCGGGCGGCCGCATCGCCCGGGTCATCGGCCCCGTCGTCGACATCGAGTTCCCGATCGACTCGATGCCCGAGATGTACAACAAGCTCGAGTGCCAGTTCGAGCTCGCCGGCGACAAGCACACGCTGTCGCTCGAGGTCGCCCAGCACATCGGCGACGGCATGGTCCGCGCGATCTCGCTGCAGCCCACCGACGGCCTGGTCCGCGGCGCGACGGTGACCGACACCGGCGGCCCGATCAGCGTGCCGGTCGGCGACGTGACCCTCGGTCACGTGTTCAACATGCTCGGCGAGCCGCTGAACCTCGAGGAGGGCGAGACCCTCGACATCAAGGAGCGCTGGGGTATCCACCGCAAGGCTCCGGCGTTCGACCAGCTCGAGTCGAAGACCCAGATGTTCGAGACCGGCATCAAGGTCATCGACCTGCTGACGCCGTACGTCCAGGGCGGGAAGATCGGCCTGTTCGGCGGTGCCGGTGTGGGCAAGACGGTGCTGATCCAGGAGATGATCGCGCGGGTCGCGCGCGACCACGGTGGTGTCTCGGTGTTCGCCGGCGTCGGTGAGCGCACCCGCGAGGGCAACGACCTGATCAAGGAGATGACCGAAGCCGGCGTCATCGGGCAGACCGCCCTGGTGTTCGGCCAGATGGATGAGCCGCCGGGCACGCGCCTCCGGGTCGCCCTGTCCGCACTGACGATGGCGGAGTACTTCCGCGACGTCCAGAACCAGGACGTGCTGCTGTTCATCGACAACATCTTCCGGTTCACGCAGGCCGGCTCCGAGGTGTCGACGCTGCTGGGCCGGATGCCCTCCGCGGTGGGCTACCAGCCCAACCTGGCGGACGAGATGGGCACCCTCCAGGAGCGGATCACGTCGACGCGCGGTCACTCGATCACCTCCTTGCAGGCGATCTACGTGCCGGCCGACGACTACACCGACCCGGCTCCGGCGACGACCTTCGCCCACCTGGACGCCACCACGGAGCTGTCGCGCGAGATCGCCTCGCTCGGCATCTACCCGGCGGTGGACCCACTGACCTCGACGTCTCGGATCCTCGACGCCCAGTACATCGGCCAGGAGCACTACGACTGCGCGATCCGGATCAAGCAGATCCTGCAGCGCAACAAGGAGCTCCAGGACATCATCGCCATCCTCGGTGTCGACGAGCTGTCCGAGGAGGACAAGATCATCGTCAGCCGGGCACGGCGCATCCAGCGCTTCCTCTCGCAGAACACCTACGTCGCCAAGCAGTTCACCGGCCTCGAGGGCTCGACGGTCCCGGTCGCGGAGACGGTCGAGGCGTTCAACAAGATCGCCGACGGCGAGTACGACCACGTGGCCGAGCAGGCGTTCTTCATGTGTGGCGGTCTGGACGACGTCGAGCGCAAGTGGGACGAGATCCAGAAGAGCCTCTGACATGGCGAAGACGATGCAGGTGTCCCTCGTCGCGGCCGACCGTGAGGTCTGGTCCGGCGAGGCCACCGTGGTCAACTGCCGCACGCTGGCCGGCGAGATCGGCATCATGGCCGACCACACCCCGGTGATGTCGGTACTGGCCGCCGGGCAGGTGGACGTGCGCACGGTCGATGACGGGCACTGGCTGGCCGCGGTCGACGGCGGCTTCATCTCGGTCGCCGACAACCACGTCCGGCTGCTGTGCGAGTATGCCGAACTGGCTCACGAGAGCGACTTCGACGAGGCCAAGCGCCTCTTGGACGAACGCAAGGCCGCGCTGGAGGGCGAGGACTGATCGCCCGCTGGGGCTGACGGGAGAGGAAGCCTTGCCGATCTGGGAGGGGCTGCTGGAGTCGGCCGCGGTCGTGCTCCTGCTCGTGCTGCTCCTGGGAGTCGCCCTGATCGTCCGACGGCGCTGGCTCTCCCGGCACGGCGGGACCTTCGAGCTCAGCTACCGCGCCCGGGCCTCCAAGCCCGGGCGTGGCTGGTTGCTGGGCCTCGGTCGGTACGCCGGTGACTCGCTGGAGTGGTTCCGGATCTTCTCGCTCTCGCCGCGGCCCAAGCGCGTCTGGGCACGCACGACGCTCGCGTACGTCGGACGCCGCGAGCCCGAAGGCGTCGAGCAGCTCTCGCTCTACCCGGGCCACGTCGTGATCCGATGCGAGACCCCCACCGGCGTCATCGAGCTGGCGCTCGGCTCCTCGTCGTTGATGGGCTTCCAGTCCTGGCTCGAGGCGGCCCCGCCCGGCGCCCATCACCTGTGATCACGCGCCCGTGACCTCATCGCCGACCCTGGCCGGCGCGACCACCGCTCGCAACGCGGTGGCCCTGGTGTTCGCGCTGAACGGCTTCTGCTTCGCCACGCTCGCCTCCCGCGTGCCCGACCTGCGTGAGTCGCTCGACCTGACCAACGGTGCCCTGGGCGCGCTGCTGCTGTCGGTGGCCGTCGGCTCCATGATCGGGATGCCCGCCAGCGGGCACCTGATCGAGCGCTTCGGTGCGGGAGCGGTCGTCCGGCTCGGTGCGGTGGCCGACCTGGGTGGTCTGGTCGTTGCCGGTGTGATGGCCACCGCCGGGTCTGCGGCCGGAGCGTCCCTCGGGCTTCTCGCCTACGGCTTCGGCACCGGTGTCTGGGACGTCGCCATGAACGTCGACGGTGCCGCGGTGGAGCGGGCACTGGGCCGGAGCATCATGCCCCGGTTCCATGCCGGTTGGTCGCTGGGGACGTTCACCGGCGCTGGAGTCGGAGCAGTGGCGGCGGGTCTCGGCGTACCCCTGGCCGCGCACTATGCCGTCGTCCCCACGATGGCGGTCCTCGTCGCGGTGGTCGCGAGTCGTCGGCTCCTGCCCGCCGGTACGGAGCACGAGAGCGCCGCCAAGGGCGCAAGCCGGTCGGCCTGGCTCGAGCCGCGCACGCTGGCGATCGGCCTCATGGTGCTGGCGTTCACCCTCGCCGAGGGAGCGGCCAACGACTGGCTCGCGCTCTCGCTCATCGACGGGTACGACGCGCGCCACTGGGTCGGCGTACTCGGCTTCGCGCTCTTCGTGGCGTCGATGACGCTCGGCCGGCTCGGCGGGCCGATCGTGCTCGACCGCTTCGGGCGGGTCCCGACGATGCTCGCCTCGGCCCTGGCCGTGACGGTCGGCGTACTGATCGTCGTCTGGACCGGCGTCGCGGGCCTGGCCGTCCTCGGCATCGTGCTCTGGGGACTGGGGGCAGCGCTGGGCTTCCCGGTCGGGATGAGCGCCGCCGGCGACGACCCCGCCCGCGCCGCCCGCCGGGTCAGCGTGGTCTCGACGATCGGGTACGGCGCGTTCCTGGCCGGGCCGCCCCTGCTCGGCTTCGTCGGCGACCACGTCGGCACCCTCCGGTCGCTGCTGGTGATCGCCATCGCGATGCTGCCGGCCGCCGTGCTGGTCAGCTCGGTCCGCCGGCCGCCAGGTCGCGAGACCCCGTTGACCGGGTCGTCCGCCTGAGCGGTCGTTCTAGCACCTGGTGGAGCGGACGACCCGGTCGGTGCCCCTCGGTCGTCCGCCCGAGTGGTCGTTCTAGCACCCGGTGGAGCGGACGACCCGGTCAGGGCCGACGTACCATCGCCGGGTGCCCGAGACCGACCGGTTGGCAGACGCGCGCCGGATCCTGGTGTACGGCGTGACCGGCTCCGGCAAGTCGACGTTGGCCCGCAGCCTCGGCGAGCTCACCGGCATCCCGGTGACCAGCGTCGACGACATCACCTGGAGCCCGGGCTGGGTGCCGATGCCGCGTGCGGAACAGATCGAGCACTTCGACGAGCTGAGCCGGGCCGACCGGTGGATCCTCGATGCGGCGTACGGCGCCTGGCGCGAGCGCGTGCTCGAGCGCGCCGATCTGGTCGTGGCGCTGGACTACCCTCGCGCGGTCAGCCTGAGCCGGCTGCTCCGGCGGACCGCGGCCCGGCTGATCGATCGCCGCGAGGTCTGCAACGGCAACCGCGAGACGCTGCGGAACACGTTCGCCCGGGACTCGATCGTCGTCTGGCACGTCCACTCGTTCGCACCGTACCGCGCCCGGATGCGGGCGTGGGCGGCCGCCGCGACCGGACCACCCGTGATCCTGCTGCACGGACCCGCCGACGCCCGTGCCCTCGTGGAGTCCGGAGGCGTCGCCGTGAGAGCGCCGTCTCTGCGTCACTCACCGCGGTAGCACGCCGCCCGGGCGGTCGCCGGGACGGAGCGTCCCTCATGGGGCCGGTCCGGACGTCTCGTCCCGAGCTCCGTCGGGTCGAGGCGTCCTTCGCTCTGGCACGATGCGGGCATGCCGGAGGCCCTCCATCCCGCTCTCGCGGACTCGGCCACCACGCCGTACTGGCTCGACCACTCCGACCGGCCGACGCCTCGGCCCGGCCTCGATGCGCATGCCAGCGCGGACCTCTGCGTCGTGGGCGGCGGCTACTCCGGTCTCTGGACGGCGATCCTGGCCAAGGAGCGTGACCCCGGTCGCGACGTGATGCTGCTCGAGGGCAGCCGGATCGGCTGGGCGGCCTCCGGCCGGAACGGCGGTTTCTGCGCCGCCTCGATCACCCACGGGCATGCGAACGGCGCCACGCGTTGGCCGCGGGAGATCGAGACGCTCGACCGGCTCGGTCGCGACAACCTCGACGCCATCGAGGCGACCCTGGAGCGGTACGGGATCGACGGCGAGTTCGAGCGAACCGGTGCCATCACGGTGGCCACCGAGCCGCACCACCTCGAGTGGCTGCGCGAGATGACCGCGGCGAACCCCGACGCGACGTACCTCGACCAGGAGGCGATGCGGGCCGAGGTGAGCTCGCCGAGCTTCCTCGGAGGTGTCTTCGAGCCGCGCGACATGGCCCTCGTCGATCCCGCGAAGCTGGCCTGGGGTCTCGCCGCGGCCGCCGAGGCGCTCGGCGTCCGCATCCACGAAGGCACGCACGTCTCGAGCATCGGGCGTGGCGGACCGGGACTCGACGTCCGCACCGACGCCGGGTACGTCGTGCGCGCTGGCCGCGTGGCTTTGGGCACCAATGCGTTCCCCTCCTTGGTCCGCCGGGTGCGACTGCACACGGTCCCGGTCTACGACTACGCCCTGATGACCGAGCCGCTCTCGCCCGAGCAGCTCGACGCGATCGGCTGGCGCCACCGGCAGGGGCTGGACGACATGACCAACCAGTTCCACTACTTCCGGATGACGCGCGACGACCGGATCCTGTGGGGCGGCTACGACGCCATCTACCACTTCGGCCGGAACGTCCGTCCCGACTACGACCAGAGGCCCGAGACGTTCGACCTGTTGGCCCGGCAGTTCTTCACGACGTTCCCGCAGCTCGCGGGTCTGCGGTTCTCCCATCGCTGGGGCGGGGCGATCGACACCTGCACGCGCTTCTGCGCCTTCTTCGGCACGGCCTACGCGGGGCGCGCGGCCTACGCACTCGGCTACACCGGCCTCGGTGTCGGTGCCACCCGCTTCGGGGCCGACGTGATGCTAGACCTGCTCGACGGGGTCGACTCCGAGCGCACCCGTCTGGAGATGGTGCGCAGGAAGCCCCTGCCGTTCCCGCCGGAGCCGTTCGCCTGGACCGGCATCGAGCTCACCCGGAGGTCGCTGGCCGCCGCCGATCGCCGCCGGGGCCGGCGCAACCTCTGGCTGCGGACCCTGGACCGCTTCGGCCTCGGCTTCGACTCCTGAGCGCGCGGTCGGCGTTCGGCAACGCCTAGGGTGAGCTGCGTGGCACGCGACCCCAACATCCCGGACGCCTTCGACGTGTACACACTCGTGGTCCTGCGCCGGCCGGCCGGCGTGCCCGAGATGTCGGACGAGGCGCTCGAGGAGCTCCAGGCGAGCCATCTCGCGTATCGGGCCGAGCTGAGGCGGCAGGGCCTGCTCGTGGTGAACGGACCCTTCGGCGAGCAGAGCGACCCGTCGTACCGCGGGATGTCGATCTTCGCCTGCGACCCCGCCGAGGCGGCTCGGCTGTCGGACCACGATCCGTCCGTCGTGGCGGGACGCCTCACATACGATGTGATGGAGTGGTGGGTGGCCGCCGGCACGCTCGGCTTCCCGACCGCCGATCGACCGGTCGGTGCCCGTCGCTCGATGCCCGAGGACTGACCTCAGGGGCCTGCCTTCGGCGGTGTCTGGCGCATCAGCGCCCACGCATCCGCGACCGGCCCGATGTGCCGGAGCTTGTCGGGGTTGATCACCGAACGGATGACCTGGATCCGGCCGTCCAGGACGTCCAGCGTGAGCACGTTGATCACTCGTCCGGAGGGGTCGCGGAAGACCGCGCCGGGCTGGCCGTTGACCTCGTGCCGCTCGACCTGGAGTCCGCTGCCGGCGAACCGCTGGCCCAGCCCGGCGAACATCCGTGCGACGTTGTCCAGCCCCACCACGACGCGCATCCACTGCGGAGCCTTGCCGCCGCCGTCCCCGTACACCTCGACGTCGGCCGCGAGCAGCTGCCGCAGCGCGTCGACGTCGCCGGCGGTGAGCGCGTCGAAGAACCGCGCGGCGAGCTCCTCGCGGTCGCGACGGTCGACGTCGAACCGCGGCCTGCCGTCCTCCATCAGCCGCCGGGCGCGCGAGGCGAGCTGCCGGCACGCGACCTCCGACCTGCCGATGGCCTCGGCGATCTCGCTGAACGGGAACGCGAACACGTCGTGCAGCACGAACACCGCGCGCTGCTCGGGGCTCAGCCGCTCCAGCAGCAACAGGGCCGCCATCGAGAGTGAGTCGGCCAGCTCCGCGGCGTGCTCGGGATCCGGGTACGTCGTGGACTCGCGGTCGGTGAGCAGCGGCTCGGGCAGCCACTGTCCGACGTACGACTCCCGTCGCACCCGCGCCGACCGCAGCACGTCGATCGACACCCGGGTCACCACCGCCGACAGGAAGGACTTCAGCGAGATCGGCACCGTGCCGCTCGCGTGGTAGCGCAGCCAGGTCTCCTGGACCGCGTCCTCGGCCTCGCTGACGCTGCCGAGGATCCGGTAGGCGATCGAGAACAGCAGCGGGCGCAGCTCCTCGAACTCCTCGGCACCCACCGCTACACCTCCGTCGCCAAGCCGTGCCGGAAGCCCTCCCGCCACGACGGCCAGCGCAGCTCCCACCCCAGCTCGCGCTTGGCACGCGCGTTGGACGAGCCGCGGGTGCGGGTCAGCATCGAGACCGCGACCTCTCCGGCGGCCAGCCGGGCGACCCAGAGCGGCAGGTGTCGGGGCGGCTTCGCGCCGAGGCAGTCGGCGAGGTACGGCAGCCACTCCGAGGCCGGCGCGGGCTCGTCGTCCACGATGTTGAAGACCCCGCGGGCATCCTGCTCGAGCGCGAGCACGGTCGCGCGCGCCGCGTCGTCCAGGTGCACCCAGGACATGTAGCCCGTGCCGCCTCCGACGAGCGGGAACTGCCGCTTCCGCACGATCGGGATCATCGGGTCGGAGGCGTCGCCGTAGAACCCGCCGTACCGCAGGACCGTGCCGTCCGCCTTCTGCACGGTCTCCTCGAGATACCGGATCGCCGCGAGCGACTCCCGTTGCGCCTTCGGCGGCTCCGGGTCGAGGGGGTCCTCCTCGTCCTTGACCCATCCGCCGGAGCGGATGTTCGGCCAGCCCGTGTAGCTCTGGGCGACGACCTGCCGCACCCCGCTGGCCTGTGCGGCGGCCACGAGGTGGTCCAGTCCCTCGGTGCGCAGCCGGTTGGTCATCGCGAACGACCGGTCGAAGTGCTTCGGATCCAGCTTCTCCGAGAGCGACGACATCTGGTGCACGACGGCATCGGGCTCGGCCTTCGCCACCGCCTCGCCGACGGCGGCGCTGTCCAACCCGTCGACGACCACCGCCTGCGCGCCCAGCTTCTGGAGCCCGGCGGTCTTCGCCGGGTCTCGTGTCGTCGCCGTCACCCGGTGCCCGCGCTCGACCAGCTGGGGGATCAGCCGCCGTCCGACGACGCCCGTACCCCCTGCGACGTAGACATGCATCGCACTCACCTCTCGTCTCGACTGTCTCTCACCCCGAGTCGAGACAGCCGGACGAAACGTGACGGTCGGAACAGCTGCAGGGTCAGAGGCCCGGGTTGCGGTGGCCCATCACGCGTGCCCATGTCATCTGCGGGACGGCGGTGATCCCGGCGGCCGCCATCGCGGCGCCGAGCCGTGAGCCCATGAAGTCGGCCTGCGCCTGCTGCGACTCCCAGACCTCGACCACGTACCCGTGGCCGCTGTCGTCGACGCCGGCGATGTGGCTGACGAGACCTGCCGGCCAGTCGCCGGCCCCGGTGTCCACGTCGATCCCGAGCTCGGCGTTGACCTTGGCGTAGTCGGCCTCGCCGACACCATCGAGATCGAGAATGAGCATGTCAGCCATCTGTGCCCCCCTCCGGGCCGGGTAGCGGCAGCGCGCCCCCACCCGACCCGAGTGTGGTCGTCACCCGCGACCGTGGCAAGGGCCGCCGAACCGGTGCCGGCCCGACGACCCGATCGGGTTCGGTGTCAGGAGAGACCGAGGATCGTCCCGTCGTCGGCCAGGTCGATCCGCGAGGCGGCCGGGTCGCGGGGCAGGCCGGGCATGGTCATCATGTCGCCGCAGACCAGGACGACGAACCCCGCGCCCGCGGAGAGGCGGACCTCGCGGACGTGGAGCTCGTGCCCGCTCGGCGCGCCGAGCGAGGCGGGATCGGTCGAGAAGGAGTACTGCGTCTTGGCCACGCAGACCGGCAGCGTGCTGTACCCGTCGGCCTCGATCCGTTGCAGCCGCCGCCGGGCCTTGGGCTCCCAGGTGACCAGGCCTGCGCCGTACAACCGGGTCGCGATGGCCTCGACCTTCTCGGTGAGGGAGAGCTCGTCGGGGTAGGTGAAGGAGAACGTGTACGGCGACGGCTCGTCGAGCGCCTGCAGCACGCCCTTCGCGAGGTCCTGGGCCCCGCTGCCGCCGTCCGCGAAATGCGTGGCGGGGAACGCCCGGACACCCTCGGCGTCGACGAGGTCGACCACCTTGGCGACCTCCAGGTCGGTGTCGGTCGGGAAGCGGTTGATCGCCACGACGCACGGCACGCCGTACACCTCGCGGATGTTGTGGAAGTGGCGCCGCAGGTTCACCATGCCGGCCTCGACAGCGCCCAGGTTCTCGGTGCCGAGGTCGGCGAGGGGTACGCCGCCGTGGTACTTCAGCGCGCGCACCGTCGCCACCACCACGGCCACGTCGGGACGAAGTCCGGACTTGCGGCACTTGATGTCGACAAACTTCTCGGCGCCCAGGTCCGCACCGAACCCGGCTTCGGTGACCACGATGTCGGCCATACGCAGGCCGGAGCGGGTGGCCATCACCGAGCTGCATCCGTGCGCGATGTTCGCGAAGGGGCCGCCGTGCACGAACGCCGGGGCACCCTCGAGGGTCTGCACCAGGTTCGGCGCGAGGGCGTCCCGCAGCAGCGCCGCCATCGCGCCGTCCGCACCGAGGTCCCGCGCGGTGACCGGCTTCATCCCGCGCGACTGGCCGATCACGATGTCACCGATGCGTCGCTTCAGGTCCGCCCACGACTCGGTCAGGCAGAAGATCGCCATCAGCTCCGACGCGACGACGATGTCGAAGCCGTCCTCGCGCGGGAACCCGTTCGCGTGACCGCCGAGCGCGACGACGACGTGGCGCAAGGCCCGGTCGTTCACGTCGAGCACCCGCTTCCAGGTGATGCTCCGGACGTCGATGTCGAGCTCGTTGCCGTGGTGCACGTGGTTGTCGATCAGGGCAGCCAGCAGGTTGTTCGCGGCGGCGATCGCCGCGAAGTCGCCGGTGAAGTGGAGGTTGATGTCGGTCATCGGCACGACCTGGCTGTAGCCGCCGCCGGCCGCGCCGCCCTTCATCCCGAACACCGGGCCCATCGACGGCTCGCGGAGGCAGGCGACGGTCCGGTTGCCCAGCCCGTGCAACGCGTCGGTGAGGCCGACCGTGGTCGTGGTCTTGCCCTCGCCCGGTGGAGTGGGGGACATCGCGGTCACCAGCACCAGACGGCCGAGCGGTCGGTCGGCGAGGGAGGCCAGATAGGTCAGGTCGACCTTGGCCTTGTAGTGGCCGAACGGCACCAGGTGCCGCTCGTCGATCCCGAGGGTCTCGCTGGCGACCGCGCCGATCGGGCGCAGTGTCGCAGCATTGGCAATCTCGATGTCCGACAGCACAGTGGCCGGCCTCCTCGTCCAGGTTCTCCGCGCACGCTAGCAACTGCCCTACGCTGCGGCGATGGAGCGAACTCCCTTCACCGCCACCACCGAGTCCGGTGAGCTCTCGGGCTGGGTCTCCGGCGAAGGACCGCGGGTGCTCGCCGTCCACGGCGGTCCCGGCATGAACGCCGGCTATCTCGACGACGCCGTGAGCGAGCTCGCCACCCGTTACCAGGTCGCGACGTTCCAGCAGCGCGGTCTCGCGCCGTCCACCGAGCAGGGCGAGTTCACGGTGGCCGAGGCGGTGGCCGACCTCGCCGCCGTACTCGACGGACTGCGGTGGGACTCCGCCTATCTGATGGGTCACTCGTGGGGCGGCCACCTCGTGTTCCACGCCGCCGTCGCCATCCCCGAGCGGCTCTCCGGGGTGCTGTCGGTCGACCCGTTGGGAGCCGTCGGTGACGGTGGCGGGGTGGCGTTCGGGGCCGAGATGGTGGCGCGGGTGCGCGAGTCCGATCGTGACCGTGCCCGCGAGCTGGACGAGAAGGACATGGCCGGTGAGGCGACGCCGGAGGAGTCGCTCGAGGCGTTCTCGCTCTTCTGGCCGTCCTACTTCGCCGACCCGTCATCGGCTCCACCCATGCCGCACATGGAGTTCTCCAAACCGGCGAGCCTGGGACTCTGGGCCGATCTGATGGCCCGACTCCCGGAGCTGGAGTCGTCGCTGCCGTCGATCCGGGTGCCGTTCGGCGTCCTGGTCGGCGAGCTGAGCCCGATGCCGCCCACGGCCGGCACGGACAGCGCATCCCGTATCCCGGGAGCCTGGTCCCACGTCGAGCCAGGAGCGGGCCACTTCGTGTGGCACGAGGCTCCGGGCTGCCTGGTCGCCGCCATGGACCGCCTCGTCGCCATGTCCTGAACGTCGTGCCCGGCAGCCGTGCGCCCGCGGTCGTCGGTCCGCAGGTGATGGCACTCCCCGCGCCCGAGCCGCAACAATGAGGGATGGACGTCGTCGTGGTCGGGGCGGGCCAGGCCGGCCTCGCGGTGAGTCACGCGCTCCGGGCCCGCGACGTCGACCATGTGGTGCTCGAGGCGGACCGGGTCGCCAGCGCATGGCGGCACCGGTGGGACAGCCTCACGCTGGTCACGCCGAACTGGACGCTGGCCCTGCCCGATGCGCCCTACTCGGGCGATGACCCGGAGGGACACGTCTCCCGCGACCAGATCGTCGGCTACCTGGAGTCGTACGCCGCGGCGCACGCCGGCGAGATCCGGGTCGGCGTCCGCGTCGATCGGGTCGACCCGGGCCCCGACGGCCGGTTCGTGCTCGACACCAGCGAGGGAACGATGTCCTGCGCCCAGGTCGTGGTCTGCACGGGCGCCTACAGCCGCCCGCACCACCCCACGCTCGCCACTGCCTTCCCGGCGCACGTGACCGTGCTCGATGCCACCTCCTACCGGAGCCCCGGGGAGCTCACCCGGGCCGGAGTGCTGATCGTCGGCAGCGGGCAGACCGGCGTGCAGCTGGCCGAGGAGCTCCACGCCAGCGGCCGGCCGGTGACCCTCGCCTGCGGCCGAGCCCCGTGGGTGCCGCGTCGCGCGGAGGGCAAGGACATCGTGACCTGGATGGAGCGGACGTCGTACTTCGGCAAGCGGTTCGCCGACCTGCCCCCACCGCGGTCGCGCCTGGCCGCGAACGTGCAGACGACCGGTGCCGGCGGAGGGCACGATCTGCACTTCCGGGTGCTCCAGCAGCAGGGGGTGACGCTCGCCGGGCGGCTCACCGGTGTGCGCGACGGACGCGTGACGTTCGCCGACGATCTGGCCGACTCGGTGGCCTTCGGCGACGCCTGGTACGCCGGTCTCCGGGCGTTGTTCGCCGCGGAGCTCGGTCCCGACGGACCCTCCCTGCCGGAGCCGGAGCCGTTCGTGGCCACGGCGCCGACCGAGATCGACCTGGCCGACGTGGGCACCGTGCTCTTCACCTCGGGGTTCAGGCCGGACCACGCCCGATGGGTCGGCTTCCCGGTCTTCGACGAGCTCGGGTTCCCGGTCGTGGACGATCACCTCGCCACGGAGGTGCCCGGCCTGTTCTTCTGCGGGGTGCACTTCCTGCGCAACCGCCGCTCCTCGCTGATGTGGGGGGTCGGTGACGACGCCGCGGTGGTCGCGGACACGCTGGTGCGGCAGCGGAGCTAGGAGCCAGCCCAGCCGCGCTGACTCGCCCGCACCGCGAGCTGGTCGACGAAGTCGTTCATCGCGTGGCCGGAGTGCCCCTTGACCCAGTGGAACGCGATGTCGTCCCGGTCGGCCGCTGCGGCCACCAGCGGCTCCCAGAGGTCGCGGTTGGCGACGGGCTTCTTCGCCGAGGTCAGCCAGCCGCGGGAGAGCCAGCCCTCCCACCAGCGGTCGCGGAAGCAGTTCACGACGTACGTCGAGTCACTGACCACGAGGAGCGGTCGCTCGAGGGCGGTGACCGCCTCGAGCGCGGCGCGGATCTCCATGCGCTGGTTCGTGCTGACCGGCTCCGAGCCGAAGGCGTACGTCGTGCGGTCCACGGCCCACGCCCAGCCGCCCGGACCGGGGTTGCCCGAGCACGCTCCGTCGGTGAACACCGACACGGCCTCCGGCGGCGCGATCATCGGGTCCGGGCGAGGCCGAACGGGCACGCTCAGCTCCGCCCGACGAAGGCGGCGATCGAGGCGGCCTCGCGCCTCCGCGACGGCTCGTGGAGGTAGGGCATGTGGCCGGTCTCGAAGTACTCGTGCTCGATCCGGTCGAAGGCCGCGTCGGGGAGACGCAGGTGGGCGACCATGTTCTCGGCCGCGTGGTACGGAGTGGCCAGGTCGTAGTAGCCGTACTCGATCCGCACGCGCAGGTGCGGGTTGGCCCGCATCACCCGCTCCAGCTTGTCGGCGACGAAGATCGGCTTGCCCTCGAACTCCTTGAACGACCAGTGCTTGATCGACGTGGCGTGCACCTCGTACGGCAGATCCTGGCGACTGCCGAGCTCGCTGCGCAGGTAGTGGTGCAGGGCCGCGGAGTACGGCGCCTCGATCGCGTCCATCGACGTGTCGTGGTCCATGTTCTCCGCGATGGCCGAGTGCAGCGGGCCGCTGAAGCGCCCGTCGATCCGGCCGACGGTGAGTCCCCGGTCGCGCAGCAGCTCGGTGCAGAACCGCCAGTGCTCGATGCGGAGGTCGCTGCGGTCGACGTACTCCTCGGAGAGCCCGGTCAGCCGCGCCAGCGTGCGGATGATCGAGGCGCGCTCCTTGGCCGGGAGCCGGCGTCCGGCGGCGAGCGCGAGCCGGTACGGACCGGCCGAGAACGCCTCTGCCTCGGCGCGGAGCTTGGCCGGCCGGCCCTTGACCTTGCCGTGGTAGTGCGCGATCGAGGTGTACGTGGGGAGGAAGTTCAGGCACGACTCGTCGGCCCGGTGGTGCTCGAAGTCCTGGCTGCCGAAGTCGAGCACGCTCGAGACCAGCACCAGACCGTTGAGTCCCATCGCGTGCCGCGACGCCAGGCGCTCGGCGACCGCCACCGCGCGCACGGTGCCGTACGACTCGCCGATGATGAACTTCGGCGACATCCAGCGGTCCTCGCGGGTGCACCACAGCCGGATCAGCTCGGTGACCTGCTCCACGTCCTGGGCGAAGCCGTGGTAGCGCCGGGGCTTGCCGCCCTCGACGGCTCGCGTGTGGCCGGTCGACATCGGGTCGATGAAGACCAGGTCCGAGGCCGCGAGCAGCGTCTCGGCGTTGTCGACGAGGCGGTACGGCGGCGGGTGCGGTGCGGTCACGTCGCCGACGTCGACCCGGCGCGGCCCGAGCAGGCCCATGTGCAGCCAGACGGACGACGAGCCGGGGCCGCCGTTGAAGACGAACGTGATCGGGCGGGAGGTGACGTCGGCGTCCTCGAGCGTGTACGCCGTCACCGACATCTCGGCGCGGGCCTTCCAGCCCTGGAACACGCCCTTCTTGAGCTCCTCCTCGCGCAGCACGACCCGTCCGGTCCTCGCCGTGTAGCGCAGCTCGCCACGGCGCACGCGCAGGACGTGCTTGGTCGAGACCAGGTCGTCGGTCGGGTCGGGACGCTCGCGCCGGTCGTCCGCCTTGGCGGGGTGGTCGCTCACGAGCGCTCACCGCCCGGCACCCAGAGCACGTCGCCGTTCTCACGGTTCGCGTACCGGGCCAGGATGAACACCAGGTCGGAGAGCCGGTTCAGGTAGCGGATCGCGATCGGGTTCATGGTCTCGGCGTGGACGTCGTACGCCGCCCAGGCGGAGCGCTCGGCCCGGCGGATGACGGTCCGGGCCACGTGCAGCTGGGCTGCGGTCTGGGTGCCCCCGGACAGGATGAACGACCGGAGCTTGGGCAGGTCGGCGTTGAACTCGTCGCACCAGCCCTCGAGTCGGTCGACGTACTCCTGGGTGATCCGCAGTGGCGGGAACTCTGGGTCCTCCACGATCGGGGTGCAGAAGTCCGCGCCGACGTCGAAGAGGTCGTTCTGGACATGTATCAGGACGGCCCGGACCGGCTCCTCCAGGTCATGAGCAAGTGCCACCCCCAGCTGGGCGTTCGCCTCGTCGACGTCTGCATAGGCGTGGAGTCGCAGGTCGTTCTTCGACGTCGTGCTCAGGTCACCGAGCCGCGTCGTGCCCGCGTCACCCGTGCGGGTATAGATCCGCGTCAGGTTCACCATGACTCTGAAGCGTAGTGCGCGCCGCCCGCACGGATATTCGCCCCGTTCCGGCGCAACCCTCCGCTTGGGTCAGCGCGTCATAGTGGAGACAGGAACGTTGCTCAGAGAGCACCCATGCCGCGGACTCGGGTCGGCGGAGGACGGAGCAGGTCGATGAGCCGGACCACACGCCTCTCCAAGGGCACGGGGATCGGGGGTCGGACGATGGAGATCGTCCACGACGGACACACGCTCTGGCTCAGTGGCGACTTCGACGTGCGCAGCACGATGGAGGTCCGCAACGCCATCCACGAGCTCCTCGGCGGGTTCGAGCGCGACCTGACCATCGACCTCACCGAGGTGCACACCATCGACGTCACGGCCGCTCGGGTCCTGGCCTACGCGACCATCGAGACCAGCCGGGCCGGACACCACCTGCGGGTGCGGGGCTGCGGGCCCGCCGTACGCCGGATGCTCCAGGTCTCGCGGCTGGCCCGGTTCATCGAGGTCGAGCGCGCGGCCGCGACCGCCTGAGTCGTCGTCGCCGGCGCTCGGTCAGAGCCTGGTCGACGCGGTACCGACTACGACAACAGGGGCCAGCAGACGTCACTGGCAACCCCGATCCGGATGCAGAACGTCCAGGCGAGCGGCGGCCCGACCCTCACGACCCTGGCCGTCCTCGCCAGCTGCAGCGGCCGGGTCGGCGGTGCCGCACCACGACGGCAGGGATCGCGGACGATCTCGCGGGAGAGTCGAGCGGTCCCGCACGGCTCCTCGTGTGCAGTGGCCCACGTGAGGAATAGCCCACAGACCCGGGCGCCCCGTCGCCTGCCGGACCTACCCTCGGCACATGCCCGACAAGGACCGTCCCTGGGTCATGCGTACCTACGCCGGCCACTCGACCGCCGCGGCGTCCAACGCGCTCTACCGCACCAACCTCGCCAAGGGCCAGACCGGTCTCTCGGTCGCCTTCGACCTGCCGACGCAGACCGGGTACGACCCCGACCAGCCCCTGAGCAGGGGCGAGGTCGGCAAGGTCGGGGTCCCGATCGCGCACCTGGGGGAGATGCGCCGCCTCTTCGAGGACATCCCCCTCATCGAGATGAACACCTCGATGACCATCAACGCCACCGCGATGTGGCTGCTGGCGCTCTATCAGGTCGTCGCCGAGGAGCAGAACCCCGGCGTCGAGGCGCAGGACGTGGCCCACCGGCTGGCCGGGACCACGCAGAACGACATCATCAAGGAGTATCTGTCCCGCGGCACCTACGTCTTCCCGCCCGAGCACTCGCTGCGCCTCATCTCGGACCTGATCGCCTACACCCTCCACCAGGTCCCCAGCTGGAACCCGATCAACATCTGCAGCTATCACCTGCAGGAGGCCGGGGCGACCCCGACGCAGGAGCTCGCGTACGCGCTGTGCACCGCGATCGCCGTCCTCGATGCGGTCCAGGCATCGGGCCAGGTGTCGGCGGAGGACTTCGGTGCGGTGGTCGGCCGGATCTCGTTCTTCGTCAACGCCGGCGTCAGGTTCGTCGAGGAGATGTGCAAGATGCGGGCGTTCGTCCGGCTCTGGGACGAGATCACCCGCGACCGGTACGGCGTCGACGACGCGAAGATGCGCCGCTTCCGGTACGGCGTCCAGGTCAACAGTCTCGGGCTGACCGAGGCACAGCCCGAGAACAACGTGCCGCGGATCGTGCTGGAGATGCTCGGCGTGACGCTCTCGAAGGAGGCCCGGGCGCGCGCCGTACAGCTGCCCGCGTGGAACGAGGCGCTCGGGCTCCCGCGGCCCTGGGACCAGCAGTGGTCGCTGCGGCTCCAGCAGGTGCTGGCCTTCGAGTCCGACCTGCTGGAGTACGACGACCTGTTCGCCGGCTCGCATGTGGTCGAGGCCAAGGTCGCCGAGCTGGTCGAAGGTGCCAGGGCGGAGATCGACCGCGTCCAGGCGCTGGGCGGCGCCATCGCCGCCGTCGAGTCCGGCTACATGAAGCAGGAGCTCGTGTCGTCCCACGCCGCGCGCCGCGCCCGGATCGAGTCCGGCGAGCAGGTCGTGGTCGGGGTGAACAGGTTCGAGACCACCGAGCCGTCGCCGCTCACCGCCGACCTCGACGCCGCCATCCAGGCCGCGGACCCCGAGGCCGAGCGGGCGGCGATCGAGAGCGTTCGCGCCTGGAGGGCGCAGCGTGACGAGGCTGCGGTCGCCGAGGCCCTGGCCCGGCTGGCGGCGGACGCGAAGACCGACGCCAACCTGATGGCCGCCACCCTCGCTGCCGCCCGCGCAGGCGCCACCACGGGGGAGTGGGCGGGGACCCTCCGGGAGGTGTTCGGCGAGTTCCGGGCACCGACCGGGGTGAGCGGCGCGGTCGGCGCCGCGTCGACGGTCGGACCGGCGGGCGCGGAGCTGGCCGAGGTACGCCGCCGCGTCCGCGAGACGGGGGAGGAGCTGGGTGGCCGGCTGCGACTGCTCGTCGGCAAGCCGGGTCTGGACGGACACTCCAACGGCGCCGAGCAGGTCGCCGTCCGTGCGCGGGACGCGGGCTTCGAGGTGATCTACCAGGGCATCCGGCTCACCCCCGAGCAGATCGTCTCCGCCGCGGTCGCCGAGGACGTGCACTGTGTCGGGCTGTCGATCCTCAGCGGGTCGCACATGGAGCTGGTGCCGGCGGTCCTGGTCGGGATGGAGGAGGCCGGCATCGGTGACGTCCCGGTGATCGTCGGCGGGATCATCCCCGACGCCGATGCCCGCCGGTTGATCGACGCCGGCGTGGCGGCTGTCTACACGCCGAAGGACTTCGGCCTGACCGAGATCATGGGCGGCATCGTCGACGCGATCCGCGAGGCGAACGACCTCGACTGACGGATCGCCCGCGTTCGGTGCGCGTCACCTGAGCGGCTCGGTGCGCGCGTGTCCAGGACGGCCAGGGCAGGGAGAAGCCCACGGCGCTGATCAGGGTGGAGTACCGGCTCCGACGTCGCGATCCCGGCGATCGCCGAGCCCGTCTCGCCGCTCGCCGGACCGAACGCCTCTTGCCAGCCATTCGCCCGGCGTAGCACGGTGGCGTCGAGGAGGGCGCCGTGAGTACGAGGCCGCCAGAGGGAGCCGACGACGTCGAAGGTCCGGTCGAGCCGCCGCCGGGGCGGGACCGCGCGGACTACTCCACGTCCGGGCGCCTGCGTTCGGTGGTCTACGAGCGCGAGATGGTCCGCCTGCAGGAGCAGCTGGTCCTGCTGCAGTACTGGATCGCCTCCCAGGGGCTCAAGGTCGCGGTGGTGTTCGAGGGCCGTGGGTCGGCGGGCAAGGGCGGGGTGATCAAGCGGATCACCGAGCGCACCAGTCCCCGCACCGTGCGGGTCGTCGCGCTCCCCAAGCCGACCGAGCGTGAGCGGACGCAGTGGTACTTCCAGCGGTACGTCGAGCACCTGCCGGCCGCGGGCGAGATGGTCCTGTTCGACCGGAGCTGGTACAACCGCTCGAACGTCGAGTGGGTGATGGGCTACTGCACCGAGGAGGAGCACCAGGAGTTCCTGCGCTCGTGCCCGGAGTTCGAGCGGATGCTGGTGCGGTCGGGGATCACCGTGCTCAAGTACTGGTTCTCGGTCTCCTTCGAGGAGCAGCGCCGCCGCTTCGAGGCGCGCAACGCCGAGCCGCTCAAGCGGTGGAAGCTCTCCGACATGGACCTCGCCGAGCACGAGCTCTACGTGCGCTACTCCATGGCCAAGGACACGACGTTCCAGTACACCGACATCAAGCAGGCGCCCTGGTACGTCGTGCAGTCGGACGACAAGCGGGCCTCCCGGCTGAACTGCATCAGCCATCTGCTCAGCCAGTTCGACTATCGCGACGTCGCCCCCGACGTCGTGGAGCTGCCGGCCATGCAGGAGATCCCCTACGTCCGTCCGCCCATGCACGAGCAGACGTTCGTTCCGCGCACCTACTGACCACCGGGGCCCAGATCGCCCACCTGCTCGGCGTACCAGAGCACGCCGGTGAGGTGCTGGGCGATCTCCCTGAGCGTCCAGCCGTCCCCGCGCGCTCGATCCCACTGGTCCGGGCCCGCCGCGGCGAGCCGGAGCGCGAACGTGCGGGCGAGACGCGGGAGTCGCTGGTGGGCCTCGTCCCGGTCCAGCTCGGTGAACCGCGCCCAGTCGGCCTCGGTCGTCACCAGGCTGGCGTGCCAGGCGTCGGGCTGCGTCTCGGCGCCGGCGAGCACCGCCTCGACCTCGGCCAGGTGGTCGATCAGGTGATCGGCGATCCGGCGCACGGCCTTCGCCGGCGTGTAGATGCGGTCACCGTCCTCGCTGACGTGCGGACGGCCGTCCCAGTGGATCCAGGTGTCGACGAGCGCGAGCGAGCGCCGTACCGCCTCCTCGACGGCGTTGCCGGGGTTCTCAGTGGTCCGGGTCATGGTCGGACGCTAGGGAGCAGATGCTTCGGTGGGTGCCGAAGTGTGCCCGCCCTAGGCTCGACGGCATGTACGACGTCGACCTCGCCGCCGTAGGTGCCCTGCTCGGGAACCCCAGCCGGGCCGCGATGCTCGACGCGTTGATGACCGGTCGGGCGCTGACCGCCTCGGAGCTCGCGAGGGTCGCCGGGATCAGCCCCGCCACGGCCAGCGAGCACCTGGCCAAGCTCCGCGAGGGCGAGCTCGTCGAGGTCGTCGTGCAGGGACGGCACCGGTACCACCGGATCGCCTCGCCCGACGTGGGCGCGGCGCTCGAGTCGCTGTCGCACATCGCTCCCGAGCGGGCGGTCACCACGTTGCGGCAGTCGACCCGCGCCCGGTCCCTGGCCGAGGCACGCACCTGCTACGACCACGTGGCTGGCCGCAGCGGCGTCGCCCTGCACGACGGTCTGGTCGCGCGCGGCTGGCTGGTGCCGGAGCCGGGCGGCTACGGGCTGTCCGAGCCCGGCGTCGAGGGGCTGCTCGGCTGGGGCGTCGACGTGACGACCGCCCGCGCCTCACGGCGCCGTTTCGCCCGTCCGTGCCTGGACTGGACCGAGCGCCGGGAGCACCTCGCCGGGTCCCTGGCGGCGGCCCTCGCCATCGCGCTCATCGACGGGCCGGAACCGTGGTTCGTCCGCCGCTCCGACGACCACCGTGGCCTGCGCCCCACCGACCTCGGCCGCGATCGTCTCGCCGAACTGGGCTGGGAGCCGGTCGAGCGGTCCGCCTGACTACTCGCCCTCGCCGGCCTGGCGGCGCGCCCACTCGCCGTACCCGAGGGCGACGAGGGCGGGGAGCGCGAGGACCGCCGTCAAGGACCAGAGCACGAACGAGACTCCCTCCGGGAGATCCCCGTCGTCCGTGCTCGATTGGGCGATGACGGCACTGACGAAGGCGCCCAGCGCGGCCGTCGCCAGGACCAGCGCGAGGCCGCGGAACGCGATCGTGGTCGAGGGCAGCGGAGGACGAGGGGCTCGGTCGGTCCCCAGCTCGATGGCCGGCATCCGCGCCGGGCGCCAGGCGACGACGGCGTCGGTCGGGATCGGCCCGTACACGTGCGGGTACGTCGCGTCGCCGACCGGTTCGTCGCGGACCTCCGCGTCGAGCAGGTCGCTCTCGATCTCCAGCACGAGCAGTGGCTCGGCCACGTCGGCGTAGTGCCGGTCCCGCACGGTGGGGACCTGGTCGTGGTACGCCGCGTGGATGAAGCCCTCCTGCTCGAGGCTCCGCCCGAACGTCGACGTGGTGTAGGTGCCGGTGCCCTCCGCCTGCTTCCAGTCCGCCAGGGTGGCGACATGGTAGATCCGCATGTCCGGCATCCTGCCCCGCGGAAGGGTCGGGCGGCCACACCCAGGGCCGCCGGCACCGCGCCCCACGCCGGTCGGGGAGGTAACGGCCGAGCGACGCGCTCCGGATCGTGGAACCGGGTTCCCGGGTCCCTGGCTAGGTTGGCGAGGTGAGCGACGTGCACTGCCCGGCCCGGATCACGGTGGCCCGGCACGGTGAGGCGGAGTACGAGACGCCCGAGATGAACGCCACCGGCGGGAGCCTCACCCGGCTCGGCCGCGAGCAGGCGCGTGACCTGGGCGAGCGGATGCGCTCGGAGAAGGTCGCGGCGGTGATGTGCAGCGAGCTGTCGCGGGCGGTCCAGACCGCGGAGATCGCGGCCGGCGTGCTGGGGCTTCCGGTGCACGTGCGCGGGCGGCTCCACGAGTTCTCGGCCGGTGACTACCTGGGACGCCCCTACGACCCAGGCTTCTTCGACGTCATGGTCCGGGCCTGGCTCGACGGAGACCTCTCGCGCGGGGTTCCCGGCGGGGAGACCGGGCGGCAGACGGCCGACCGGGTCCTCGGCGTGCTCGAGGAGGTCGCCGACCAGTTCCGTGGGGAGACGGTGCTCGTGGTCAGCCACGGCGGGGTGATCCTCGCGCTGTGGGGTGCGATCTCGCCCGGGTCGCCGCAGGCGCCGGCCGATGCCGCGGTCGGCAACGGGTCGTCGTACGTCTTCGAGCACGACGCCGACGGCTGGCGCCCGGTCGCCTAGCTAGCCGAACAGTCCGCGCTGGATCACGTCCAGCACCGACTCCAGCATCGCGTCGCGCAGCTCGGCGGGCACCTCGCGGAGCGGGCCGTGCACGTGGAGCTCGGCGTACCCGTGCACCATCGCCCAGCACGCGACGTCGGCACCCTGCCGGAGGTCCGGCGCGAGCGCGCCCACCTCGACGAGCTCGTCGAGGACGGAGTTCAAGAATGCGTACGGCCCGCCGAGCGTGGCCGGGTCGCGGTGCACGGCGACGCCCTCGGGTGAGGTGAACGCCACCGCGAACAGACCGGGCTCGGTGATGGCGAAGTGGACGTACGCGCGGCCCGTCTCGCCGAGTCGCCGGACCGCCCGCAGGGCCGGGTCGGCCTCGGTCACCGCGTCGGCGCGGGCCCGCATGGCCTCTTCGAGCTGGGCCATCGCGCTGTCGGCGACCTCGGCGAGCAGCGCGGCTCGGTCCTCGAAGTGGCGGTACGCCGCGTTGTGGGAGACCCCCGCCCGGCGCGCGACCTCGCGCAGCACGACTCCGTCGGGACCCGTGCTGCGGGCGAGCTCGACCGCGGTCTCGACCAGCACGGGTCGGAGGTTGCCGTGGTGGTACGGCTGGGTCCGGCTCACGGGTCGAGGATAGGGGATGTTGACACTGGATACATACCGGGGTAGCGTGATGTTGTCATTGTCCACATCGGACACCGGTCACGACATCAGGAGATCCGGATGAGCCAGTCCTCGGGCGAGCGGGTGCCGCACGCGGCCCCGCGCAGCGGCGTGCACAAGGCGTGGGTCCTGGCCACGGTGTGCGCGGCCGTGCTCGCCATCAACCTCGACACCACGATCGTCAACGTCGCCCTGCCGTCGATCTCGCGCGAGCTCTCGGCGGGCACCCGCCAGCTCCAGTGGGTCGTCGACGGCTACAACCTCGCCTTCGCCGGTCTCGTCCTGGCGGCCGGCAGCCTGTCCGACCGGTTCGGGCGCCGTCCGGCGCTGATCACCGGACTGGTCGGCTTCGCCGCGGCGAGCGCCGCAGGGGCGCTGGTCACCTCCGCGGAGGCGCTCGTTGCCGCCCGATTCGTGATGGGCGCGTTCGCGGCGCTGATCTTCCCGACGACCCTGTCGATCATCAGCAACACGTTCCGCGAGCGCCGGGAGCGGGCGACCGCGCTCGGCATCTGGGGCGCGGTCGTGGGTCTCGGCGTCGCGGCGGGCCCGATCAGCGGCGGCCTGCTCCTCGAGCACTTCTACTGGGGGAGCGTCTTCTGGGCGCTGGTCCCGCTCGCGCTGGTGACGGCGGTCGCGGCGTACGCCCTGATCCCCGAGTCGCGCGACCCCTCGGTGCCGCCGCTCGACGTGCCCGGCCTCGGCCTCTCGGTGGCGATGCTGGCCACCCTCACGTACACGATCATCGAGGCGCCCGCGCACGGTTGGCGGTCGGTCGAGACCCTGGGCGGGTTCACGATCGCGGCGCTGCTGCTGGGCGCGTTCGTGGTGCGCGAGCGTCGTACGACGCGCCCGATGCTGGACGTCTCGCTGTTCCGCGACCGGAGGTTCAGCGCCGCCAGCGGAGCCGTCACGATCACCTTCTTCGCGTTGTTCGGGTTCATCTTCCTGGTGACCCAGTACTTCCAGTTCGTGCGCGGGTTCGGTGCGCTCTCGACCGGCGCCCGGATCCTGCCGGTGGCCTTGTCGATCGCGGTGGCGTCCGTCGTCGGCGCCGCCTTGGCGCCCCGGATCGGGACCAGGATCGTGGTGACCACGGGGATGGTGCTGTTCGGAGCGGCCTTCCTGTGGATCTCGACGTCCGGCGTCGCGACGCCGTACGCCACCGTGATCGTGCCGCAGATGGTGATGATGGGCCTCGGGATGGGACTGATCTCCACGCCCGCGACCGAGTCGATCCTGCTCGTCCTGCCCCCGGCCCGGGCCGGCGTCGGATCCGCCGTGAACGACGCGACCCGCGAGCTCGGCGGGACCCTGGGCGTGGCCGTGGTCGGGTCCATCTTCGCGTCGGTCTTCGGTTCGCACCTCGCGTCGGGCGCGTTCTCGACGCTGCCGGACCCGGTGGTGTCGCGGGCGCAGGACTCGGTCGGTGTCGCCCAGGCGCTCGCCGTCCGTGACCCGCAGCTGCTGACGGCGTTCCACGACTCGTTCATGTCGGCGATGTCGACCGCGTGCGTGGTCGTCGGGTTGCTCTGCCTGGCGGGTGCGGTCGCCTCGGCGTTCCTGCTGCCGGGCCGGCTGCCCGCGCCGGTCGAGGAGGTCGTCGAGCCGGAGTCGGTGGCTGCCTGAGCCACCCGGCGCGCGACGTATCCTGGAGGGAGTGGCGTGCCCGGTTGGGAGGCGGCATGGACGTGGTGGCGCTGGTGTTCCTGATCCTCGTCGTGCTCGGTGCGGCGGTGTGGTTCGTGAGTGCTCGGGTGGTGCGGCAGATCGAGCGTGGCGTGGTGTTCCGGCTCGGTCGGGCCCAGGAGAGGGTGCGTCAGCCGGGACTGACCATGCTGGTGCCGTTCGTCGACCGGATGACCAAGGTCAACGTCCAGGTGATCACCCTGCCGGTGCCCGCGCAGGACGGGATCACCCGCGACAACGTGACCGTGAAGGTCGACGCGGTCGTCTACTTCCGGGTGACCGACCCCATGCGGGCGGCCGTGGTCGTGGAGGACTACCGGTTCGCGATCCTCCAGGTCGCCCAGACGTCATTGCGGTCCATCATCGGCAAGAGCGAGCTGGACGACCTGCTGTCCAACCGGGAGAAGCTCAACGAGGGGCTCGAGATCATGATGGACAGCCCCGCTGCGGGGTGGGGAGTGGACATCGACCGGGTCGAGATCAAGGACGTCGCACTGCCCGAGTCGATGAAGCGCTCCATGTCGCGGCAGGCCGAGGCCGAGCGCGAGCGCCGTTCGCGGGTCATCACCGCCGACGGCGAGCTCCAGGCATCGGAGAAGCTGGCCTCGGCCGCGCGCACCATGAGTGCCACCCCGGCCGCGCTGCAGCTGCGACTGCTGCAGACCATGGTCGAGGTGGCCGCCGAGAAGAACTCCACGCTCGTGCTGCCCTTCCCGGTCGAGATGCTCCGGTTCTTCGAAGCCGCAGCCAGTGGCGAGGTGTCGCTGCCGCACGCGGCGGCCGACGAGTCCGAGCTCCCGGCCGGCGCCCCGGAGCCGCGCTCCGAGCCGCTGCTGCGCGCGAACGGGTCCGGTCCCGTCCAGCCACGCCTGGAACGGCACGAGTCCGACGCCTCCTGAGTGACACCGGGGGCGGCGTCGCGTCCGTGCGTCTGGCAGGGTGGCCCCTCGTGACGGCCGAGCCTGACGATGCGACGTACCTGGTGACCGACATCGAGGCGACCGGCTTCCGGCCGGGTCGGCACTCGATGCTCTCCTTCGCCACCATCGCCGTCACGGCCACCGGCGAGGAGCGCGGGCGCTTCGAGGCCGTGCTGGCCGAGCTGCCCGGAAGTGCCTGGCATCCCGGCACCCGAGCGTGGTTCGAGGACGACGAGCCAGAGGCGCTGCTCGCGGCCACGACCGGTCCGCGCGAGCCGGCCCAGGTGATGTCCGACTTCGTCGGGTTCGTCCTCGGGCTGCCGGCGCCGCGGATCTTCACGGCCCACCCGGTGGCGTTCGACGGCTCGTGGATCGACTTCTACCTGCGCCGCTTCACCGATCACCAGCTCCTCGACGGTCTGTACGAGCCCGAGCCGCTCTTCCACGACACGCTCTGCCTCCGGTCGTACGCCGCGGCCGTCACCGGTCGCGGCGTCCGCGAGGTGTCACCGGCCAGCTTGCCCTCGGCGTGGTTCGGCGAGGTGCCGCACACCCATCGGGCGATCGACGACGCGCTGGGATACGCCCATCTGCTGGCCGAGCTCTTCCGTCGTACAGCGGCGATCGCCGGCTAGGCACCGGATCCGACCGGATCAGACCGGATCAGAACAGTCGGTCGTCGGCATTGTCCATGCCTCGCAAGGCGTCGTAGTCGACGACGGCGCACGCGATCCCGCGGTCGGTAGCGAGCACCCGCGCCTGCGGCTTGATCTCCTGGGCCGCGAAGATCCCGCGCACCGGAGCCAGCAGCGGGTCGCGGTTGAGCAGCTCGAGGTAGCGGGTCAGCTGCTCGACCCCGTCGATCTCGCCACGGCGCTTGATCTCGACCGCCACCGACGCGCCGCCCGCGTCGCGGCACATCAGGTCGACCGGGCCGATCGCGGTCGGGAACTCCCGCCGGACCAGCGTGAGGCCGTCGGCCAGGCTCGACGGGTGCTCCGCCAGCAGCTCCTGCAGGTGTCTCTCGACCCCGTCCTTCTGCAGTCCCGGGTCGACGCCGAGGTCGTGGGAGGTGTCGCTGAAGACCTCCTCGATGAGGATCTGCAGGGTGTCGTCCGGCCCCGCCGACGACGACCGCGAGGTCACCGTCCAGAGCGCGACGCCGTCCGTCGAGGCGCCCTCCCGCAGGGTGCACGGCGGCGACATCCAGTTCAGCGGCTTGTAGGAGCCGCCGTCGGAGTGGACGAGCACCGACCCGTCGGCCTTGATCATCAGCACCCTGGTCGCCATCGGCAGATGAGCGGTCAACCGCCCGGCGTAGTCGACCTGGCAGCGAGCGACCACGATCCTCACGGGCGGTGACCCTACCCGGTGGGGCAGACTCGGCCGCATGCCGGAGCGGCCGGATCGGATCGTCGTCGTCGGCGCGGGCGTCCTGGGTCTCAGCTGCGCACTGCGCCTGCTCGAGGCCGGGCACCGCGTCGACGTCCTGGCGCGCGATCTACCCCTCGAGACCACCTCCTGCGTGGCGGCCGCGATCTGGTACCCCTACCTGGCCTTGCCCCAGGACAAGGTGACCACGTGGGGACGGGCGGCCTACGCCGAGTTCGCGCGGCTCAGCGAGCTGGGGGCCGACGGGGTGACGATGCGCCGGGGCACCGAGCTGTTCCTCGAGAGGACGGGCGATCCGTGGTGGCGCGACGCGGTCCCGTCGCTGGACCGGGTGCCGCCGCGCGCGCCGTACGTCGACGGTTGGTCGTTCGTCACGCCGGTGGTCGACATGCCCCGCTACCTGGCCTGGCTGTCCGAGCGGGTCCTGGACGCGGGCGGCACCGTCACCCGGATGGCCCTCGCCCGACTCCCCGCGGCGCCCCTGGTCGTCAACTGCTCGGGCCTCGGCTCGCGCGCCCTCGCCGGCGACACCACGACGCGCCCGGTGCGGGGCCAGGTGGTGGTGGTCGAGCAGTTCGGCCTCGACGAGTGGTGGCTGGCCGCGGAGCCCGGCGGGGAGGTCCCGACGTACGTCATCCCGCGCACCGACGACGTCGTCCTGGGCGGCACCGACGAGGACGGTGACTGGAGCCGTTCGCCCTCACCGGGGGTCGCCGACGACATCCTGCGGCGTGCCACCGCGCTCGTCCCCGGCGTGGCGAGGGCGCGGGTCCTGCGGCACAAGGTCGGGCTCCGCCCGGCGCGTCCCGAGGTGCGACTGGAGCGGGTGGGCGACGTCATCCACTGCTACGGACACGGCGGAGCCGGCGTCACCCTCTCGTGGGGCTGCGCCGACGAGGTGACCGCCCTGGTGGGGGACCCGGCCTGAGGGACGGACGGATCCCCGCACCCGGCTCAGGTCACCGACCCACCCACATCGTGTTCCAGGTGGGCATGCCCAGTGCGCTGTCGTCCCTCATGCCCTGGATCTGCGCGCCCTTCTGGGCCCCGTCGATGGTCACCCGGCCGGTGGCGGTGGCGTCCGTCCCGCTGCCGGTGTTGCCCAGCTGGCCGGTGTCGATCTCGCAGCCGGTGTCCGAGGACGATCCCGATCCGCCGCATGCGCTCAGGGCGGGGGCGGAGCCGGCGAGCAGGACGAGGAGGGGGAGTGTCGCATCCGAGATCCGTTCGACTCGGCTCCGGTCCGGGTTCCGGGGCCGGAGACCAGTGACTCTCGGGGAGTCCCGGGGGTCGGTTGCCGGGACCCGTGGCTGTGAGGCACCTCGCGGTGAGCGTCCGGGCCCGCGTGGGAGGATGCGCCCCATGACGAGCAGTCCCACCGATGCCGCCGCGCCCGAGACGCAGACCCGCCGCGAGTTCGCCACGATCGGAGTGGTCGGGCTCGGCACGATGGGTGCCGGCATCGCCGAGGTGTTCGCACGCAACGGATTCTCCGTGGTCGGCGTCGAGGTGAGCGACGAGGCGGTCGAACGCGGCCGCCAGCACCTGGAGCACTCCACGGGTCGCGCGGTCCAACGCGGCAAGCTCAGCGCGGAGGACCAGGCACAGCTGGTCGGCCGGGTCACCTTCACCACCAGTCTGAAGGACCTCGCCGACGCCGACTTCGTGGTCGAGGCGGTGGTCGAGTCGCTCGACGTCAAGAAGTCGATCTTTCGCGAGCTCGAGGGGATCGTGAAGCCGGAGACGATCCTGGCGACCAACACCTCGAGCCTCAGCGTCACCGAGATCTCGACCGCGAACCTCCACCCCGGCCGGGTCATCGGAGTCCACTTCTTCAACCCCGCTCCCGTGCAGAACCTGGTCGAGATCATCCGGACGGTGGTGACCGAGCCGGAGGTGCTCGAGGACGTCGAGGGTCTTGTGGCCAAGCTCGGGAAGAGCCCCGTGATCTGCGGTGACCGGGCCGGCTTCATCGCCAACACCCTGCTCTTCGGCTACCTCAACCACGCGGCCTCGATGTTCGAGCAGCGGTTCGCGACGCGCGAGGACATCGACGCCGCGATGCGGTTCGGCTGTGGGTACCCGATGGGTCCGCTGGCCCTGCTCGACCTGATCGGCCTCGACACGGCGTACGAGATCCTCGACACGATGTACAAGCAGGGCCGCGACCGCCTCCACGCGCCTGCACCGATCCTCAAGCAGCTGGTCACCGCCGGCTTCCTGGGCCGGAAGACCGGCCGCGGCTTCTACACCTACGAGGGCCCCGACAGCCCGATCGTCATCGCCGACGCCCACACTCCGGACGCCGAGCACCAGCCGCGACTCAGGCGCCAGGTCCGCACGGTCGGGGTCGTCGGCACGGGGACGATGGCCACGGGCATCGTCGAGGTCTTCGCCAAGGCCGGGTACGACGTGACCTACGTCGGGCGCTCGACCGCGAAGGTGGACGGCGTGCGTGCGGCGATCGAGCGCTCGCTGGACAAGGCGATCCAGCGCGACAAGCTCGAGCAGGACGCCAGGGGCGAGATCCTGGGCCACCTGACCGGTACCACCCGTCTCGACGACCTCGGGACGGTCGACCTCGTCGTCGAGGCGGTGGCGGAGGACCTCGACGTCAAGACCACGCTGTTCGAGAACCTCGACGAGATCTGCAAGCCGGGGGCGATCCTGGCCACCACGACCAGCAGCCTGCCGATCATCTCCTGCGCGACCGCCACCAAGCGGCCGCAGGACGTCATCGGCATGCACTTCTTCAACCCCGCACCGGTGATGGCGCTGGTCGAGGTCGTCTCGACGGTCACCACGGCCGACGACGTGCACGAGACCGTGCTCGCGCTCTGCGCGACGCTGGACAAGGTGCCGGTGTCGTGCGGCGACCGGGCGGGCTTCATCGTGAACGCGCTGCTGTTCCCCTACCTCAACGACGCGGTGAAGATGCTCGAGGCCCACTACGCCACGGCCGACGACATCGACACCGCGATGAAGCTCGGCTGCGCCCTCCCGATGGGTCCCTTCGAGCTCCTCGACGTGGTGGGCAACGACGTGTCGCTGGCGATCCAGAGGGAGCTGTACCTCGAGTTCCGCGAACCCGGCTTCGCCCCGGCTCCGCTGCTGGAACACCTGGTCACCGCCGGCTACCTCGGTCGCAAGACCATGCGCGGCTTCCGCGACTACACGTCCTGAGCGGTCGCGGCGAGCGCCGTGCGCGACTGCGCGCCAGCCGAACCGCGCAGGTCCACGCCGGCCGGAGCGGCATCGGTCGGCCCTAGGATCTGGCGCATGCCCACCGGCCGGCTCGAGGCGTTCAGCGACGGCGTGCTCGCGATCATCATCACGGTGATGGTCCTCGAGCTGAACGTCCCCGAGCAGCCCACCCTCACGGCGCTGCGCGACGACACCGGGGTCGGTCTGCTCACCTACGTGCTCAGCTTCGTGTACATCGGCATCTACTGGAACAACCACCACCACATGTTCCAGATCGCCCAGTACGTCGACGGGTCGGTGCTGTGGGCCAATCTGCACCTGCTGTTCTGGCTGTCGCTCTACCCGTTCACCACGGCCTGGCTCGACGAGTCGAAGGTCGCGCTCACGCCCACCGTCGTGTACGGCGTGAACCTCCTCGCCGCGGCCATCGCGTACTACCTCCTCCAGCTCCGGATGATGCGTCAGCCCGACACCGGTCCCCGGCTCCGGGAGGTCGTCGGCAACGACCTCAAGGGCAAGCTCTCACCGGTCATCTACCTGGCCGGCATCCTGCTGGCGTTCGTGGAGCCATGGCTCGCCCTGATCCCCTTCGTCGTCGTGGCCCTGATCTGGCTGGTCCCCGACCGCCGGGTCGAGCGCTACCTCGCCCAGCACCAGGGGATCGTCGGCGACTGAGCGACTGAGCGACTGAGCGACGGGGCGATCGGGCCGGGCGGACAAGCCTCAGTCCAAGCAGAACTCGTTGCCCTCGGGGTCCTGCATGACGATGAAGCCGTGGCTCATCGGCGGCTCGGGCTCGAAGCGGCGTACCCGGGACGCGCCGAGGGCGGTGAGCCGCTCGCACTCGGCCTCCAGGGCGGCCATCCGCTCCTCACCCTCGAGCCCCGGCGCGGCCCGGACGTCGAGATGGAGCCGGTTCTTGGCGACCTTGCCCTCGGGCACCTTCTGGAACCACAGGCGAGGTCCGACGCCGTCCGGGTCGACCGAGGCCGAGGCGTTGTTGCGGTCCTCCTCGGGGACGCCGAAGTGGTCGAGCGCCTCCTCCCAGGTGGCGAAGCCGGGCGGTGGGGCGTCGTAGCGGTAGCCGAGCGCCTCGTTCCAGAACCCGGCGAGGGCGTTCGGGTCGGCGCAGTCGAAGGTGACCTGGACGGTGCGGCTCATGAGCTCTCCTCAGAGGTGTGGGTGGCCCGGTAGAGGTCGCGGAGCAGACAGATCTCCGCTCCATGGTGGATGAGCTCGCGGTTGATGTGGAGCACGAGGTCGGCGTACGGCGACTCCGCCCAGAGGCCCTCGGCCGGGCCGACCCGCCGGGCGAGGCCCTTCTCGCCGAGCGTCGCCACCCCGGCCGACCATGCGGCGTAGGCGGTGTCGAGCTGGCTGATCGCCTGGGCGGCGGTGGCGGCGTAGGTCCACCGCTGGTAGTCCGCAGCCTCGCCGCCGAAGTGGTTGCCGGTGCGCTCGGCGAAGCAGCCGACGACCACGTGGGCGATCCGCCAGGCGATCGTGGTCAGCGGTGCCGGTTCGGGCTCGGGCCAGGCGTAGTCCATCACGAGCTCGCCGGCCCCGGCCGCGTGGCTGGAGGTCGCCTCGTGTCGAGGCCGGATGCTCCAGGAGCCGGGGGCCGGCTCCCAGAGGTACTCCTCGTCGGTCAGCCCCTCGAGGCGGGGCCGGACCAGGTACCGGTAGTGGAAGTCGAGCTGGTCGCGAAGCGTCTCGTTCCAGCTGCGGGTGAGGGTGACGGTCATGCTGCGGCCCCGGAGTCGTGGGTGCCGCTCGTCGGGAGTGTCGGCCGCTGCACGATCCCGAGCGCGTTGCCGAACGGATCGATCACCACCGCGCCGCGGGAGCCGGCGCCGACGTCGCGCACGTCCTCGTGGCTGGACGCGCCCCGGGCCAGGAGGTCGGCCAGTGCCGCGTCGACGTCGTCGACCTGCCAGTAGGCGACCGCTCCCTCCTGCGCGTGGCCGGGTGCGTGGGTCAGGTCGCGGATCTGGAGCCCGTGGTCGTGCGCGCCGACCCGCCACTCGACGTGGTCGTCATGGACGAAGGACGGGTCGGCGCGGAGCAGGTCGGCGTACCAGGCCCGAGCGGTGCGGAGGTCGGCGGCATGGAGACGCACCGTCGCGACCCCGCTGGTGAACGGCGGGTCGACCGGCTTCCAGGCCGGCAGCCAGGGCAGGTCGGGAAGCCCGTCCCGGGCGGCGACGAGCGAGTACATCGTCGCGCCGTCGACCGTCTCGCGCACGATGTCGCCGTGCCCGGCGTGGCGGGCGAGCTCCTCCATCAGGTGCCACCAGACCCAGCGGACGTTCCACGCCTCGACATCCTTCGGGAACCACGGCGCATCGGGGACCGGGACCCGGGTGTCCAGGTCGATCCGGCCTACGGCGTCGAGCACGGACGCACACACCTCGTCGTACGTCGCCAGCAGGTCCTCCAGCGAGTCGGTCTCACGGAACGTGAAGCCTTCGAAGTAGTCATCAGCGCCGCCGGACTCCGGGGCGAGATCCGGGGCCGCCTCGGCGCTGGCGAGCCAGCTCCGCTGGACCGCCGTGACGTGCTTGACCAGCCCGCCGAGGGAGAGCGACGACGCGCTCGGTGCGATCGACGCCTGACGTGGCGTGAGCCCGTGCAGGAGCGCCCGGAAGGCGTCCTGTGCCTGGGCCAGGAAGGCGTGGATGGCGTCGGTCTCGTCGGCGACGGGCGGGACGTGGAGAGCCATGGAGGTTCCTTTCGGTCGGTGGCCCCAGCCTCGCGGACAAACAGGACAGGATCTGTCCGCTACGGCTGGCAGACTGGCCGGCATGGCCGAGACCACCCAGCGGGTGCTCCACCTGCTCGGGCTGCTGCAGCAGCGCCCCGTCTGGACCGGACCGGAGCTCGCCGAGCGGCTCGGCGTGACCACCCGCAGCATCCGTCGCGACGTCGAGCGGCTGCGGGCGCTCGGCTACCCGGTCCACGCCACCCAGGGCGCCGGTGGCGGGTACCAGCTCGGCCGTGGTCGCGGGCTACCGCCGCTGCTGCTCGACGACGCCGAGGCCGTCGCGGTCGCGGTGTCGCTGCGGATGGCGGCCGGCGGGACCGTCTCGGGCGCGAGCGAGGCGGCGCTGCGGACGCTCGCCAAGCTCGACCAGGTGATGCCCCCGAAGCTGCGCAGCGAGGTGCGCGCCCTGCACGCCGCGACCCAGACGCTCGACGCGGGGCTGCCGACCGTCGACGGTGATGCCCTGCTGCACCTCGCCCGCGCCGTGCGCGACACGGTTCGCGTGCGGTTCGACTACGAGTCGCGCGACCAGACCCCGAGCACCCGCACGGTCGAGCCGGCCGGGCTCGTCGCGACCGGTCGCCGCTGGTACCTGATGGCCTACGACGTCGACCGCGACGACTGGCGGACCTTCCGCCTCGACCGGATGACGCGGGTCGCGCCGACGACGTGGCGGTTCCGGGAGCGCGAGCACGAGGACCCGGCGGCGTACGTCCAGCGGGCGGTGGCCAGCGCGGCGTACCGCTTCCAGGCCCGGATCGTCGTCCATGCACCGACCGTGGAGGTCGCCGAGCGCACCAGTGTCCGCTCGGTCGTGCTCACCGCGATCGACGACCACACGACGCTGCTCGAGGCGGGCGCGGAGACGCTGTACGGCCTGGCGTTCCACCTGTCGTTCCTCGGCTGGGAGTTCGAGGTGCAGGAGCCGGCCGAGCTGCGCACCGCACTGGCGGAGATGGGCGGACGGGCGATCCGGGCTGCGGGGAACGCCGCCGGATCATGACCGCCACGTAGGCTCGGTCCATGGGTGGCCTGATCCTGCTGGTCCTGGTGCTGCTGGCGGCGGCAGTCTTCGTCGTCGTACGCCGTCGCAACAAGCAGCTGGCCGCGGAACGGGCCGTCCGAGAGCTCGAGCCGGTCAAGAAGCTCACCTTCGAGGACGTGACCGCGTTGGGGGTCGAGCTGCAGGGCCTCGACCTCGACCTGGCCGGACGGCAGCTCGACGACGGTGCTCACGCCGACTACCAGCGGGCGCTCGACGCCTACGAGGCCGCCAAGACCGCGGCCGACCGCATCGAGCGGCCGGAGCAGGTGCAGGACGTCACCAAGATCCTCGACGACGGTCGCTATGCCATCGCCTGCGTGCACGCCCGCGTCGCCGGCGAGCCGCTCCCGCAGCGCCGGCCGGCCTGCTTCTTCGACCCACGGCACGGCTTGTCGGTCGAGGACGTCACCTACACGCCGGTCGGGGGCGCCGACCGTCAGGTCCCGGCGTGCGCCCTCGACGCGGAGCGGGTCAGGGCGGGCGCCGAGCCGGACGCCCGCCAGGTCATGGTCGGCACCCAGCGGGTGCCCTACTGGCAGGGCGGCCCGGCCTACCGTCCGTACGCCGCGGGGTACTTCGGCGGGTTCGGCCCGATGGACTGGATCTTCATGGGCTTCGCGTTCAACATGATGGGTGACGGGCTCGGCGGGCTGGCGGCCGGCGTCGGCGACGGGATGGGCGACCTGGCCGGCGGGATCGGTGACGGCGTCGGCGACGTGGCCGGCGGCATCGGCGACGTCTTCGACGGCTTCGACTTCTGACGTGGGTCGTGCGGGTGCCCGAAGCGTCGTCTGCCCACGGTGCTCACCGGGCTGACCTGGCTGACCGGGCTGACCCGCCTCGCCGCTCCGTCGTACGCCGGCCGGACGGTGACGCTGCCGCCGACCGGTACCGACCGGGCCCACCAGCACGGTGGGCCACGACCGGTGCCCGGGCACGACGGCTGGACTTCGCGGGCGGCGCTCGTGCTCGGCACCGCGAGTGCGGCAGCGACGTCGCCCACGACCCCGACCACGTGCTGGCCGTGGAGTACCGCCCGGCGTCGACCCGACCTCGCACGGCGTACGCGGGTGGTGCCGACCTCGGCCTCTGACAGACTGCGGCCGTGAGTGAGCCGGGCCTGCTGCACACCACGGCGATCGGTGACCGGGGCTCCCGCGTGGTCTTCGCCCACGGCCTCTTCGGCCAGGGGCGCAACTGGACCCAGATCGGCAAGGCTCTGGCCGACGACCACCGGGTGCTGCTGGTGGACCTGCCTCATCACGGTCGCTCGAGCTGGGAGGACGGGTTCGACTACCTGCGGATCGCCGACCGGGTGGCCGGGCTGCTGGGCGCCGACGACCCCGTCGCCCTCGTCGGCCACTCCCTCGGTGGCAAGGTCGCGATGGTGCTGGCGCTGCGGCATCCGGAGCTCGTGGAGCGGCTGTGCGTCGTCGACGTGTCCCCGGTCGCCTACGACCGCCTCTCGGAGTTCTCGCGGTACGTCTCGGCGATGCGCGGGCTGCCCCTGGACTCGCTCTCGCGCCGCAGCGACGCGGACGCAGCCCTGGCCGAGGCCGTGCCCGACGCGACCGTGCGCAGCTTCCTGCTGCAGAACCTCCGCCGCGACGGCGATGGCTGGCGCTGGCAGGTCAACCTCGACGTGCTCGGCCGAGCCCTCCCCGTGATCGGCGGCTGGCCGGAGCAGCAGCTCGAGGGCCTCCCGCCGTACGGGGGTCCGGTGCTGTGGGTCGCCGGCGCCCGGTCCGACTACATCTCACCGGCGTACGCGGAGGCCATGGATCGCTGGTTCCCACGCAACCGACTGGTGACCGTGAAGGGGGCCGGCCACTGGGTCCACTCCGAGCGGCAGGAGGTGTTCCTCGAGGTGCTGCGCCGGTTCCTCGACACCGCGTCGCCCGCTGCCGAGCAAGGGCCCACGCCGGTCAGCGAGCCGCGGTGACGGTCCTGCGCATGACGGTGTTCTTCTGGCCCTTCGTCCGGACCAGCTCGAAGCCCGCGTCCTCGAACATCCGGCGGGTGCCGTTGTAGAGCACGGACTGCTTCTTGCCCTGGGTATCGTGCGGGTAGCCCTCGACGACGCCGCCACCCGCCTGCGCGATCAGGTCGAGCGCGCCGTGCAGGGCGACGACCGAGACGCCGTGCCGTCGGTGCCGCTTGTCGACGAACAGACACGTGATCCGGTAGTCGGGGTAGAGGTCGGCCTCTGCGTCGTACTGCTTGCGGTGGTAGATGTTCGGCAGCTCCGCGCAGCTGCCGTACTCGCACCACGCCACCGCAGCCTCGCCGTCGAAGACGAGCGCGGCGTGGGCCCTGCCCTCGCGCACCAGGCGCTCCTTGAGCTCCCGGTTGCGTTCCGCGGTGTAGGTCTTCTCGGACGGCATGGTCTGGAACCACGTGCACCAGCACCCGCCGAACACGCCGTTGTGGCGCTCCACGAGGGCGGCGAAGGCGTCCCAGGTCTCGGGTCCCAGCGCGCGGACGGTGAGCTCGCCCGCGGCTTCGGTGGTCGTCATGTGCGGCAGGTCAGTCGACGCAGAGGCAGAACGGATGTCCGGCCGGGTCGAGGAAGACCCGGAACGTCGTACCCGGCTGATGCTCGTGCTTGGTCGCGCCGAGCTCGAGCACGGCTGCCTCGGCCGAGTCGAGGTCCTCGACCATCACGTCGAGGTGCATCTGCTGCGGAACCTCCTGCCCCGGCCACTGCGGAGGGCGGTAGTCCGCGACCGGCTGGAAGGACAGGCACTGCTGGCCGTCGGGGGACCGGACGTCGGCCCAGTCGTCGCGAACGTCGACCTTCCAGTCCAGCAGCGCGCCGTAGAACGTCGCGATCGGCAACGGGTCGGGACAGTCGAGCACGAGGCCCGGGAAGCGTGCGATAGCCATGGGCGCCACGCTAGTCCGGATTCCGGACGATCTGTGACCGGAAGTCAGCCGGCAGCGGCCAGCTCGCGCGTGAGCGTCTCGTCGAGCGACGTCGAGCGGCCGCCCAGCAGGTCGCGCAGCACGCGCCCACCGGCCGGCAGACCGTGCCGGTCGTAGGAGGCGAACATCGCCAGCAGCCACGCGCGCTCGCGCGGTGCAAGACCCGCGCCCGGACCGCTGGCCCACGACTCCGGATCCTGCCGCCGGGCCAGGACCCGCCGCCCGAGCACGCTGCTCGCGGCGGCGGCCGCGTCCGACACCGAGACCAGCGCCGGTCCGCCCAGCTCGTACGTCGCCCCCGCATGGCCCTCGTCCAGGAGCACCCGCGCCGTCGCCTCGGCAAGATCGAGGAGGTCGACCAGTCCGAACGGTCGGTCCACGGCGTACGGCACCTCGAGGTACGGCGTGCCCGACCGCAACGCGGGCACGAGGTTCTGCACGTAGGCGCAGGGCTGGAGGATCGTCCACGAGAACGGCGATCGACGCACCACGTCCTCGGCTCGAGCCTTGCCCAGGTGGTGCGGCATCGCCGGGGCGTACGGCGCGGCGACCGAGTGGTAGACGACCCGGGCAACGCCGGCCGACTCCGCGGCCGTCAGCACCTGACCCACGAGGCCGGGCTCGTCGGGGTGCAGGTTCGGAGCCACGATGCTCACGGCCTCGCAGCCGGCGAAGGAGTCCGCCAGCGCCGGCCACTGCCGCCGTCCGACGGGCACCACGGCCGCCCCGCGCGACGCCAGCGACGCCGCGATCGCCTGCCCGGTCTTGCCGGACGCCCCGACGACCGCGATCGTCCGCGGTCCGACAGCCACGCCTCAGCGCTTCCGGGCGCGATAGGCCGCGACCGCGGCGCGGTTCGTGCACGTGGTGCTGCAGAACCTCCGCGAACGGTTGCGTGACAGGTCCAGGACGATGCCCTCACAGTCCGGGTCGGCGCACAGGTCGAGGCGCGACATCTCGTCGGCTCGGATCACGTCGATCATGGCCATCGCCGCCTCGACGGCCATCCGGGCCGCCAGGGGCGCATCCGGGGCGACCGCGTGGATGTGCCAGTCGTGGCCACCGTGCCGCACGAGCTGGGGGAGCGCGTGCTCCTCGCCGAGCAGGTCGTTGACCAGCCCCGCCGCGGTGTCGCGGTCGCTGATGAGCAGCGCGCGGAGCCGGGGTCGCAGGTCGCGCACCGCGGCCAGCTCGGCCGCGTCGCCGACCCGGACGCCGGTGAACTCGTGCGCGTCCAGGAACGCGTCCAGCTCCGCGGGTGTGGTCAGGGTGTCCGGCTCCTCGGCCGAGTTCACCAACGCGACGGCGGCCAGCAGCGCCTCCTCGGTGTCATGAGTGAAAAGCATGTTGACAGATTACACCCGTCGCCCGTAGCGTCATGCGTCATGGCGACGATGACTCATGACATCCATGCGGCGGCCGATCGCCGGTCGCGCGTAGGCCTGGGCTTCGCCGCGCTCGCGGCCGCGTCGTTCGGGATGTCGGGGGTGCTGGCGACCGGGCTGATGGACGCCGGGTGGTCGCCGGCCGCCCTGGTGCTGTGCCGGGTCGCCGTCGGGGCCCTCGTGCTGCTCGGCCCGGCGCTGGCGGCGCTGCGGGGCCGTTGGCACCTGCTCCGCGCGAACGCCGGTCTCCTCACGGCGTACGGACTGGTCGCGGTCGCCGGTTGCCAGCTCGCCTACTTCAACGCGGTCGACCGGCTGCCGGTCGCGATCGCCCTCCTCATCGAGTACGCCGCGCCGGTCGCGGTCGTGGGCTGGCTCTGGGCTCGTCACCGGCAGCGTCCCCGTGGCCTGACCGTCGTGGGGGCCGCGGTGGCGATCGCGGGCCTGATGCTGGTGCTCGACGTGCTGTCCGCCGACTCGGTCGACGGCCTCGGCGTGCTGTGGGCGCTGGGCGCGATGGTCGGCTGCGCGTTCTTCTTCGTGGTGTCCGCCGGCGAGGGCAACGGGCTGCCCCCGATCGTGCTCGCCGCGGGCGGTCTCGTGGTCGGCGCGGTCGGGCTGGCGATCGCAGGTGCGCTCGGCCTGGTCGAGATGTCGGCGTCCACGAGCGACGCGGCGTACCGCGGGACCGCGGTGCCCTGGTGGCTGCCCGTGCTCACGCTCGGGGTCGTGACCGCGGCGGTCGCCTACGTCGCCGGGATCCTGGCGACCCGGGCGCTCGGCGCTCGGATGGCGTCGTTCGCCGCGCTGCTCGAAGTGCTCTCCGCCGTGATCTTCGCGTGGCTGCTGCTCGACCAGTTCCCGAGCCTCGTCCAGCTGGTCGGCGGCGTCGTGCTGCTGGTCGGGGTCGTGCTGGTCAAGCTCGCGGAGCCGCGCGCCGCCTGAGTCAGCGCGCCTCCTGTCTGGGTAGGAACACCTCTCTGATCAGCAGCAGGATCGACGCGGCCGTCGGGATCGCCAGCAGGGCGCCCACGACACCGAGGAGGGTGCCGCCGATCAGGGCGGCGATCACGGTCAGCGCCCCGGGGATCTCCACGGAGCGGGACATCACCTTCGGGTAGATGACGTAGTTCTCGAGCTGCTGGTAGGCGATGTAGAAGATCACCGAGACGATCCCGGTCCGGATGTCGGTGGCGAAGGCGATCGCGCACACGATCACCGCGCCGATGGTGGCGCCGATCATGGGGATCACGTCGAGCAGGGCCACCACCATCGCCAGAGCCACGGCGTACTGCCCGAGCCCGACCACGAACAGGAAGACCAGCGTGCTGATGCCGGCGCACGTCGCCACCACGAACGCGCCGGACACGTAGCCGCCGACGTTGCGCAGGATCCGGTCGCCCAGCAGGGACACGCGCTCGCGACGGGAGGCCGGCGCCAGCGAGTACGCCGCAAGCTTCATCGACGGCAGCGAGGCGAGGAAGTAGAGGGTCAGCACGATCACCACGAACGCGTTCAGCAGGATTCCGAGGATCGCCAGGCCGACGCCGACCACGCCGCCGAACAGCTTCTGCGCCCAGGTCCCCTGCTTGACGTAGTCCTCCACCTTGGTGGTGATGTCGTACTTGTCGTCGAACCTCCGGATCTGGTCGTTCTTCTGCAGCCGGTCGAACCAGCCGGGCAGGTTGTCGCCGATCGCGGTCACCTGATGGCTGATGATCGGGACCAGGATCACCAGGAACCCCGCGAAGACGAGCACGACGCCGAAGATCACGCAGAGCACGGCCCAGGGACGCCTCAGGCCGCGACGCATCAGGAACTCCACGGCCGGGTTCAGACCGACCGCCAGGAACAACGCGACCACGACCAGCACGAGCACGCCGCGGATGGAGACCACCATCAACGCGATCCACACCGCCACCAGGGCGCCGAGACCACCGAACAGTCCCCACATGAACGGCGAGCGCGTGTTCAGGGGACGTCCGGGCTCACCGAGCTCCTCGGGGCTCAGATCGGGGTGGTGCAGGTAGTCCACCGCATCGTCGACCTCGGTCGGGCCGGCGACGACCTGCTCGACGTCCGCCCGCTCGGTCGCGTCCTCGGTCGGATCGGCGGCGCCCTCGGCACGTCCGGTCTCGTCGCCCGGCCCGGAGGTGTGGGTCATGCGCCGATTATGCGGGTCCGCTGCGCCGACACGGCGGAGCCGCCGACCTCCCGCGTGGCTCGGCGGCGGTCAGGACTCCTCATCGTCGAAGCCGGCCATCATCTCCCGCAGCGAGCCGAGCTGGGCGGAGATGGCCTCGCGTCGCTTGGTCATCCGGTCCACCTCGGCCTTGAGCGCGGACAGGTTGCGCTCCCGCTCGGCGTTCCCGGCGGTGGTGATCGCGTCGGCCTGGGTGCGCGCGGACGCCACGATCTGCTCGGCCTCGCGGCGGGCGCGGGCGAGCATGGCCTCGGCCTCGGTCTGGGCCTGCTGACGGTGGGTGGTGGCCTGCGCGGTCGCCTCGCGCGCTCGCGCCTCCGCTGCGTTCGCCCGCTGCTCGGCCTCCTCGACGAGGCGGTTGGTCTCGGCGGTCGCGGTCGCGTGGTGTTCGGTCGCCTCCTTGGCCAGCCGTTCCCGTTCGACGGCGAGCGTGCGCCGGGCCTCCTGGACCTCGCGATCCGCAGCGGCTCGTGCCTGCTCCGCCTCGCGGATCGCGCCGACCTTCAGCTCCTTGGTCTCCTGCTGGGCGGCGAGCCGGATCTGGTCGCTCTCGCGCTTCGCCGAGGCCCGCAGGTCCTCGGCCTCGGCCATCGCGAGCGCGCGCTCCTGCTCGGCGTCGGCGGTGACCCGGGCACGCGTCTCGTCGAGCTCCTTGAGCTGGACGATGCGCATGTCGTCGGCCTCGCGGGTCGCCTCGGCGCGGATGTTCTTGGCGTCTCGGATCGCCTGCTCGCGGATGTCGTCCGCGTCGCGTCGGCCGGCCTCGCGGACCTCGCCGGCCTCCTCCTCGGCGAGGCGCAGCATCGCGCTCGCGCGGCCCCCGAGCCCGGCGTACGACGGGCTCGCGTTCTCTGCGAGCTCGTCCTGGGCGCTGCGCAGCTGGCCCTCGAGGTCGGTCACCCGTTGCTGGGCCCGGGCCAGCTCCGCGGCGGTCGCGGCCTGGTCCTGCATCAGCTGCCGGAGGTGGGCGTCCACGGACGCCTTGTCGTACCCGCCGCGGCGCACCGTCGTGAACGCGGGCGCGCTCGCCGGTGCGGGTGGGGCCGGCATCGTCGGGGCCGGCCGGCTCGGTGTGGGGGCCGAGGCTGGGGACGCCTTCGGAGCAGGGGTCGCCGGCGCTGGGGTCGGGGCCACCTGCCTCGTGGGCTCCGGGTCCTCCGCCGGCTCGGGACGCTCGGTCGTCGCGGCCGGATCCTCGGCCGGATCCTCGGCCGGATCCTCGGCCTGTGCCTCAGCCGGATCGGCCGGTGCCTCAGCGGGCGCCGGCTTCGCAGCGGTCTTCTTGGCCGGCTTCGCGGCGGGCTTGGCGCCCTTCGCCCCGTCCTTCTGGGCGGCCATCACCCGGGTGGGCTGTTCATCCCCGTTCGGCGCTTCTTCCGGCTCGTCGAAGATGGACAGGCCCTGGTCGCTCATGGTGCGGACTTCCTCCCGGAACTCGATGGGGGTCCAGTCTGGCCGATGCGCGGAAACGAGTTCCACCCGGTGCGACGCGGTCGGGCCGAGGGTTGTTGCGACACGCCGACCTGACCTGGCCGGACGCGAGTCTCAGACGCCGCGGAACGCGTTGATGGCGTCCAGATGGCGGGCGCGCAGGTCGTGATCGCGGACGCCGAGACCCTCCTCGGGGGCCAAACAGAGGACGCCGACCTTGCCCTGGTGCCGGTTGTGGTGGACGTCGAGCGCGGCCTGTCCGACCTCGTTCAGCGGGTAGCTGCGCGACAGCGTCGGGTGGATCATCCCCTTCGTGATCAGCCGGTTGGCCTCCCATGACTCCCGGTAGTTGGCGAAGTGGGAGCCGATGATCCGCTTGAGGTTCATCCACAGGTACCGGTTGTCGTACTCGTGGAGGTATCCGGTCGTGGACGCACAGGTCACGATGGTGCCGCCCTTGCGCGCGGCGTACACGCTGGCGCCGAACGTCTCGCGCCCCGGGTGCTCGAAGACGATGTCGACGTCCTCGCCGCCGGTGAGCTCCCGGATGTCGGAGCCGAAGCGGCGCCACTCCTTCGGGTCGGCGGTCTGCTCGTCCTTCCAGAACCGGTAGTCCTGCTCGGAGCGGTTGATGATCAGCTCGGCCCCCATCCGGCGGCAGATCGCGGCCTTCTCCTCGCTGGACACCACACACACCGGGACGGCGCCGCCGTTCAGCGCGTACTGGGTGGCGAAGCCGCCGAGTCCGCCGCTCGCACCCCAGATCAGGACGTTGTCGCCCTGCTTCATGCCGGCGCCGTTGCGGCTGACCAGCTGGCGGTACGCCGTGGAGTTGACCAGACCGGGAGAGGCGGCCTCCTCCCACGTCAGGTGGGCCGCCTTCGGCATCAGCTGGTTGGACTTCACCAGCGCGATCTCGGCCAGGCCGCCGAAGTTCGTCTCGAAGCCCCAGATGCGCTGCTCGGGGTCCATCATCGTGTCGTTGTGGCCGTCGGGTCCCTCGAGCTCCACCGACAGGCAGTGCGCGACGACCTCGTCGCCCGGCTTCCAGGCGTGGACGCCCAGACCGGTCTTCAGCACGACCCCGGACAGGTCGGAGCCGACGATGTGGTACGGCAGGTCGTGCCGCTTGGTGAGCGGGCTGAGCCTCCCGTACCGCTCCAGGAAGGCGAAGGTCGGCATCGGCTCGAAGATCGAGGTCCAGACGGTGTTGTAGTTGATCGCGCTCGCCATCACCGCCACCAGCGCCTCGCCGGGTCCGAGCTCGGGCAGCGGCACGTCGTCGATGTGCAACGACTTGCGCGGGTCCTTCTCCTTGGCGTCCATCCCCTCGAACAGGTCGACCTCGTCCTGGTGGACGGTGGCAGCGCGATAGCTCGCGGGCACCTCCATCGCCGCGAAGTCCTCCAGGGTTGCGGTGCCGGACGAGATGGCCTCGAGGATCTGCTGCACGGGTCGTCTCCAGGTCTCGGGATCGACGGGTGGGTGCTCGGCACCCTAGTGAAGTGTGACCGGACCGTGGCGGTTCTGTGACGGATGGCTCAGGTGATCGCTGCCCGAGGGTCAGGCCGGCATCGCCGGCTCGACGAGCTCGATGAGAACGCCGCCGGCATCCTTGGGGTGGACGAAGTTCACCCGGGAGCCGCCGGTGCCGCGGCGGGGCTCGTCGTACACGAGGCGCAGGCCACGGCCACGCAGCAGCTCCGAGACGGCCTCGACGTCGGTGACCCGGTAGGCGAGCTGCTGGATGCCCGGGCCGAACCGGTCGAGGAACCTCGCGATCGTCGAGCTCTCGTCCAGCGGCGCCAGGAGCTGGATCATCGCCCCGGACGCGTCGCCGGCAGGTCCGACCCGCACCATCGCCTCGAGCACGCCCTGCTCCTCGTTGACCTCCTCGTGCACGGTCTCCATGCCGAAGGTCTCGCGGTAGAAGGCCTTCGCCGCCTCCATGTCCGCCACGGCGATGCCGACGTGGTCGATCGCGGTGACGAGGTCGCGTGGCAGGTCCACAGTCATGGAGACATCGTCGTACGGCGAGGGGCGGGCCGGCGTGTGAGGTTTTCCTCAACCGCACCGGACCTCCGGCCTCGCGGGCGGCGCGCGCCGCTGGGTATCGTCGAGTGCGAACGTTCGTCTGCTGGTGGGAGGCATCCTCATGTCCGGAAACGTCATCGTCGCCGGGGTCCGTACGCCGATCGGTCGCCTGCTCGGCGGTCTGAAGTCGATGTCGGGCGCCGAGCTGGGTGGTGTCGCCATCAAGGGCGCTCTGGAGAAGGCGGGGGTCTCCGCCGACCAGGTCGACTACCTGATCATGGGCCAGGTGATCCTGGCCGGCGCCGGGCAGAACCCCGCTCGCACCGCCGGCATCCACGCCGGACTCCCGCTCTCGGTGCCGTCGATCACGATCAACAAGGTCTGCCTGTCCGGCCTGAACGCGATCGCCACCGCCGACCAGCTGATCCGGGCCGGCGAGGCCGAGATCATCGTCGCCGGGGGAATGGAGTCGATGACGAACGCGCCGCACCTGTTGCCGAAGTCGCGTGAGGGCTTCAAGTACGGCGACGTCACTCTGGTCGACTCGATGGCCTACGACGCGCTCTGGGACCAGGCCACCTCGCAGGCGATGGGTGCCCTGACCGAGGACTACAACCAGGCCCACACGAGCCTGACCCGCGAGGAGCAGGACGCCTTCGCCGCGGCCTCCCACCAGAAGGCCGCCGCGGCGTGGAAGAACGGCCTCTTCGACGACGAGGTCGTCCCGGTGTCGATCCCGCAGCGCAAGGGAGACCCGATCGTCGTCTCGCAGGACGAGGGCATCCGCGGCGACACGACCGTCGAGTCCCTCTCGGCGCTCCGACCCGCCTTCCGCAAGGACGGCACGATCACCGCCGGCTCCGCGTCGCAGATCTCCGACGGCGCGGCCGCGGTCGTCGTGATGAGCAAGGCGAAGGCCGAGGAGCTGGGTCTGGAGTGGCTGGCCGAGATCGGTGCGCACGGGATGGTCGCGGGCCCCGACTCGACGCTGCAGCTGCAGCCGGCCAACGCCACCAGGAAGGCCTGCGAGAAGGACGGGATCAGCCCGTCCGACCTCGACCTGGTGGAGTTCAACGAGGCGTTCGCCGCTGTCGGCATCGACTCGACGCGGGCTCTCGGGCTCGACGAGTCGAAGGTCAACGTCAATGGCGGTGCGATCGCGCTCGGACACCCGGTCGGGATGTCCGGCACCCGGATCGTGCTCCACCTCGCGCTCGAGCTGAAGCGTCGCGGCGGCGGCGTCGGTGCCGCAGCCCTGTGCGGCGGTGGCGGACAGGGCGACGCGCTGATCGTTCGCGTCCCCGCCTGAGGTGGGCCTTCGCCCCTCCGTGCGTCGCGACCGCGGCGACGGCGATGCCGTCGGCGACCTGGTCGGCCGCGCGCGCGACGGTGACCCGCGTGCCGTGGCGCGGCTGATCTCGCTGGTCGAGGACGAGTCGCCGTTGCTGCGTTTGGTGACGGCCGCGCTGGCTCCCCACACCGGTCACGCGAGGATCGTCGGCATCACCGGCTCGCCCGGCGTCGGCAAGTCGACCTCCACGGCGGCGCTGGTCGGGCAGCTGCGCGCGGCGGGCCGGCGGGTCGGCGTGCTCGCGGTCGACCCGTCGTCGCCGTTCTCCGGTGGCGCGCTGCTCGGCGACCGGGTCCGGATGCAGGACCACGCGCTCGATCGCGAGGTCTACATCCGGTCGATGGCCTCGCGGGGTCACCTCGGCGGCCTCGCCTGGAGCACCCCACAGGCGATCCGGGTGCTCGACGCGGCCGGCTGCGACGTGATCCTGATCGAGACCGTCGGCGTCGGTCAGAGCGAGGTGGAGATCGCCGGACTCGCCGACACCACGCTGGTCCTGCTCGCGCCCGGCATGGGCGACGGCATCCAGGCCGCGAAGGCGGGGATCCTCGAGATCGGTGACGTCTACGTGATCAACAAGGCCGACCGCGACGGCGCCGACACGCTCCGGCGCGAGCTGCGCTCGATGCTGGCACTGGCCGAGCGGGCCGAGGGCGACTGGAGGCCGCCGATCCTGAAGACCGTGGCCTCGACGAACGACGGACTCGACGCCGTCGCCACCGAGATCGACCGGCACCACGACTGGCTGGAGTCGTCCGGCGAGCTCGCGGTACGACGTACCCGGAGGGCTCGCGACGAGATCGAGGCGATCGCGCTCACCGCGCTCCGGGCGCGGTGGGGTGACGTGCACGGGCGGTCCGAGCTCGACGACCTGGCCCAGCAGGTCGCGGCGGGGGAGTCCGACCCGTACGCCGCCGCCGAGACGCTGCTCGCCGAGCTCTGAGCGCGACCGGCCCCGGTACGACGTACCCCGGGACCTGATGCCGTCGCTGGTCATGGTCCGCCGTCGCACCGCGGGCCGCCGGGCGTCGGTCACCCCGTTTAGAGTGCGCCCATGCCGCGGCTCCCGTTCGACCCGATCGACGAGGCCGCGCGCCAGTGGGGCAGACGGTGGGACGGCGTGCCGGCGATGCACGCGGTGACGTCGCTGATGCGCGTGCAGCAGCTGGTGCTCGGCCGGCTCGACGCGATCCTCAGGCCGCACGGGCTCACCTTCGCGCGCTACGAGGCGCTGGTGCTGCTGTGCTTCTCGTCGCGGGGCTCGCTGCCGCTGGGGAGGATGGGTGAGCGGCTGCAGGTGCACCCGACGTCGATCACCTCGATCGTGCAGCGGCTGGAGGCCGACGAGCTCGTCACCAGGCGGCCGCACCCGAACGACGGCCGGGCGATCCTCGCCGAGATCACCGACGCCGGGCGGACGCTGGTCGAGGTCGCGACCGCCGACCTGGTCGGTGCCGACTTCGCCCTGGGCGCGCTCTCCGACGAGCAGCTCGCAGAGCTCTCCGCCCTCCTCCGCCCGGTACGCCGCGCGGCGGGCGACTTCGACTGAGATGACCACCTCCGACGACGTACGCCAGGTTGCCTCCGCGCTGCCGCGGGCCTACGAGGTGGAGGTCCGGGGGCTGGCCAAGTTCCGCGTGAAGCAGATCGTGTTCGTCGCGTTCTCGCCCGACGAGAAGGACCTGGGCTTCGGATTCCCCAAGGCCGAGCGTGCGGGGTTGGTCGCCTCCGACCCGGAGACCTTCTACCTGCCCGGGCAGGCGGACCTGAGGTACCAGTGGGTGTGTGCCCACCTGGACCGGCTCGACGACGACGAGATGAGAGAGCTGGTCATCGACGCATGGCGGATGTGCACGCCGCAGATGCTCCACGACCTGCCCGATCTACCGGCCCCGACCGCACGGGCGTGGGACCTCGTCGAGCGGCAGCAGTGGCACGCCGTACGCCCGCTGCTGCATCCGTACCTCCACTTCGTGGACGGAGACGTGTCGCTGCGCGGACGCAACCAGGTCCTCGACCACCTGCGCGGGCATCCCACGCCCAAGCCACCGAGAGACGCCGCGATCCGCGACGGCCAGGTCTACCGCTGGCTCCGTTAGGGAAAACTAGTAGGACGTCCTACTATTTGGGCATGGACGACGCGCGCACCCGCTGGCAGGACCGCTACGACCGGTCGCGGATCCGCGACGCGGACTTCACCACCCTGTCGGGCATGGAGGTGCAGCCGGCGTACGGGACCGAGACCTCCGAGTGGCCGGGCGAGTTCCCCTTCACCCGCGGCCTCTACCCGACCGGCTACCGCGGGCGCACCTGGACCATCCGGCAGTTCGCCGGCTTCGGCAACGCCCAGCAGACCAACGAGCGCTACCGGATGATCCTCGGCCGGGGTGGCGGCGGCCTGAGCGTGGCCTTCGACATGCCGACCCTGATGGGCCGCGACTCCGACGACCCGAAGTCCCTCGGCGAGGTGGGTCACTGCGGCGTCGCGATCGACTCCGCCGCCGACATGGACGTGCTGTTCGACTCGATCCCGCTCGAGGACGTCACCACGTCGATGACGATCAGCGGACCGGCGGTCCCGGTGTTCTGCATGATGCTCGTCGCCGCCGAGCGCCAAGGTGCCGACGTCAGCAAGCTCAACGGCACCCTGCAGACCGACATCTTCAAGGAGTACATCGCGCAGAAGGAGTGGCTGTTCGGTCCCGAGCCGCACCTGCGCCTGATCGGTGACCTGATGGAGTACTGCGCCGAGCAGATCCCGGCGTACAAGCCGCTCTCGGTCTCCGGCTACCACATCCGCGAGGCCGGCTCGACGGCCGCGCAGGAGCTGGCGTTCACGCTCGCCGACGGCTTCGGGTACGTCGAGCTCGGCCTCAGCCGTGGCCTGGACGTCGACGTCTTCGCGCCCGGCCTGTCGTTCTTCTTCGACGCGCACGTCGACTTCTTCGAGGAGATCGCGAAGTTCCGCGCGGCCCGCCGCATCTGGGCTCGCTGGGTGCGCGACGTGTACGGCGCGCAGACCGAGAAGGCCCAGTGGCTGCGGTTCCACACCCAGACCGCCGGGGTCTCGCTGACCGCCCAGCAGCCGTACAACAACGTCGTCCGCACCGGCATCGAGGCGCTGTCGGCGGTGCTGGGCGGCACCAACTCGCTGCACACCAACGCCCTCGACGAGACCCTCGCCCTGCCCAGCGAGCAGGCCGCGGAGATCGCCCTGCGTACGCAGCAGGTGATCATGGAGGAGACCGGCGTCGTCAACGTCGCCGACCCGCTCGGGGGCTCGTGGTACGTCGAGGCGCTCACCGACCAGATCGAGGCCGAGGCCAACGCGATCTTCGACCGCATCCTGGCCATGGGCGGCTCCGTTCTCACCCACGCCGACACCGAGGCGCTGGCGACGGCCACGCGCAACGGCGAGGCCCCGGTGACGAAGGGGCTCCTGCGGGGCATCGAGGACGGCTGGTTCATGTCCGAGATCGCCGAGGCCGCCTTCCAGTACCAGACCGCGCTGGAGAAGGGCGACAAGAGGATCGTCGGCGTCAACGTGCACACCGACTCGATCACCCACGACCTCGAGATCCTCCGCGTCTCCCACGAGGTGGAGGTCGACCAGGTCCGCGAGCTCTCCGAGCGTCGTACGACGCGCGACGAGGCGGCCGTGACGGCCGCCATCCACCGGATGGTCCAGGTCGGACGCACGGACGGCAACATGATCGAGCCGATGCTCGAGGCCTGCCGGGTCGAGGCCACCCTGGGCGAGATCTGCGACGCGCTGCGCGCCGAGTGGGGCGAGTACCGGGAGCCCGCGCGCTTCTAGGGCTCTCCCCGCGCTGGTGGCCTGCCGCATGCCCGACCATCGGGGCGTGGGGTGGCGCGGTACCGGACCGACCACCGCGTTCGTCGTGTCCCAGGAGGTCCTCCGGACCGGGTCAGCACCGCCCTCCCTAGGATGGCGGTCATGACGCAGCAGCCGTTCAGCCGTCCGGGCGCCGTCGACCTGTCGGGGCTCAGTCGACCTGCGCCCACCTCCTCGAGCCAGGGCTCGCCGGCCGCGAGCACTCACGGCTCGTCGTACGCCCTCCACGTCACGGAGCAGAGCTTCCAGGCCCTGCTCGAGTCCTCGGTGACCGCACCGGTGGTGCTGGTCTTCTACTCGCCGAGCCGGGTCCCCGAGAGCACGACGTACGCCGATGAGGTCGTGGCGGCGGTCGAGGCGTACGACGGGCGCTTCCTCGCCGGCCTGGTCGACATCGACGCCGCACCGACGATCGCGCAGAGCCTGCAGATCCCTCAGGTCCCGCTGCTGATGGTGATCCTCGACGGACGCCCCGCCGCGCAACCGATCCCGGGCGTGCTCAAGCGTGACGAGATCGACACCCTGCTCAACCAGCTCGCACAGGGGCTCACCGCTCAGGGCATCACCGCCCGGCACCAGCCGCTGTCCGCCGCGGCGCCGGCGAGTGAGGAGGGCGACGACGGCGAGGTGCAGGTGGACCCGCGGTACGCCGCTGCCCAGCAGGCGCTGGAGAACGACGACATCGACGGCGCCGTCGCCGAGTACCAGCGCCTCGTGGACGCCAACCCGGCCGACACGGAGGCCGCCGCGGGCCTGGCGATGTCCCGGGTGCTCCAGCGCACCCAGGGCGTCGACCTGGACGCCGCCCGCGCGGCGGCCGCGGCGAACCCCGACGACCTCGACGCGCAGACGCTCGTGGCCGATCTCGACCTGCTCGGCGGTCAGGTCGACGAGGCGTTCACCCGCCTGGTCGACCTGGTCCGCCGTACCTCTGGGGACGAGCGCAACCGGGCGCGCGAGCACCTGCTCGGCCTGTTCGCGGCGGTCGGCAACGACGACCCGCGGGTGCTGCGCGGCCGGCAGAACCTCGCCTCGGCGCTGTTCTGAGCGAGCCGCGTTGTCGACCATCGTGTACTGCCACGCCCATCCCGACGACGAGGCGTCCCAGACGTCCGGGGCGATGGCCCGGGCCGCCGCAGAGGGCCACCGGGTGGTCGTGGTCTTCGCGACCAACGGCGACCACGGCGAGGTCGCGGCAGACGCCGTCGAGGGCGAGACCGTGGCCGACTACCGACGACGCGAGGCCGAGGTGTCGGCCCGGGTGCTCGGACTGGCCCGCATCGCCTGGCTCGGGTACGCCGACTCCGGGATGACCGGCTGGGAGCAGAACGACGCCGAGACGTCCTTCTACCGCGCCGACCTCGACGTGGCCGCCCGCCGTCTGGCGGACGTGCTCGACGAGGAGGACGCCGACGTCCTCGTCGGCTACGACTGGCACGGCGGGTACGGCCACCCCGATCACGTGCAGGTGCACCACCTGGTCCACCGCGCGGCGCCGCTGGCACGCCGTACGCCGCGGCTGCTGGAGTCGACGATGAACCGCACCGCCATGTCCCGGCAGTTCGAGGAGGCCCGCTCCGCCGGCGTGGAGATGGAGTGGAGCCCCGACGACCCGATGGACGACGGGAACCCGCTCGGCACGCCCGAGGACGAGATCACCTGGGAGGTGGACGTCTCGGCGTACCTGGATCAGAAGCGGCGCAGCCTGGAGGCGCACAGGTCGCAGGCCAGCGACATCGACCAGTTCCTGTCCATGCCGCCCGAGGTGTTCGCCCGGTTCTTCGGCTCGGAGTACTACATCGAGCCCGGCGTGGCGGGTCCGATGCGGCGCGGCTGGCCGTACGGCGACGCCGACTAGCGCCGACGTCTAGCGGGTCGCGTCGGTGGTGTCGCCGAGGGCCGAGCGGCCGGCCTCGAGCCGCGCCACCGGCACCCGGAACGGAGAGCAGGAGACGTAGTCCAGCCCGACCGCGTCGAAGAAGTGGATGGACGCCGGGTCGCCGCCGTGCTCCCCACAGACCCCCAGGTGGAGGTCGGGGTTGCTCTGTCGCCCGAGGCGGGCGGCGTGCCGCACCAGCCGGCCGACCCCGTCGACGTCCAGCGACTCGAACGGGCTCACCTGGAAGATGCCGTGCTCGAGGTACCGGCTGAAGAACGACGACTCCACGTCGTCCCGGGAGAAGCCCCACGTCATCTGGGTCAGGTCGTTGGTGCCGAACGAGAAGAACTCCGCCGACCGGGCGATCTCGTTCGCGGTGACGGCCGCCCTCGGCAGCTCGATCATCGTGCCGACCTTGTGGGGTACGGCGTGCCCGCGCTCCCGCTCGACGTCGGCGGCCACCTCGGCCACCTGACCCCTGACCAGGTCCAGCTCGGTGACCGCGGCGACCAGCGGGATCATGATCTCCGGCTGCGGGTCGCCACCGGCCGAGATCCGGTCGGCCGCGGCCTCGAGGATCGCGCGGACCTGCATCTTGAACAGCCCGGGGATCACGATCCCGAGGCGCACGCCCCGCAGGCCGAGCATCGGGTTCTGCTCGTGCAGCCGCTTCACGGCATCGAGCAGCTTCTGGTCGTGTCCGTCGAGGTCGTCCTGCTCCTCCTCCAGGGCGACCTTGACCGAGAGCTCGGTGTAGTCGGGGAGGAACTCGTGCAGCGGCGGGTCGATCAGCCGGATCGTCACCGGCAGCCCGTCCATCGCCTCCAGGATCCCGCGGAAGTCGTCGCGCTGCATCGGCAGCAGCGCCGCCAGGGCCGCCTCCTGACCGGCTTCGTCCTCCGCGACGATCAGGTTCTCCACCAGCTGGCGACGCTCGCCGAGGAACATGTGCTCGGTGCGGCACAGGCCGATGCCCTCGGCACCGAACCGTCGCGCGCGCGCCGCGTCCTCGGGGGTGTCGGCGTTGGCGCGCACCCGGAGGCGTCGTACGTCGTCGGACCTCCGCATCACTCGGTCGACGGCCTGTACCAGGTCGTCGTCGATGTGGTCGCCCTCGAGGTAGCGCATCACGACGGAGTCGGTGACGGGGACGGCACCGAGGAAGACCTCGCCGGTCGTGCCGTCGATCGAGAGCACGTCGCCCTCGCGGATGGTGTCGCCGCCACGGACCTTGGCGCGCTTCTTCTTCGAGTTCACGTCGAGCGCCTCGGCACCGCAGACGCAGGTGCGGCCCATGCCGCGGGCCACGACCGCCGCGTGCGAGGTCTTGCCGCCCCGGCTGGTCAGGATGCCCTTGGCGGCGACCATGCCGCGCAGGTCGTCCGGGTTGGTCTCCTTGCGGACCAGGATCACGTCCTCGCCGCGCTCCGCCCACTCGACCGCGGTGTCGGAGTCGAAGACCGCCTTGCCGACCGCGGCGCCGGGCGAGGCGTTCATGCCCTTCGCGACGAGGGTCCGCTCGGCCCTCTCGTCGAACCGCGGGAACATCAGCTGCGCGAGCTGCGCGCCCGTGACGCGGCGCAGCGCCTCGTCGGTGTCGATGAGTCCCTCGTCGGTCATGTGCCGGCCGATCCGGAACGCCGCCCCGGGCGTCCGCTTGCCGACCCGGGTCTGCAGCATCCAGAGCTTGCCGCGCTCGACCGTGAACTCGATGTCGCACATGTCGCGGTAGTGCTTCTCGAGCGTGTTCATGATCGTGAGCAGCCCGTCGTACGACGCCTGGTCGATCTGCTCCATGTCGGCCAGCGACACCGTGTTCCGGATGCCGGCGACGACGTCCTCACCCTGGGCGTTCTGCAGGTAGTCGCCGTACACGCCCTGGTTGCCGGACGCGGGGTCGCGGGTGAACGCCACCCCGGAGCCCGAGTCGTCGCCGCGGTTGCCGAAGACCATCGCCTGCACGTTGACGGCCGTACCCATGCCTTCGTCGATGCGCTCCTGGCGGCGGTAGAGCGCGGCCCGCTCGGTGTTCCACGAGTCGAACACCGCGCGCATCGCCAGCTCGAGCTGCTCGCGAGGGTCCTGCGGGAAGCCGCGGCCCGCGTGGTCCTCGATCGCCTGCTTGAAGGTCTCGACCAGGCCGCGGAGGTCATCGACGCCGAGGTCGGTGTCGGACGTCGTGCCGCGCTCCTTCTTCAGCCGGTCGAGCGCCTTCGCAAAGACCTCGGACTCGATGCCGAGCACCGTGGCACCGAACATCTGGAGCAGCCGGCGGTAGGAGTCCATCGCGAACCGCTCGTCGCGGCTCTGCTCGGCCAGCCCGCGCACCGACTCGTCATTGAGCCCGACGTTGAGGACCGTCTCCATCATTCCGGGCATCGAGACCGCGGCACCGGACCGGACGCTCACCAGCAGCGGGTCACCTGGCTCGCCGAGTCGGCGGCCCATCTGCTTCTCGAGCGACTCCAGGTGGGCGTCGATCTCGCCGGCGAGGCCCTCGGGCAGGTCACCCGCCTCCAGGTAGGCGCGACACGCCTGTGTCGAGATCGTGAACCCCGGCGGCACCGGCAGACCGAGATTGGTCATCTCGGCGAGGTTGGCGCCCTTGCCGCCGAGCAGCTCCTTCTGGTCCTTGTCGCCCTCGGTGAAGTCGTAGACGTAGGTCATGCGCCGATCCTTCCCTGTCGACCGGCTCGCGTCACCACCGGTTCAGGGGGAGCCGCCGCTCTCGACGTACGCCGGGCCGCCGCCCGCCGCGAGGTTGGCCAGGGCCGACTCGATGCGCCGCGCACTGAAGTCGGCGCATCGCTCGCGCACCTGCGCTGCGGTCGCGAACTCGGCGGACCGGATCTCGCGCGCCTGCATCACGATGCCGCGGGCGAGGTCCGCGTCGTGCTCACCGCCGTCGAAGACCAGGCACAGCGCGTCGTCCCAGCCGCTCCAGGGTGGGAGCCAGTCGGTGAGCAGCAGCGGGCCGGCCTCGATGTCCAGCGCCAGCTCCTCGTGCACCTCGCGGCCGGCGGCGAGCCGGGGCGACTCACCGACCTCGACCACGCCGCCCGGCAGGTCCCAGTCCTGCTTGTAGGTCAGCTGGCAGATCAGGACCCGGCCCTCGCGGTCGCGCACCAGCAGCTGGCTGATCGCGCGTTTGCGTGGGAGGAAGGAGTTGAGCAGGGCTCGGAAGCCCTCGGGCTCGGTGATCGGTGGGTCGCTGACCAGCCGGGCGTAGACGGCCATGCCGGTCGCGTCGTCCCGGTCCGCCATCCCAGGCTCGACCCGTCGCAGCCCCTCGCGCCGCAGACCGGCGCGCGTGGCCACGCGCTGTGACGCGAGGTTGCGCGGGTCCACCTCGGCCTCGACCCGGCGCACGCCGAGCGTCTCGAAGGCGTAGCCGATGAGCAAGCGGATGGCCCGGGTCGCGTATCCATGGCCGCGGTGGCCGGCGTAGAGCATCCACGACAGCGCCGCGACGTCCTGGTCGGGTCTCGCCTCTGCGGTGCCGACGGTGATGCCGTCGTGCTGGATGGCGAAGGTCAGGCGGGTGCCCGCCTCGCGCTCGCGCTGCCAGCGGTCGACCACCTCGAGCATCCCGGCGTACGTCGACGGGCCCGGCTGGCCGAACCAGAGCCGGGCCTCGTCGTCCTCGCCCGCCACATGGGCGTCGATGTCGTCGCGCGCGAAGGGCCGGAGGGTGACCACGCCGTCGGTGAGCGTGGGTTGGTCGGTCACCCTCCGACCCTAGCCAGGCGCCGCCTCGTGGTTTCGTGACGGTCGGAGCGACCTCCTCAACCGGCGAGCGCGGGGGTCTCGATCTGCTGGTCCGCCCGGTCGCCCGTGCGGCGGGGCTGGAGCAGGGCGCCGAGGAGCGCCACCGCCGCGGTGGTTCCGACCAGGACGACCAGGCTCCACTCCAGAGCGTGGTCGTAGCCGCCGTGCACCGCGCCGAAGAAGACCATCCCGACGACGGCGACCCCCAGGGCGTTCCCGACCTGCTGGGCCGTGGACAGCACCCCCGAGACCGCTCCGGCGTACTCCGGCTCCACACCGCCCATGGCGGCGTCGATCAAGGCCGTCAGCGCGACCCCCATGCCGAACCCGGCGAGCGCGAGGCCGGGGACGAGGTCGACCAGCGGGCCGCCTGCGCCGTTCTCGGCGACCGCGACCAGCAGGGCCAGGTGACCGAGGGTGAACAGACCGGCCCCGACCGGGACCGTCCAGCGGCCCAGGCGGGCTGCGAGACGACGCTGGACACCCGTGCCGACCATGTACGGAACGGCGACCAGGGTGAACACGGCACCGGAGGACAGGGCCCCGAGACCGCGGCCGTTCTGCAGGTAGAGCGCCAGCACCAGGAAGTACGACGCCATCCCCACGAACAGCAGGGCCTGGCAGGCCAGGGCGATCCGGACCCTCGACGACCGGAAGGCCTCCGGCTCGACCAGCGGACGGACGCCACGGCGGAGCAGCACCCGGCTACGGACCACGGTCAGCGCGGCCGCGACGACGGCACCGGCCAGGCTGAGCCAGGTCCACCACGGCCAGTCCAGCCGGCGGCCCTCCAGCAGCGGGAGCAGCAGCGCGGTCAGGGTGGCCGTGGCCAGGAACAGCTCGAGCAGGTCGATGCCCTGCGCCGACGAGGAGAGCGCGTCGTCCTCGTGGCGGCCGGGCAGCAGGCGCGGTGCGAGGACCACGGCGGCCAGTCCGATCGGGACGTTCACCCAGAAGATCGCTCGCCAGCCGGTGCCGGCCACGTCGAGGTGGATCAGGATGCCGCCGATCAGCTGCCCGGTGGCCGCGGCGAGCCCCATCACGGCGGAGTAGATGCCGATGGCCCTGGGCATCCGCGGCCCGGCGTACACGTCACCGAGCAGCGCGAGCACCATCGGCGAGACCATGGCGCCGGCCACTCCCTGCGCCAGGCGCGCGCCCACGAGGAGCTCGGTGCTGGGCGCGGCACCGCAGGCCGCCGAGGCGGCGACGAACAGCGCGGTGCCGAGGGAGAACATCCGACGTCGGCCCCAGCGGTCGCCCAGGCGGGTGACGGCGATCAGGAGGGCACTGAAGGTGAGGCCGTACCCGGCGACGACCCACTCGAGGCCGCTGTCGGAGGCGTGGAGCTCGCGCTGCATCGACGGCAACGCGACGTTGACGATGAAGAAGTCGAGGACGACCAGGAACGTCCCGCACATGAGGACGACGAGAGGAGCCCAGCCGGGGTCGCTCCGGGTGGTGTTCATGCCTGTGTTCATGGCCCGGACGCTCCGGTCTCCCGTCGGGGGAGAGTCAAGAGATTGACCCTCCCCCCGGGGGAGAGTGTGGGATGTGGTCATGACCTCGGATGTCCCGTTGCTGACCATCGGGGAGTTCTCCCGGATGACGTTCCTGTCCGTGAAGACGCTGCGGCACTACCACGAGACCGGGCTGCTCGCGCCGACGCGGATCGACGCGTCGACCGGCTATCGCTACTACGACGTCTCGCAGGTCACCACCGCCCAGGTGATCCGTCGCTTCCGAGACCTCGACCTCCCGATCGAGCGGCTGCGCGCGTTCCTGGACGCCGCCGACGAGGAAGCGAGGAACGCCGTGATCGTGGACCATCTCGACCGGATGAGTGCCCAGCTCCAGGAGACCCAGGCCACCGTCGAGTCGCTGCGGCGGATGCTCGCCGACGAAGGTGCGGCGTTCCCGGTCGCGTACCGCGACGAGCCGCTCCTCACCGCGCTGGCGATCTGCGAGCGGGTCTCGGCCCCGGGCGTCGTGGGGTGGTGGATGGATGCGTTCCGCGAGCTGCACCGGGCACTGCGCGTCTCTGGTGCCGTCCGGGCCGGGACGGACGGCGCGCTGTTCCCGACGGAGTTCTTCGCCGACGAGGAGGGAGATCTGGTCGCGTTCGTCCCGGTCGCGTCGGTGCCGGCCCGCCTTCCCGCGCGGGTCACGACGTACGAGGTGCCGGCGGCCCGCCTCGCCGTCACCACCTTCGACGGTCCGCCGCTCGACCTCGACCGTGCGTACGGCGCGGTCGGCCGCTGGGTGGTCGACCAGGCGACGTCCTCTGCGGGGCCGGTGCGCGAGCGGTACACGCCCACCGGCGACGAGGACGACCTCCTCGCCCACACCACGGAGGTGTGCTGGCCGGTGGCCGGTTGAGCACCGGACCAGGTCCGCCGTCACGCTCGGGTGGGTGCTCGCTGGGCGATCTGGAACTTGCGCCGCGCCGCCCCGCGAGGCTCCAGTCCGCTCGTTCGGAACGAACACGCCGCCACCGGACCAGCTGCTCGTCGAGGTGACTGTCATCCTCCGGCATCGTGCGCATCGAGGTTCCTCACGAATTCCCGGGGATCGTCGCTGCGGCGTGTCAACCGGCCGCGTCGGCGTCGCGTGGTGACCTCTCTGGCCGCGAGCCGCACCAGGTCGACCGGAACCGGCTCGAGGGCGGCCCGGCGGAGGACTCGAGGCGGGCGGGATGGTCAACGCGCGTGGCCTGTCCCCGTCCTACCCCCCATTCACTCCAGCGCCGCGGCCCTCGTCCACCGCCCGCGCCTGGGTCCGATGTGGAGCAGGGTGACCTCGTTCGCGGCTCCTGAACTCTCGGGATGTGGATCGGGGTGGCCCAGATCCGTTGCGCAGGGCACGCGCGAACGGGGTCGGGGTGCTCCAGATCCGTGTCGTACGACGCCCGGGAACCGGGTCGGGGTACTCCCAGAACGCTCAGTCCCGACGGAACCAGACCGTGGCCAGCGGCGGCAGCACCAGGGTCGCGTGGGCCGGCTGGCCGCTCTCGCCACCCTCGACCGCGGTGACCACGCCGAGGTTCCCGACGCCGGAACCGGTGTAGGTCGCGGCGTCGGTGTTCAGCGCCTCCCGCCACTCACCGGCGGCCGGCAGGCCGAGTCGGAAGTCGCTGTGCGGGATCGCCGCGAAGTTCGAGACGCACACCAGCTCCACGGTCCGGCCGTCCACGACCCCGCGTCGGATGAACGAGAACACGTTGCGTCCGGCGTCGTTGGCGTCGATCCACTGGAACGAGTCGGCCTCGTGGTCGCGCGACCAGATGGCGGGGGAGTCGACGTACACGCGATTGAGGTCCTTCATCAGCTGGTGGACGCCGAGGTGTTCCGGATGGTCCAGGAGCCACCAGTCGAGCTCACGCGACTCAGCCCACTCCGACTCCTGGCCGATCTCGCCACCCATGAACAGCAGCTGCTTCCCGGGATGCGCCCACATGAATGCGAGGTACGCGCGGAGGTTGGCCAGCTGCTGCCAGCGGTCTCCGGGCATCTTCCGCAGCAGGGATCCCTTCCCGTGGACGACTTCGTCGTGGGAGAGCGGGAGCACGAAGTTCTCGCTGAAGGCGTAGGTCAGACCGAACGTCATCTGGTTGTGGTGCCAGGACCGGTGGACGGGCTCGCGCTTGAGGTAGTCCAGCGAGTCGTGCATCCATCCCATGTTCCACTTGAACCCGAAGCCGAGACCGTCGCTGTCGGTGGTGCGGGTGACGCCCGGCCAGGACGTCGACTCCTCTGCGATCGTGGTCGCACCGGGGACGCGCTTGTAGACGGTGGCGTTCATCTCCTGCACGAACTGCACGGCCTCGAGGTTCTCGTTGCCGCCGTACTTGTTCGGGGTCCACTCACCCTCGGGTCGTGCGTAGTCGAGGTAGAGCATGGACGCGACGCCGTCGACGCGCAGCCCGTCGGCGTGGAACTCCTCGAGCCAGTAGAGCGCGTTGGCGTACAGGAAGTTCCGGACCTCGCGCCGGCCGAAGTTGAAGATGTGCGAGCCCCACTCCTTGTGCCAGCCCCGCTGTGGGTTGGGGTCCTCGTACAGCGGCGTGCCGTCGAAGCGCGCCAGCGCCCACGCGTCCGTCGCGAAGTGTCCGGGCACCCAGTCGAGGAGGACGCCGATGCCGTTCTGGTGGAAGGCGTCGACCAGGCGCCGGAAGCCGTCGGGGTCACCGAACCGCGAGTCCGGGGCGAAGTACGACGTCACGTGATAGCCCCATGACCCGCCGAACGGATGCTGCATCACCGGCATCAGCTCGACGTGGCTGAAGCCGAGGTCGGCGACGTACGGGACGAGCTCGTCGATCAGCTGGTCCCAGGTGAGCACATCCCCGTGCCGCTTCCGCCACGAGGCGAGGTGCACCTCGTAGATCGACATCGGCCGCGACACCGGCTGCCGCTCGGCCCGCGCTCGCATCCACACGTCGTCGCCCCACTCGTGGGACGACTCGAAGACGCGGCTCGACGTCGCCGGGGGCAGCTCCGCCCACGACGCCATCGGGTCGGCCTTCTCGCGCCACTCGCCGTCAGCGCCGAGGACGACGTACTTGTAGCCCGCGCCGGGCCCGATGCCCGGCACGAAGAGCTCCCACACACCGGACTCGCCGAGCTGGCGCATCGGGTGCTCGCGCCCGTCCCAGGAGTTGAAGTCCCCCTCGATCCGGACGCCGCGCGCGCCGGGCGCCCAGACCGCGAACGACGTGCCGGACACGTCGCCGGTCGACGCCCGGTAGTGGTGCACCCGCGCCCCGAGGACGGTCCACAGCAGCTCGTGCCGTCCCTCGTTCACCAGGTGCAGGTCCATCTCCCCGAGGGTCGGCAGGAACCGGTACGGGTCGTCCACGGTGATCGCACCCTGGCCGTAGTCGACCTCGACCCGGTAGTCCGGCACGTCGCTCGGCTCCGGCGCTCGAGGAGGGCGCTCCGCGCCCGTCTCCACGCCACGCCCCAACACCCCCGCCCAGACCCCGTCGTGCTCGTGCTCCAGCGTCACCCGGTCGCCGTCGGAGGTCACCACCGTCACCGTGCGCGCCAACGGCTTGTAGACCCGGAAGGTCACCCCGTCGTCCTCCGGATGTGGGCCGAGGACCGAGTGCGGGTCGCCGTACTCGCCTCGGGTGAGCTGCTCGATCTGGCTCGCGGGTAGCCGCTTCATCGTCGCGCTCCGTCCGTCTCGCTGCTGGTCTCGACCTGGCCGGCGGTGAGCGCCGCCATCGGGATCGACAGCCAGGTCGGCCGGTTCCGCGCCTCGTAGACGCACTCGTAGACGGCCTTGTCAGCGACGTACGCCGCGAGCAAGGTCTGCTCGTCGCCGGTCAGCTCGCGACCGGCGTACGCATCGAGGAACGCCGCCTGGTTGCGTGCCGACCACTCCGCGGCCCGGAACGCACGCTGCTCCGCACCGTCGTCGCCCGTCGCCGCCGCGGTGATCGCCGCCACCCGTGGGGCGTAGTCGAAGGAGCGGAGCATCCCCGCGACGTCGCGCCACGGGGAGTCCGGCTGCACCCGCTCGGCCAGCGGCTTGGTCGGCTCGCCCTCGAAGTCCACGATCTTCCAGCCCTTGGCGGTCCGCAGCGTCTGGCCCAGGTGCAGGTCGCCGTGCACGCGCTGGACGGCGCCGGACTCGATCGAGCCGACCGCCGCGAAGAGGTCGCGCAGGGCCGGCGCTCGTTCGGCCAGGTCGGGGACGACGGCGATGGCGGCCTCGAGCCGCTCGGTCATGGCCTTGGTGAGCTCGGCGTGGTCGGACGACGTGCGCTCGCCCGTCGGGAAGTGCTCGGCGAGCAGCCGGTGGATGTGTCCCACCGCCTCACCCAGCCGCTGTGCCTCGGCCGCGAAGTCACCGCCTACCTCGTCGGCGAACAGGTCCGCCTCGGCGAACAGGTTGCGCACCGATGTGAGCGCCAGCTCCCACCCGTCGCTGGCGGTCCGCAGGAACTGCTGCAGCATCGCCAGCTGAAGCTTCTCCGGGGTCCCGGCGTCTCGAGACGGCGCTCGCTCCGTGCCTGCCCCGGAGCCAGTCTCGGCCTCGGCCTCGATCCACCCCAGCAGGGCGGCGACGTTGTCCGACCCGGCCAGCGTCAGCCGCTCGTGGATCTCGATGTCCGGGTTGAGGCCCGGCGTGATCCGCCGGAAGATCTTCAGCAGGGCCTGCTCACCGAAGGCCACCGAGGAGTTCGACTGCTCCCCGGTGAACGGCGTCGAGGGTGCGGTCGGGTCCAGCTCCTCGCCGGGGATCCGGTGGAACGTCAGCGACCCGTCGGGCGGGAAGGCGAAGGCGCGCAGGTACGCCGCCATCGCCTCGCGGTCGTGGACCGCGTCGTAGGCGTGGACCCAGCCCGCGTCGAGGTCCTGCCACCAGCCGACGAACGCGTGGTCGAGCCGGTGCTCCGGGTCGGTGTAGAGCGCCAGCGGCACCTGGTACAGGTCCCGGCCCCCGTCCTCGTACGCGACCTCGACCAGGTCCACCACGACCCGGGGGTCCTCGTCGGCGATCACGCCGATCCGGCGGACGCCCCTCACGCGCATCCCGCGCCCCTTGCCGCCGAACCACCGTGCTCCTTCGAGGTAGTCGGAGAGCTGGCGGAGGCCGTCGTTCGGGGTCACCGAGATCTCGCCCGACTCGGTGGTCTGGTCGGCGCTGGTCTCGTCTGTCACGGTGCGGTGGCCTCCTCTGCCGGGGCGGTCAGCCGGAACCAGTAGAACCCGTACCCACCGAGCGTGAGGAGATACGGGAGCTCACCGATGGCGGGAAAGGGAACTCCGCCGAGGAGCTCCACGGGCACGTAGCCCTCCCAGCGGCGCAGGTCCAGCTCGACCGGCTGGGCGAATCGCGAGAGGTTGTTGACGCAGACGATCACGTCGGAGCCGCCGGCGCCCTGCTCCTCGGCGCTGGTGTGCTCGCGGGCGTACGACAGCACGGACGGGTTGGTGCCCCCGAGGTCGAGGAACCCGCCGAGCCCGAACGCCGGGTGGCCGCGCCGGGCGTGGATCATCCGGCGCGTCCACTGGAGCAGGGACGAGGAGTCCTCCAGCTGGGCCTCGACGTTGACGCTCTGGTAGCCGTAGACGGGATCCTGGATCGCGGGCAGGTGCAGCTTGCCGGGCGTGGCGGAGGAGAAGCCGGCGTTCCGGTCGGGCGTCCACTGCATCGGGGTGCGTACGCCGTCGCGGTCACCGAGCCAGATGTTGTCGCCCATCCCGATCTCGTCGCCGTAGTAGAGGACCGGGCTGCCCGGCAGCGACAGCAGCAGTGCCGTGAACAGCTCCATCCGGTTCACGTCGTTGTCGAGCAGCGGCGCCAGGCGCCGGCGGATGCCGATGTTGGCCTTCATGCGGGGATCCTTGGCGTACTCGTCCCACATGTAGTCGCGGTCCTCGTCGGTGACCATCTCCAGGGTCAGCTCGTCGTGGTTGCGCAAGAAGATGCCCCACTGGCAGTTGGCCGGGATCGGCGGCGTCTGCTCCATGATCTCCGAGATCGGGAAGCGCGACTCACGGCGTACGGCCATGAAGATGCGGGGCATCACCGGGAAGTGGAAGGCCATGTGGCATTCGTCGCCGCCGCTCGCCACATCGCCGAAATACTCGACCACGTCGTCGGGCCACTGGTTGGCCTCGCAGAGCAGTA
>DATAOY010000106.1:0-25200 GCA_036265495.1 Nocardioides sp. | reverse complement strand
GTCGCGGACGGCGTGGCGGACGCGATAGGTGTCCATCATCGAGACGCACACGCAGCGCTCACCGCCGTAGCGGTCGAGGATCGCGCGGTAGATGTCCTCACGCCGGGCGGACTCGACGTCGATGTCGATGTCGGGCAGCGACGCGCGCAGCGGTGAGAGGAACCGCTCCATCAGCAGGCCGTGGCGGATCGGGTCGACCCCGGAGATGCCCAGCAGGTAGTTGACCAGCGAGCCGGCGCCCGAGCCGCGACCGGCGCAGCGCACCCCCATCTCGCGGATCAGGTCGGTGACATCGCCGACGGTCAGGAAGTACGACGCGTAGCCCAGGCCGCGGATCATCTCCAGCTCGTCGTCGAGCCGCTTCCAGATGCGCTGGCGCGGCGCCGAACCGTAGCGACCGCCGATCGCCCCCTCGCAGCGGGCGCGGAGCAGGTCGTCGGCCGGCGACCCGCTGACGAACGACGGGTGGGGCGCCGATGCCGTGCTCGTGAGCTCGAACTCCGGGAAGTGCACCTCACCCAGCCCCAGGTCGGCGCGCGGGTCGAGCGCGCACCGGTCGGCGACCTGCCGGGTCTGCGCCAGCAACCGGCGGGCCTCGCGGTCGGTCTCGCCCAGCCCGGACAGCCGCGCGATCTCCTCGGCCATCTCCAGCATCTGCTTGCCGGACTTGAGGAAGCCCTCGGCGTTGGCCCGGTCGACGTGGCGTCGGTCGAGGGCGACCAGACGACGGCACGCGTCGAGGACGTCGACGACCGGGGCGTCGCGGCGGTCGGCGTAGCGCACGGCGTTGGTCAGCACCGTGCCCAGCCCGACGCTGCGGGCGAGGCCGGCCATCCGGGCGGCGTGGGGCGTGGTGCCCGGACCCCAGGCGGCGCCGTGCCCCTGGGGCAGCCGGTGGGAGACCAGCTCGACGAGGAGGTTCTCTGCGGGGACCACCTCGCGCCACGGCGCCAGCGCCGCCCGGGCCAGGTCGTCGCGGCGGCGGGCCACGGCCGCCCCGAGCTCGGAGGCCGGGCCGAGCAGCACCACGACGTCGCCGCTCTCGAGCCAGGGCGCGAGCACCGCCAGGTCGGCCACCGGGGCGCCGCGCTCGCCGGCGAGCTGGACCGCGGAGACCAGCCGGCACACCGCTGCCCACCCGGCCCGGCCGCCGGCGTGGCTCGCGTCGGCCAGGAAGGTCACCCGCGGCACCCGGCGGTCGTCGCGGAACGCGCCACCGCGCACCGGGGTGCGCGGCTTCTGCTCCGGGACGGCAGGATGCCCGGCCGGGCCGACCGGACGGACCGCGAGGTCGACGCCCAGCACCGGCCGGAGCCCGGCGGCCCGGCACGCCAAGGCATGCTTGACCGCGCCGTAGGTGCCATCGCGGTCGGTGAGGGCGAGGGTGTCCATCTCGTGCTCGGCGGCGCGCTCGACGAGCACGTGCGGATGGGAGGCGCCGTACTGCCGGGAGTAGCCCGACGCCACGTGCAGGTGGACGAAGGGGTCCATCGCGGGCCGGCCGGATCAGCCGACGCGGGTGCGACGGACCGGCTCGACCAGGACGCACAGCTGGGGCGAGGCGGTGTGGGGGGCGAGCCCCAGCGCCTGCTCGACCACGGCCAGGAACCGGTCGGCGTCGCGGACCAGGTCGTCGGCCTCGCGCTCGGTCACCGCCCGGGTGGAACCGGCCTCGGCGGCAGCACGCTTGGCGGCACCGGCGGCGAAGAACGTCGCCCACTCGGCCAGCTCGGGCGCGACCTCGGCGAGCAGCACCCAGGCGTTCTTCTGCGGACGGCGGCGAGCCCCCGGAGAGCCGGCCGGGCGAGCCCGGGCGGCCAGCAGCGCCGCGGCGGCGCGCAGGGCGGCGACGTGGGCACAGGCGTAGCGGGTGGGAACGTCGCGGGCGACCACCGCGTCGCGCAGCGACTCGGCGGCGCGGGCGAGGTAGGAGTGGGTGGTCGCCGGCAGGGAGAACGGACCGGTCGGCTCGTGCTCCCTGCCGACGACGTGGCCGGGGCGGGACCTGCTGGTGCGGCTCGTGGGCATCGCGGACTCCCCCTCAGTCCGCGCAGCCGACGAGCGCCCAGCGGCCGTCGCTCCAGTCGAAGGCGAGGTCGAAGACCCCGCCCCCGTCGACGGCAGGGTCGTCGACCTCGACGCCGACGGGTCGGCCGGCCCCCCGCCCGGCCTCGACCCGCCACAGCTCGCGCTCCCCCAACAGATCGGGCGAGCAGAGGTCGGCGCCCTCGGAGCGGGTCGAGCCGGAGCCCGGCTCGTCGGAGCCGATCACCGCCCGGGCTCCGCCGGACTGCCACCACGGACCGGTCTCCACCCAGTGGGCGATCACCGCCCGGACCTTCCACAACCGGCCCCGCCACAGGAACTGCTCGGGACCCTCCACCCCCGACACCAGACCCATCCGGGTCTCGACCGGGTCGTCGTACCGCCTCATGCCCGCTCCCCTCACCTCGTCGCGTCATCGCGTGCGCTCGGTCGACCCCGGTGGATCCCCGGCCCGGTGCGGACGGGGGTCGAGGTCGCCCACCCCGGGCTGGGGAGTGTTCGAACAGATGTTCGAACAGCAGAACCGTACACCGCTCCGCCGACATCGCACCAGGGGTCGGCCAGAGGTTGGGGAGAACGAGCTCGGACCCGGGTCAGGCGGAGCGGCTCGCCGGTCCGTCCGTGGGCTTCCGGGCGACGGCCGACTCCTCGCCGGCGCCCGGACCGCCGACCCAGGGCCCGCGCACGTGGGCGCGGGTGTCGGGGTGCCACAGACACAGCAGGGTGACGCCCTCCACCACCAGCGAGGCGACGGCCGCGACGACGAAGACCGCCGGAGGCGCGAGCACGAACCCGAGGGCGATGCTCGCGTACCCGCACCCCAGCACCAACGCGCACAGGCCCAGCTGGCCCCACCGGTAGCCCAGGCGCAGGAACGCCGTGAGCACCCACACGATCATCGCGCCGACGACCAGCATGGTCACCCCCACCGGCAGGAACGACGGCGGCGCGAACCCCGCCCGCTCCAGCTCGGCGCGACCGCCCTGCTCGAACGCCTCGCGGGCGCCCACGTGGTGGGCCGCCCAGGCTCCGACGAGGTCGTCGTAGAACACCGCCATCAGCACGACGGTCAGGCCCATCGCACCGACCAGACCCCAGGCAGCGCGGATCGCGAGGTCCACCGAGCGCGGCACGGTCAGCGGCGTCTCGGGACGCTCGGGGGGCCGATCCACGTCCGTCCCTTCCGGCTAGGGTCGGCGCATGAACGCCCCCGAGCCTGCCGCCGTCACCCGGTTCAAGGAGGCCCACTCCGCCGTCGGTGGCGGGGGCCGCGTGGTCATCCTGCCAGACACGGTCCACACCGCCCTGCTGGCCGCGGAGGCTCTCGGCTGCGAGGTGGGAGCGATCGCCAACAGCCTGCTGTTCGACGCCGACGGGACCCCGGTGCTGATCCTCACCTCCGGCGCCCACCGCGTCGACACGGCCGCGACGGCACAGCGGATCGGGGTGCCGGCGCTGAAGCGGGCGAGCCCCGAGTTCGTCCGCGCCCACACGGGCCAGGTGATCGGCGGCGTCTCCCCGCTCGGCCATCCCACGCCGGTGTCTACGTGGCTGGACGTCGCGCTCCGTCAGTACGACGAGATCTGGGCCGCCGCGGGCCACCCCGCGGCCGTCTTCTCCACGACGTACGACGAGCTGCTGGCGATGACCGGCGCCACCGAGGTCGACGTCGACTGACCGGAGAGACCCATGGAGATCTGGATCAACCCGGCGTGCACCAAGTGCCGCATCGCGCTGGCCGACCTCGACGCGGCCGGTGTCGACTACACCGTGCGCCGCTATCTCGACGACCCGCCCTCTCGCGCCGAGCTCGAGGGCGTGCTCGCCGCCCTGGGTCTGGAGCCGTGGGACATCGCCCGGCAGAAGGAGGCGGCCGAGGAGGGCCTGGCGTTCCCGCGCGACGCCGCGCACCGCGGCGACTGGCTCGACGGCCTGGCCGCTCACCCGCGGGCGATCCAGCGACCGATCATCACAGCGGCCGACGGCACCACCGTGGTCGGCCGCGACCCGGACTCGGTGGCCAGAGCCATCGCGCACGAGCGCGGCTAGCCGATGACCACCGTGGCCTTCGCCTTCTCCAGCGGCTGGGCAGCGGCCTGAACCGCTAGATCGTCGTCCTCGTCCTGGGGATCGCCGACCGGCTCCACGACACCGACCAGGTGCCGAACGTCCTCCAGCGCTGGGACGTCCTCGGGGTGGCGGCTGGTCCGGCGTGGCCGGCGACGGTGGCACGGCCGCGACCGGCTCCCCCACCCCGCCTGGTAGCCACCTGCCCCTAGGGTGCGCCCATGGCCCGGGTGGTGGTGATCGGTGGCGGGTTCGGCGGCCTGGCCTCCGCGCTGCGGTTGGCCAAGCTCGGCCATGCGGTGACGCTCGTCGAGGAACGCGAGCTCGGCGGTGCGCTGGTGCCGTTCACCCGGGACGGCTTCGTCTGGGAGACCGTGACCCACACCCTCCTCCCCGCCGTCGTCCGCGACCTGTTCCGCAAGACCGGGCGGCCGCTGGAGAAGGAGCTGGAGCTCGCGCCGCTGGACTGCCTGCGCGAGCACTGGTTCGAGGACGGCACCTCGCTGGTGCTCTCGGCCAGCCGCACCCGGCAGCACGACGCCGGCGAGGCGCTGGGCCCGGGGCTCGGGGCGCAGTGGGTCGAGTACGTCGCGGGGTACGCCGACGACTGGGACGTGGTACGGCGCGGATATGCCGAGTCGCCCTGGGATCCCGACCACCTGTCGACCCAGCTGGCCGACCGGCTCGACTCGAGACGGACCCTGCGCCAGCGGCTGCGGCGGCTTCGCGACGAACGTCTCCGGCAGGTCGCGGCGTACCCGTTCGTCGCCGACGGCCACGACGTCGGCCGGGTGTCCGCCTGGGCCGGGCTCACGGCGTACCTCGAGCAGCGGTTCGGCGCGTGGGCGTTCGAGGGCGGGACGGCGGGGCTGCTCCAGGCTCTGGTGCGCCGGACCGGGACGCGGGGGGTGGCCGTCGTGCACGGGAGGGCTCGCGATGTGATCGTCCGCGACGGCCGGGCCGCCGGCGTCGCGACCACGGTCGGCGATCTCGACGCGGACGTGGTGGTGTGCGCCGTCGACCCGCGGCGGCTGCCCGCCCTCGCCGAGTACGTGCTCCGCACGATGCCCGCGATCCCGGCGGCGACGACCTACGTCGGGCTCGAGGGCGACGCGCGCGACCTTCCGCACGAGCTGGTGGTGCACGGCGACCCGATGCTGGTCCTGCGCACCCGCGGCCGGGCGCCCCAGGGTCGCCACGCCTGGACGATCCAGTGGCGGGGCCGCCGCGACGAGGATCCCCTCGCGGCTCTGGCGCGGCACGGGCTCGACGTCCGCGAGCAGACGGTGACCCGCGTCGACCTGTCTGCGCGCGAGCTGGTCGAGCGGTGGGGCGGCACGCCGCTCGGTGTGGCGTGGCAGGGGCGCGGAACGGTCCGGCAGCGGCTCGGTCCGCGCACACCGGTGCCCGGGGTGTACGCCGCGGGAGCCCACGCGACACCGGGTTCGGGTCTTCCGTACGTCGGATTGTCGGCCGCGCTGGTCGCCCAGGTCGTCGGCCGGGCGTGACCGGCTGCTAGCGCAGCTGGAAGGTCACGGTCACCGAGGAAGTCACCGCCAGCTCACCCGGCTCCAGCGCGACCGCGTCGAGCGACGCCTTCATCGCCCGGCCCACCGGCGGGTCGGCGTACGCGCCCTCCATGACCGCCTGCGGATCCCCGAGCTCGGAGCCGGCGAGTCCGGCCAGGTGGGTGCCGCGATCGACGGCGTCGGCGTACGCCGCCTCGCGGGCGGCGGTCTCGGCCGGGGCGCGGTCGGTCACCTCCAGCGAGACGCCCTCGATCTGCAGGCGCTCGCCGACCGCCTGCACCAGGGCGCCCAGCAGGGCACCGGCGGTGTCGATGTCCTGGCACCGCATCGTCAGGGAGTGCCGGGCCTCGTACCCGGTCTGCGTCCCCTGCTGGTCGTGGGTCGGCCAGATCTGCACGGACGTGGACCCGATCCGGTCGGGCGTGGTGTGCTCGCGGCCGGTCGCGACCGCCTGTCGAGCGGCACTGTCGGCGCCCGCGAGCGCGTCGGCGACCCCGGCCGCACGATGCACCGCCGCCACCCGGACGACCGCGGAGTCGGGGACGACCCGGGCCTCGCCGTGCCCGGTGACCGTGACCGTGCGCATGGGACCATCCTGCCCGAGGGGCGACGCTCCGCGTCAGACCGGGATCTTGAGGGCGGCGAAGATCTCCCGCGTCGCCTTGGAGCGGTTGAGTGTGTAGAAGTGCAGCCCGGGCGCCCCGGCCTCGAGCAGCTGCTCGCAGAGCTCGGTGGCGATCCGGATGCCCTCGGCCCGCAGCGCGGCCGGGTCGTCCTCGAGCGGCAGGATCCGGGCCAGCGTCTCGGCCGGCATCTCGCGCCCGGACAGGCGCACCATCGTCCGCATCGAGCTGAGGTTCAGGATCGGCATGATGCCCGGGACGATCGGGAAGTCCGCGCCGACGTCGACAGCACGGCGTACCAGGCCGGTGTAGTCGGAGGCGCGGAGCACCATCTCGGTGATCGCGAACTCGGCGCCGGCGTCGTACTTGGCCCTCAGCACCAGCGCGTCGTGCTCGAGGTTCGGCGCGTCGCGGTGGCCCTCGGGGAACGCCGCCACGCCGACGGACAGGTCACCGCTGGCCTGGAGGAAGGCAACCAGGTCCGAGGCGTACTCGAGTCCCCCCGGGGTCGACGCCCACGGCCTGCCCGGTCCGCCGGGCGGGTCACCGCGGAGGGCGAGCACGTTGCGGATGCCTGCCCGCCGGAGGTCGTCGACGATCGCCGCGAGCTCCTCGGTCGTGTGTCCGACGCAGGTGAGGTGAGCCATCGGGAGCATCGACGTGTCGTGGGCGATGCGTCTGGTGATCGCCACGGTGCGCTCGCGGGTGCCGCCGCCCGCGCCGTAGGTCACGGAGACGAAGGTGGGCCGCAGCGCCTCGAGCTCGCTGATCGAGCGCCACAGCACCTCTTCGCCCTCGGCGTCCTTGGGCGGGAAGAACTCGAACGAGAACGAGGGCTCCCCGCTGCGCAGCAGCCGGCCGATGGCCGAGGGGTCGGGCATGCGTGTGAGTGTAGGGAGCGAGGTCGTGTGACCGGGGTCGCGTCCATGCCGGTGGCCGGGCACGGCCGCCGCCGGACCGCCTCCTAGGCTCGCCCCGTGACCGACACCGCACCAGCGTGGGACCAGGCCGTGTTCCGTGCCCGGGTGCAGGAGGCCCTCGACGACTTCCTGGCCGAGCAGGCCGAACGGCTCGCTCCGCTCGGCGACGACGCGGGCCGGCTGCTCGGCGAGGCCCGGGCGTCGGTGTCCGGCGGCAAGCGGTTCCGCGCGGCGTTCTGCTACTGGGGGTTCCACGCGGTCGCGGGCACGTCGTACGACGACTCCGAGGAGGAGGCGCTGGTCCGGGCGTGCGCGTCGCTCGAGCTGCTCCATGCCAGCGCACTGGTGCACGACGACTACATGGACGCCTCCGACACCCGGCGTGGCCGGCCGGCGACGCACCGCGGCTTCTCGGCCGAGCACCGCGCCGACGGGTGGCGGGGTGACCCCGAGCAGTACGGCGCGTCCGCGGCGATCCTGCTCGGCGACCTGCTGCTGAGCTGGTCCGACGAGCTGCTCCGCCGGTGCGGGTTGCCGCTGGACCGGGTGGTGGCGGCGCTCGACGTCTTCGACCGATGCCGGTCGGAGGTGATCACCGGGCAGTTCCTCGACGTATCGGTGCAGGCGCGAGGTGTCGCCGACGTCAACGCAGCGATGACGGTGCTGCGCTACAAGTCCGCGAAGTACTCCGTCGAGCGGCCGCTGCACATCGGCGCCACCCTGGCCGGCGGCCACGAGGAGCAGCTCCGGCTGCTCAGTGCGTTCGGGCTGCCGCTCGGCGAGGCCTTCCAGCTGCGCGATGACCTGCTCGGTGTGTACGGCGACCCGTCCGCGACCGGGAAGCCGGCCGGCGACGACCTGGTCGAGGGCAAGCGGACCGTTCTCGTGGCTCTCGCCCTGGACGGCGCCCCGACCCACGATGCCGCGCGGCTGGATGCCGCGCTGGGCTCGGCGCTGTCGGCGGACGAGGTGACCGAGCTGCGTGGGATCATCGACGCCTCGGGCGCGCATCGGCAGGTCGAGCGCGTGATCGTCGAGCTGACCGGCAAGGCCACGGAAGCACTCAGCCGGGCCGACCTCGACCCGCACTCCCGCGACGTACTCCTCGAGCTCGCCACCGCGGCCGCCCACCGCCTCGTCTGATCGCCGACCCGTCCAGAATCCGGGGTTGAACCGGCTGGAAAACTTGGTTGAGCCGTCCCATATCCAGGCTCGAGCCGCCACTCGCCCGGGATATGAGCCCGGTCGACGTCGGATTCGAGACGGTTCAAGCCAGGATTTGGGACGGCTCAACCGTCAGTCGAGGGAGGGGACGCCGTCGACGGAGGGGCCGTCGCCGCGGAGGAGTACGGCGAAGCGGCCACCCTTGTCGGCGTTGACGCGCCCACCCAGCACCGAGAGGGCGACCGAGAAGGCGCGATGGTCCTCACGAGCCAGCGGACCCCAGCCGTCCCAGAGCAGGACCCACCCCTCGCTGTCGCCCGCGGTGATGTCGCCGAGACAGTCGGCGAGGGCGTCGAAGTTCTGGCCGTAGTAGTCCGGGAAGTGCAGCGCCTTCCCGACCGCCTCGAGGAACTCGGCCTTGGTCGTGTGCTGCCAGCCGTCGACCTCGGCGAAGCGCCAGCCGGCGTGCTCGACGGTGTGGCGCACGTCCTCGACCGGGAAGTGGCCGTGCCATCGGTAGATCCCCGGCTCGACGTGGTGGGCCAGGAGTCCGGCCAGTCCGCTCATGGAGAGATCCTCTCGAACGTTCGGTAGTGGTCGTCGGTCCAGTACAGCTCTCCCCCGGAGCCTTCGATGATCCGCCGGGCGCCGCGGTCACTCGCACCCGGGGTGAGCACGGTGTACTCGTGGTAATAGCCCGAAGACTCCGCGGGGAGCAACCCCTCACGGTTCTCGAACACGACTCCGTCGCGGTCGTACGGGAACGGACCTCCCGCCTCGATCAGCGCCACCGTGTCGGCGGCTTCGGTCGGAAGCTGCGCCAGAGCGACGCGCGGCAGGTCCGTCGGATCGGCGTCCCCGTCGCGGCCGCCACCGGAGAACCCGCCCTGGTTGAGCGCCCAGGTGAGGATCGCCAGGGCCAGGACGGCGACGAGTCCGAGCCACATCCGGCCACGGGCCGGCGTGGGTTCAGAGGCCCATGGCCTGCGCACGCCGTTTCACCTCGGAGCCGCGGTTCTCACGGAGCGCGTCGATCGGCCGGCCGGGCAGGTCGTCGTCGGTGAACAGCCAGACGATGCACTCGCGGTCGTCGTACCCGCCGTCGTGCAGGACCGTGAGCAGTCCCGGCAGCCCCTTCACCACCAGCCCGTCGTCGAGGAACGCGGCCGGGACGCGCGGCCCGGCACCGGGGATCGGTACGGCGGCGGCCAGCTCGTGGTCCTTGATCATCGTGCGCACCTTGGCCTCGGTCACCCCGAGCAGGCGCGCGACCTGGCCCCAGTCGAGCCACTCGTCGACGAGGCGTGAGAGATCGGCATCGGCCAGCGACGTCATGGCACAACTGTGGCACCTGACCTGGGGGTACGGCGCGCCGGGGCGCGATGAATGGGGTCCCGGCGACCCGATCCGTAGGATGGGCGGACCCGATCACTTCCCCGACCGGGTGTACGGAGGGTCGACGTGGAGACAGACACGCGCGCCCACGGGGGCGGCGCCACTGTTGCCGACCCCGTGACCGGGCATCTCCTCGACGGCCGCTACCGGATCGGCCGGCGCATCGCCCGAGGCGGCATGGCCAGCGTGTACGAGGCCCTCGACACCCGGCTCGACCGCACCTGCGCGATCAAGATCATGCATCACGGCCTCGGCGACGACGTGGCGTTCGCCGACCGCTTCAAGCGCGAGGCCCGGGCGGCCGCCCGCCTCAACCACCCGAACGTCGTCAACGTCTTCGACCAGGGTGACGACCCCGAGATCGACGGCGGCACGCTCTACCTGGTCATGGAGCTGGTCCCCGGACACACGCTGCGCGACGTGATCCGCGACGACGCACCGATGCCGGCCGCCAAGGCCCTGGCGATCATGGAGCCGGTCGTCTCGGCGCTCGCCGCTGCCCACCGGTCCGGGCTCATCCACCGCGACATCAAGCCGGAGAACGTGCTGATCGCCGACGAGGAGTCGAGCGGGCGGGTCAAGGTCGCCGACTTCGGCCTCGCCAAGGCGGTCAGCGCCGACACCCAGCACACCGCGACCGGCGGCGTCATCATCGGCACCGTCTCCTACCTGGCACCGGAGCTCGTGGTCGACGGCACCAGCGACGCGCGCGCCGACGTGTACGCCGCGGGGGTGGTCCTCTACGAGCTGCTCACCGGCGAGAAGCCCCACGCCGGCGAGTCCCCGATCGCGATCGCCTACAAGCACGTCCACGAGGACGTCCCGCCACCGTCGCGCCTCGCCCCCGGTGTGCCGCCGTACGTCGACGCGCTCGTCGCCCGCGCCACCGCGCGCGACCGCGCCCAGCGCCCAGCCGACGCCGGGGTGCTGCTCCACCAGCTCCACCGCGTCTCGCAGGCCCTGGCCGGCGGGGTCCGTGACGACGAGGAGCTCACCGCCGACCTCGCTCTGCCGGCCCCGAAGGCCGAGCCCTCCGAGCCGGTCACCGACGACACCAACGCCTTCGAGATCCTGCCGATCGCCGAACCGTTCGAGGCAGCCGGCCCAGCTGCCCCGCCGGTCTTCGAGCCGCAATCTCTCGCCGTACCGCCGAGCGAGCCGCCGGTGCGCGTGCTGACCCATCCCGCAGGACCCCGCCGGTCGCGACGCGGGCCCGTGCTCCTCGCCGTCGCGCTGGCGATCGCCGTGGCCGCCGGACTCGGGGCGTACTGGTTCGGCTGGGCGCGCTACACCGCGACCCCCGGCGTCATCGGGCTCACCCAACATGCCGCCACGGTCAAGCTCGACCACGCCGGGCTCGACGTGAAGATCGGCGACCCGTCGTACTCCGAGGACGTCCCCGAGGGCCGCGTCGTCGGCACCGACCCGGCACCCGGCGCGCGCGTGCTCGACCACGGGACCGTCACCCTGAGCATCTCGCTCGGCAAGGAGCGCTACGCCGTCCCGAAGGTCGCCCGGATGACCGTCGACCAGGCTCAGGACGCGCTGCTCCGCCAGCACCTGACCTACGGCCGGTCGTTCCTGCGCTACGACGACTCGGCACCTCAAGGCATGGTCCTCGGCAGCAACCCCGCGGCCGGACACCGCGAGCCGCGCGGGTTCCAGGTCGACCTGGTCGTGAGCCGCGGACCACGCCCGATCCATGTCCGCGACTGGTCCGGCCGGAGCGCCGACCGCGCCGTACGCGTGATGCGGGCCCAGGGCCTGCAGGTCGACACCGGCGACCAGCAGTTCTCCGACTCGGTGCCACGGGGACACGTCATCGCCCAGGACCCGGTCGCCGGCCGCGTCGTCCATCGCGGCGACACGGTGTCGCTGACCGTCTCGAAGGGGCCCGAGCTGGTCCAGATCCCGGGCAACCTGCGGGCGATGGGCGTCGATGCCGCCACCGCGCTGCTCGAGGGACTCGGATTCCAGGTCAAGGTCGAGCGCTCCGACATCTACCTCGGCCTCGGGTACGTCGCGGACTCCGACCCCAGCCCCGGCTCGATGGCCCGCAAGGGCAGCACCGTCGTCCTGAAGATCGTCTGATCCCCGGCGTGCCCTAGCGTGGGGCGGGTGCCCGCGGAGTCTCGTCGCCTGACACTGCTCGCGACGGCGGCTCTGCTGGCGGTGACGGCGTGCTGGGGCTCGACGTTCTTCCTCATTCACGACCTGCTCGAACGGGTGCCGACGCTGGACTTCCTGGCGGTCCGGTTCGCGATCGCGAGCGTCACCCTGATCCTCCTCGCGCCCAAGGCCCTGGGCCGGCTCACCCGCGAGTCGCGGCGACATGCGGTCGTGCTCGGCTGCCTGTACGGCGTCGCCCAGATCCTGCAGACCGCCGGCCTCGCGCAGACCCCCGCCAGCGTCTCCGGGTTCATCACCGGCATGTACGTCGTGGCCACGCCGGTCTTCGCGGCGCTGATCCTGCGCACCCGGATCGGCGCGCTCACCTGGGTCGCCGTGGGGCTGGCCATGGCCGGGCTGGGCGTCCTCACCCTCAGCGGCTTCTCGGTCGGGTACGGCGAGGCGCTGATCTTCGTCGCGGCGATGATCTACGCGCTGCACATCGTCGGGCTCGGCGCCTGGTCGGACGCTCGGCAGGCGCTGGGGATGGCGATCGTGCAGCTGATCGTGATCACCGTGATCTGCCTGGTCTGCACCGCCCCGAACGGGCTCGTGCTCCCCGACCGCACCAGTGACTGGCTCAGCATCGTGTACATGGCGGTCTTCGCCGGGGCGGGCGCGATGATCGGGCAGACCTGGGCCCAGGCCCACCTCCCGCCGACCAGGGCGGCGATCATCATGAGCATGGAGCCCGTCTTCGCGGCGCTCTTCGCGGTGCTGCTCGGCGGTGAGAGCGCCACCGTCCGGATGGTCTTCGGCGGGCTGCTGGTGCTCGCCGCGATGCTGATCGCCGAGCTCGCACCCCGGCGCAAGGTGGAGGCCGAGGTCACCCATCTGACCGTCTGAGGGCCGACCGGGGCTGGGGCCGGACCCCGGTCTCCACCTAGATTGAGCGCATGGACGGCCAGACCGAGCGCTGCGCCCACTGCGGCACCCCGTCCACCGACGGCGGGCGGTTCTGCATCAACTGCGGCGCGGAGCTCGGCACCGAGCCCACCAACCCGCGGATCTTCCCGTCGGCCACCGACACCGCCGAACGGTCCTACGACGTCCCGGCACCGCTGTACGCCGCTCCCCCTGTGTCGCCCGGCCCGGCGGCACCCTCCTCCCCCTCCGGTCCGGTCCCGGGCCCGACACACCTGGCACCGAGCTCCCACCCCCGCCGGCCGGGACCGGGCCCCGGCCTGTGGGTCGCGGTCGCGGTCGCCATGGTCGTGGTGCTGTTGCTCGGCGGCTTCCTGCTGTTCCACGGCAGCGGCGGTGGCGGTGGTGCCAGCTCGACGGCGACTCCCCCGATCGTGCCGAAGACCCATTCCTCACCCAGCTCGCAGACCACCGAGTCCTCGCCCGCTGCACCCTCGTCGTCCCCCTCCGTGCAGGTGACCGGCCCGCCGACGAACGTCGCCGGGTTCGCCCAGGCCTCCGCGCCCACCCATGCACCCGCGGGCCTCGACTTCGGCGGCCGTCCGGTCACCTACGTCGCGGCCAACATGGTCGACGGCCGCAACGACACCTGCTGGCGCACACCCGGCGACGCGACCGGCACGGTGCTGTCCTTCCGGCTGGACCAGCCGACCCGGCTCAGCCGGGTCGGGCTCGTCAACGGCTACGCCAAGATCGCCTACGCCAACGGGCGTCCCTACGACTGGTACCAGGGCAACCGCCGCGTCCTGTCCGTCGAGTGGATCTTCGACGACGGCAGCCGCGTCACCCAGCAGCTCGGCGACGACCGCGACATGCAGCAGACGGCGATCCATCCGGTGACGACCAGCACGGTCAAGCTCCGGATCACGTCGGTCTCCCCGCCGGGCAAGGGCCGCGCCGCCCGCGACGACACCGCGATCAGCGAGGTGCTGCTGCTCGGCCGGACCGGCTGACCCTCAGAGCTTCGACAGCACCACGGCCGCGGCCTCGGCGTCCTGTCGGCTCACGTCGAGGTGGGTGACCATCCGGACCGCGGTCGGCCCGACCGGCGCGACCAGCACGCCACCCTCGAGTGCGCCGGCGACGAACGCGGCGGCGTCGCCACGCGGAACGACGACGATGTTGGTCTCGACGGTCTCCGGGTCGAGCCCGCACGCCTCGGCCAGCAGCCGGGCGTTCGCGTGGTCGTCGGCCAGCCGGTCGACGTGGTGGTCCAGCGCATGCAGCCCGGCAGCGGCCAGGATGCCGACCTGCCGCATCCCGCCGCCCATCCGCTTGCGACGTACGCGTGCCTCGGCGATGGCTTCCGCGGTGCCGACGACCAGCGAGCCGACCGGCGCCCCGAGTCCCTTGGACAGGCACACCGAGACCACGTCCGCGCAGGCGCCGTACGACGCGAACGGGACACCGGTCGCGACATGCGCGTTCCACAGCCGGGCACCGTCGAGGTGGACGCCGATGCCCACAGAGGTCGCGTAGGCGCGGAGCGCCTCGAGGTCCGCGAGCGGGAGGATCGTGCCGCCGGCGAAGTTGTGGGTGTTCTCGACCGAGACCGCGGCCGTGCGGACGAAGAAGGGGCCCATGTCCGGGGCGTACATCGACTCGATCGCGGCCTGGTCGATCTGGCCGCGCGGGTCGCGCCAGGTGCGCATGGTCAGGCCCGTCAGCGCGCCGTGGGCGCCGAGCTCGGCGCGGGCGATGTGGGCGGACGCCTCGCAGAGCACCTCCTGCCCCGGCTGGACGAGGGACGCCACCGCCAGCACGTTGGCCATGGAGCCGGTCGGCGTGAAGAGCGCGTCCTCCTTGCCGAACATCGCGGCCACGCGCTGCTGGAGCTCGAGGACGGTGGGGTCCTCGCCGTACACGTCGTCGCCGACCTCGGCGTCCATCATCACCTTCCGCATCGCGTCGGTCGGGCGGGTGATCGTGTCGGAGCGCAGGTCGATGGTCACGACGACACGCTAGCCGCGGCGTCACCGGCGTCCTGCGCGGGCGTGACAATCGTCAGGGCGGATCGATGACGCGCGGCATCGGTGCCCGGGTGGTCGCGCCACTAGCGTCGACGCATGACCTCAGCCGACAACGTGATCGTGGCCGTCCTCGTCCTCGGGTTCATCCTGTGGCGGCAGCTGCGGCCCCGCGCGGTGCGCGAGGACAGCCCGTTCCGGCTGATGCTCGTGCTCGGCGTCGTCGGCGTGGCCGACGTGGCCGGCTTCGCCGACGGCCATCACGTCACCGGTGCCGCGTGGACCCTGCTGGCCGCGAGCCTGATGGTCGGTGCGGTCCTCGGCGTGATGCGCGGAGCGTCCGTGCGCATCTGGCGGCGGGACGGCGTGCTGGTGCGCCAGGGCGGCGCCGTCACGGTCGCGCTCTGGGTGGCCGGACTCGGTGTCCACGTGCTGGTCGACGTGGTCATCCACGGCGTGGACCGATCCGCCGCCGGCATCGGGACCGACGCGATCCTGCTGTACCTCGCGGTGGCGCTGGCCGCGCAGCGCCTCGTGACCCTGACCCGGGCGCAGCACCTCGCCGCAGCCGCAGCCTGACCGCCGCCTCAGTCGAGGTGGTGCAGCCGGTCCCACAGCTGCGACCACGGCAGGTGGGGATCGGTGCAGACCGCCACCGGCAGCCCCTGCTCCTCGTTGTCGACGTCGACCTGGTCGTCGAGCCGGGCCACCACGCGACAGGTGAACAGCGTGCGCGCGAGGTCGTACTCGCCGCCCACGAAGACGACCGTGGTGGTGTCGTCGGGCGGCCGGGCCCGGTCGTAGAGGGCGTTCTGCGCGCTGAAGACCGGGACGTCCGGGCGGTCGCGGTGAACGGCACCCGCCTCGCCGTAGTTGGAGGTGACCACCACGGCGTGCGAGTGGTCCGGCAGGTCGTCGTACGGCGCGGTCATCTGGTCGACGTACGCGGGCCAGCCGATGGAGTCCTGGGCCAGGAGGTTCACGTCCGGGACGGGGGTCGCGCCGACGCTCCCCACCGGGATGATCGGCAGGCCGAGGACGAGCGAGACCGCGCCGTTGAGCGCGAACAGGCCGGCCCACACCCGGCCGAGCCGGTGCTCCATCGCCACCACTCCGGCGGCGAACGGGATCGGCAGGATGAACACCGGGTAGTGCGGCTGGGCACCGGAGACGAAGGTGAACAGCACGACCACGACGACCACGACCACGAAGAAGCGGACGCGGGGGTCGCGCCACATCGCGCGCAGCCCGGCGACCCAGATCACGACCAGCGGCGGACCGAGCAGCACGAGCAGCAGGACCCACATGCTGATCCGCACGTCGCCGGCGTTGTTCTCGGCCAGCGCTCGCCCCATCCGCAGCTGCGGCAGGTCGTGGGTCAGCTGGTAGACCACGTTCGGCAGCCCGATCAGCAGCGCCAGCCCGGCGCCGCCCCACAGGTACGGTGAGGCGAGGCGCCGGCGCGGGCCGACCGTCGCCAGGCCGATCGCGATGCCGGCCAGCAGCACCAGCACCAGGAGCTTGTTGTACGTCGCGATCCCCGCCACCGCGCCGGCCACCAGCCACCAGCGCGGCTCGTCGCGCAGCTCGGCGCGGAGCACGCACACCGACACCAGACCCCAGGCCACCAGGTCGGGCGTCGACGTGAGCAGCACGTGGCCGAAGAGCAGGACCGCCGAGGTGGTGGCCATGCCCCAGGCGGTCCAGGCCTGCGCCTTCGCCCCTCCCCCGAGCTCGCGGGCGATCAGCGCCGTGATCAGGACGCAGCCGGCCCCGCACAGCGTGGCGGGCACCCGCAGCAGCCACGGGCCGCCGTCGTAGGCGGACGCCAGCGCGTGGGCGATGAGCGGCGTGAGGGGCGGCTGGTCGACGTACCCCCAGGCCGGCCGGAGCATCGCGAAGTAGAGCTCGTCGCGGTCGAAGCCGTAGCCGTTGCTGAAGGCCGTCAGCACCACCACGACCACCACCACCGGTGGCAGCACGCGCCGCCAGGCGACGGGCGGCGGGGTCATCTCAGGCGGTGCGCAGCATCTCGGCGACGAGGAAGGCCAGCTCCAGGGACTGGACCCGGTTCAGCCGTGGGTCGCACACCGACTCGTAGCGGGTCGCCAGGTCGAGCTCGGCGACCTCCTCACCGCCCCCGACACACTCGGTCACGTCGTCCCCGGTGAGCTCGACGTGGATGCCGCCCGGCCAGGTGCCGAGCGAGCGGTGGACGTCGAAGAATCCCTGCACCTCCCCGATGACGTCCTCGAAGCGGCGGGTCTTGTAGCCGGTCGAGGTCTCGAAGGTGTTGCCGTGCATCGGGTCGCAGACCCAGGCCACCTCCAGCCCGGCGGCGGTGACCTTCTCGATCAGGGCGGGCAGCAGGTCGTTGATCCGGGCGGCACCCATCCGGGTGATGAACGTGAGCCGGCCGGCCTCGTTGTCGGGGTTGAGCCGGGCCGCGAGCGAGATCAGGTCGTCCGGCGTCGTGCGCGGGCCGACCTTGACGCCGAGGGGGTTGCGTACCCGGCTCAGCAGCTCGACGTGGGCGCCGTCCAGATCGTTGGTGCGCTCGCCGATCCAGACGAAGTGGCCGGAGACGTCGTACGGGGTGCCGGTGCGGCTGTCGATCCGGGTGAGCGCGTGCTCGTACTCGAGGATCAGCGCCTCGTGGCAGGTGTGGAAGTCGACGCGGTGGAACTCGTCCGGGTCGGCGCCGATCGCGGACATGAACCGCATCGCCCGGTCGATCTCGTCGGCGACCTTCTCGTAGCGCTTGCCCACCGGGGAGTTCGAGACGAAGTCGGTGTTCCAGGTGTGCACCTGGCGCAGGTCGGCGTACCCACCGGTGACGAAGGCGCGCACGAGGTTCAGCGTCGACGCGCTCGAGTGGTAGGCCTCGATCAGCCGCTGGGGGTCGGGCACCCGCGCCTCGGGGGTGAAGTCGAACCCGTTGACGGCATCGCCGCGGTACGCCGGGAGGGTCACGCCCGCGCGGGTCTCGAGGTCGGAGGAGCGCGGCTTGGCGTACTGGCCGGCCAGCCGGCCGAGCTTCACCACGGGGACGGACGCGGCGTAGGTGAGCACGACGGCCATCTGCAGCAGCACCCGCAGCTTGTTCCGGACGTTGTCGGCGGTGGACCCGGCGAAGGTCTCGGCGCAGTCGCCGCCCTGGAGCAGGAACGCCTTGCCGTGCGCGACGTCGCCGAGCTTCGTCTTGAGCTCGTCGCACTCGCCGGCGAAGACCAGCGGCGGCAGCGTGCGCAGGCGAGCCACGGCCGCGTCGACCGCCGCGGCGTCCGGGTACGCCGGCTGCTGCGACGGACCCAGCGCGTGCAGGGACGCCAGGTCGGGTACGGCCGCCGCGGCGGAGCCGCCCCGCGCCGTGGCCTGCCCCGAGGAGGGGAGGGACGAGCCGTCTCGAAGGGTCACCGGTCAAGGGTACGGCGGGCGGCGCCACTCCTCGGCACCGCCGACGTCGTCCGGACGTCGGCCGAGCTAGTGGAGCCGGGAGTCCAGCACCGAGAACACGGGCGCTCCGAGCCCGGTGACCATGTCGTATCCCGGGGTGTCCGCGTAGTGCCCGTTGGCGCCGACGACGATGTCGGTGAAGCCCGGGACGGGCGACGGGTTCGGCGTGGGCACACCGGACCGGCCGGGGTTGACCTCGTCGTAGAGCCGGTACAGCCCGATCGAGGCCAGGCCGAGCCGGTTGTGGTGACCCGACTCGAGGCGCGCCCAGCCGCCCAGCATCAGCGGGGACGACAGGCTGGTGCCGCCGATGCCCTCCTTCTTCCCCTTCACCCAGACCGCGGCCGCCGTCGCGACGTTGGGGTCGGCATCGAGGGAGATGTCGGGCACGGCCCGACCGCCGGAGACCAGCCCGGCGTTGTAGCCGGGGTCGGAGTCGGCCGTCCACCAACCCGCGTTCTCGACCTCGCTGATGCCGCCGCCCGAGCCGACCCATCCGTACTCCATCGGGGTCCCGCCGAGCGGGTCCGCAGCCCGGCGGCCGGACCTGTCGACGACGAGACTCGTGCCGCCGACCGCGGTGACGTACGCCGACGAGGCCGGCCAGTTGGTTCCGGGCGGCTCGGTCGGGACGCCGACGCTGGCGCCGTACGCGCAGCCGGACCCGTTGTCACCGGACGACGCGAAGAGGGTCTGCCCCTGCATCGCGCCCTGGGTCAGCAGCTGGTCGGTGGCCAGCATCGAGCCGTCGAGGTAGGGGCCGACGTCACAGCCGCCGATGCTCGCCGACATGGCCCGTGCCCGGTTCTGCGACACGAAGGCCGCGAATGCCGGAACGATCGCGGAGTCGGTCAGGGACCCGACGGAGTAGAGGTAGAGCCGCTTGACGTGCGGGGCCATCGCGGTCGAGGTCTGGGTGTCCATGTCCCACTCGTCGAGCCCGGCCGCGTCGTGGCTCTGGGGGCCGACCTTCACCCGGGTGACCGGGACCCGCGGCAGGTGGTAGGTCCGCTCCGCCGTCCGCAGGTCGGCGACGACGTGCCGCATGCTGCCCTGGGTGAGGACGGCGATCGACGTACGCCGACCGACCGAGGTGTCGCCGGTCCGGTAGGTCCGTCGGAACCTCTTGGGGGGCAGCAGCAGGAAGGGGTCGGGACTGCCCGACGCCTGCGTGTGCCGTGCCGGGCGGGGGGTCGGCAGCTGGAACGTGTTCAGCCCGATCACGGCCGAGACGGTGCCGGCCAGCGCCGTGGGCACCCGCGCCACCGTGGTGTTGGCGAGGAAGGTCTGGCCGCTGACCCGGAACTGCGCCAGCGACGTGCCGAACGCGCGCTCCGCCTGGGCGGCGGTCGCGGTGGCGGTGACGAGCTGACGGTTGCCGGTGACGTGGAGGCCACGCATCCCTCGCGAGGCGAGGTAGTGACGCACCGCCGAGACCCGAGAGCCCGACGGGGCGTAGCGCGCGTTCCACTGGTGGGGGGTGAGGTAGTGGTGGTACGACGCGCTGCCGGGGGTGTACATCGCCCGCAACGCCCGCCGCTCGGCTGCCTGGTGCCGAGGCGTGAGGGCGATCGCGAGGTGCAGGCGGCGGCTCGCGGGGATCGGCGTGGCCAGCCGGGTGGCCCCGAGCCGCGCGGAGTCGAACGCCAGGGTGTGTGTGGCGCTCCACGTCACCGGAGCCGGGGCGGTCGCCGCGGATCCGGGTGGTGCCGTGAGCCCGAACGTCCCGAGCATGACGGTGGTGGACAGGAGGAGGACGCGTCGGGCGGTCGAGGTGCTCACGGCACGGTCAACGACGCAGCCACCGCGGCGTCACGGAATGCCGCGCCCCCGGGGCCGGTTGCCTCCGGCATGAGCGCAGCCAGACGAGTCGTCGCGGCGGGGTACGGCGGGCCGGAGAACCTGGTGGTCGAGGAGCTGCCTCTCCCCGAGCCGGGGCCGGGACAGGTCCGGGTGTCGGTGCGCGCCGCCGGCGTCAATCCCTACGACGCGAAGGTGTACGCCGTACCCGGCGACCCGTCGAGGCTGCCGATCCGGCTCGGCTTCGAGGCCGCGGGGACGGTCGACGCCGTTGGCCCCGAGGTGTCGGCCGCCGTGGGCGACGAGGTGATCGCGTTCCGGGCGAGCGGGGCCTACGCCAGCGATCTCGTGGTCGACCAGGGTGCGCTGACGCCGAAGCCGTCCTCCCTCGGCTGGGCCGAGTCGGCCGGACTGATGCTGACCGGCGCGGCAGCGTGGCACGCCCTGGCGGCGACCGCGGTGGGTGAGGGCGACACGGTGCTCGTGCACGGGGCCACCGGCGGCGTCGGCCTGACGGCGGTGCAGCTGGCGCGACTGCGTGGGGCACGGGTGGTCGGGACGACCAACCCGCGGAACGACGACCTGCTGCGCGAGCTCGGGGTCGAGCCGGTCGCGTACGGCGAAGGGTTGCTCGACCGGGTGCGGGCCCTCGCGCCCGAGGGGGTCGACGTGGCGTTGGACCTGGTCGGCACCGACGAGGCGATGGACGTCTCGCTGGCGCTGGTCGGGGATCGATCGCGCCTCGTGTCGATCGCGAACTTCGCCCGGGCACCCCGTGAGGGCGTGAAGCTGCTGGGCAACGGCCCCGGCGCCGACCCGGGCACCGAGATCCGCGACGCGGCCCGGCCGGAGCTGGCCCGGCTCGCCGGCGACGGCTCGCTGCGCGTGCTCGTGGCGTCGACGTACCCCCTGGGCGAGGCGGCCGCGGCACACCGCCAGATCCTGACCGGCCACACCACGGGCAAGCTGGTGCTGCTGCCCTGAGCGCGCGGTGCGGGCCGTCGGCCCGCCGGCGTTCCGGCGAGATCAGCCGAAGAAGACCTGGGCCTCGGCGTACTCCGCCGCGGTGACCAGCTTGAGCTCGCCGGTGCCCTCGATGAGGGGGACGCGGACGATGTCGGTGCCGCGGAGGGCGACCATCTTCCCGAAGTCGTGCTCGGCGACGGCGTCGATGGCGTGCAGGCCGAAGCGCGTGGCGAGCCAGCGGTCGAACGCCGTGGGCGTGCCGCCACGCTGGACGTGACCCAGCACCACGGCCCGCGCCTCGGCCCCGGTGCGCTGCTCGATCTCGGCGGCCACCCGGTCGCCGATGCCACCCAGGCGCACGTGCCCGAACGAGTCGACGTCACCCGACACCAGGGTCATGTCGCCCCCCTCACGCGGCACCGCGCCCTCGGCCACGACGATGATCGGCGCGTACTTCGTCTCGAAGCGCGTCGTGACCAGGTCGCAGACCTCCTCGATGTCGAACGGCACCTCGGGGATCAGGACGACGTTCGCGCCGCCGGACATCCCGGCGTGCAGCGCGATCCAGCCCGCGTGCCGCCCCATCACCTCGACGACCAGCGCGCGGTGGTGCGACTCGGCGGTGGTGTGCAGGCGGTCGATCGCCTCGCTGGCGATGTTGACCGCGGTGTCGAAGCCGAAGGTGAAGTCGGTGCCGGACAGGTCGTTGTCGATCGTCTTCGGTACGCCGACGACATTGACGCCGAGGTCGGCCAGCCGGGTCGCCACGCCGAGCGTGTCCTCGCCGCCGATCGCGACCAGCGCGTCGATCGCGCCCTCGGCCAGGTTGTCCTTGATCCGCTCGACCCCGCCCTCGATCGTGAACGGGTTCGTGCGGCTCGAGCCGAGGATGGTCCCGCCGCGCGGGAGGATCCCCCGCACCTGGGGGATGCCGAGCTCCATGGTCACACCCTCGAGGGGACCCTTCCAGCCGTCGCGGAAGCCGACGAACTCGAACCCGTGGACGGCGACGCCCTTGCGCACCACCGCGCGGATCACCGCGTTCAGCCCCGGACAGTCGCCGCCGCCGGTGAGGACTCCGATGCGCATGCTGATTCCTGACCTGTGCGTGTTGTTGGATCGTTACAAGGGCAGCCGACAGCCTAGGGCCCGGCTCCGCCCCGGCGTCAACCGTCCGGCACCGGTCCGGCGGGCACGGGCGAGTACGGACGAGCACGGGCGAGCACGGGCGGGCAAGGGGCGAGCTGAGCTCACGACGTCGAGGGGGCCTCCGCCGTGGAGTCGACCGGGCCGGGGTCGGGCTCGGCCACGTTGGTGACCGGCCGGGTCACCTGCGGCATCCGGTGCCTCAGCACCTCGATCAGGATCGCCCAGACCGCACAGATCAGGATCGGGCCGCCCCACGTCGCCAGGGAGCCGCGGTCGAGCAGGGCCGTGTACAGCAGCGGCGACAGAGCCGCGGCCGCGCTCCACGCCAGCTGCGTCGCCGCGAGGTACCGGCCGCGTCGGTCCGCGGGCGGCGTCTCGTTGGCCAGCGCGGAGACGACCGGCCCGGCGGTCATCTCACCCAGGGTGTAGACGAACGCCGCCACCAGCACCAGCACGATGCCGGTGGTCGCCGACAGGTCGCCCGCGGCGTAGAACATCACGTACGACGCCGCCGTGAACGCGACCGCCACGTGCATCACCCGGCGTCGGGTGCGACCGGTCATCGCGCGGACCACCAGCCCCTGGCCGACGCCGATCATCACGGTGTTGATCACGAACACGGTCCCCGGGATCCAGCCGGGCAGCCCGAGCAGCTCGATGAAGTACACCGGCATCGCCACGTTCAGCGTCATCGCGGCCATCGCGTAGCAGAAGACCACCGCGATCAGGGTGCGGTAGCCGCGGTCGGCGAACGCCACCCACCAGCCGTTGCGAGCCGAGCCGGTCGCGGACGCATCGGCGCCCATGGGCCGGCCACCGCCGGCCACGGCCAGCATCAGTCCGAAGGCCAGCAGGTACGACGCGGCGTTCGCCACCACGACCGACTGGAACGCGACCCCGGAGCCGATCGTCAGCGCGACCGCCGACACGACTCCGCCGACGCCGTACCCCGCGTTGCGCATCGCCTGGAGGAAACCGAACCACAGCTCGCGCTCCCCCGGTCGGGTGATCTGGGTGACCATCGGCCCGAGCGCGCTCCAGAACGCCTGCCGGGTGGTGGTCGCGCAGAAGATCAGCACGGTCACCACGACCAGCGAGTGGGCGAACGGGTACATCAGGAACGCCACAGCCGCGCCGGCGTTCCCGGCCTGCATGACGATCTTGGGGCCGACCCGGTCGACGAGGGACCCGAGGAACGGCACCACGGCGATCGCGGCGGTGTTGGCGATGGTCATCGCCAGTCCGAGCTCGACCAGCGAGAGCGACGTCTGGTGCAGGAAGTACAGCATCGACAGGGGCATCCAGATCCCGCTGCCGAGGGCGTCGATCGCGAGGGCGGTCACGAACCTCCGATGAGGTCCGATGTCCGGGAACCCGAGTCGCTGCAGCATTCCCGCCATCCTCCATCTTCAAGCCCGGTCGAGGGCAAGCCCGGTCGCTACGGTGGCGCCATGACGTTCTCCATCGTGGCGCGGTCCATCGACGGTGAGTCCTGGGGAGTGGCCGTCGCCTCCAAGTTCCTGGCCGTCGGGGCCGTCGTACCTGCCGCGGTGGCCGGCGTCGGGGCGATCGCCACCCAAGCAGACGCGAACGTCGCCTACAAGGGGCTGGCCCTCTCCCATCTCGACGAGGGGGCCACCGCGTCGGTCGCGCTCCAGCGACTGCTGGAGGAGGACGACGGGCGCGACGAGCGTCAGGTCGGCATCGTCGACGTCGACGGGGGTGCCGCCAGCCACACCGGCCATGCCTGCCTGGACTGGGCCGGCAGCGTGACCGGGGCCGGGTACGCCATCCAGGGCAACATCCTGGCCGGTGACTTCGTGGTGGCCGCGATGCAGGACGTCTTCGAGGCCAGTGACCCCGACGAGCCGCTGGCCCGGCGCCTGCTCGCGGCCCTCGCCGCGGGCGACGACGCCGGCGGCGACCGGCGCGGCCGGCAGTCGGCCGCGCTGCTCGTGGTCAAGGAGGGTGCGGGGTACGCCGGTCGCGACGACATCGCGGTCGACCTGCGCGTCGACGACCACCCCGATCCGGTCACGGAGCTGTCCCGGCTCCTCGACCTCAACCACCTGTACCTGACCGCGTCCACGCCGGCCGAGCAGGTCGCCATCACCGGGGTGCTCCGCGCCGAGATCGACGAGCACCTCCACGCGCTCGGGTTCGACAGCCTCGCCGACTGGGCCGGCACCGAGAACTACGAGATGCGGGTCGATGTCGGAGGGGCGTGGATCGACGAGCAGATCCTGGAACGGCTCCGCGACGCAGCCCGGGAGTCGAGCCGGTGAGCGTGCTCGCGATCGACGCCGGCACCACCGGTGTCACCGCGCTCGTCGTCACCCCCGAGGGCCGGATCGCCGCCCGCGGCTACCAGGAGTTCGCGCAGCACTTCCCCCAGCCCGGCTGGGTCGAGCACGCCCCGGAGGAGATCTGGCAGGCGACGCTCGAGGCGACCCGCGCCGCGCTCGCGTCGTACGACGCCGCGGAGCTGCGGGCGGTCGGGATCACGAACCAGCGCGAGACGGTCCTGCTCTGGGACCGCGAGACCCTCGGGTCGCCGCGCCGGGCGATCGTGTGGCAGGACCGTCGTACGGCCGCGATCTGCCAGCGGCTGCGCGAGGAGGGCCACGAGGCACGGGTCGCCGAGCTGACCGGGCTGCGCCTCGACCCGTACTTCTCCGGCACCAAGCTCGCCTGGCTCCGCGAGCACGAGGCGCACACCTGGGCGCTGGTCGAGGAGGGCCGCTACGCCGTCGGCACCGTCGACTCCTACCTCGTGGCCCGGATGACGCGCGGCACCTGGCACGTCACCGACGTCTCCAACGCCAGCCGCACGTTGCTGATGGACCTGTCGACCGGTCGATGGTCCGACGAGCTGTGCGACCTGTTCGGCGTGCCCCGCGACGCGCTGCCCGAGCTGGTGCCCAACTGGGGCGAGATCGGCGCGACCGACCCGGCGTCGTTCTGCGGACTCGAGCTGCCCATCGCGGGCCTGGCGGGCGACCAGCAGTCGGCGCTGTTCGGCCAG
>DATAOY010000105.1:0-8335 GCA_036265495.1 Nocardioides sp. | reverse complement strand
TCCGCCTGAGCGGGTGCTCCAGCACCCTGCCAGGCGGACGACCCGAGGGAGCCCGGTCGATCAGGATTCGCCCGGGGCCGGTGGGACGCGTGAGGATAGGCCCGTGATGACTCGGTGATCGCAGTGTTCCGCCGCATCCTCCCGCCCACGAAGCTGGAACGAGACCTGGCCCTGCAGTGCGTGCTGTCGGCCTTCGCCACGGGCTCGTTCCTCACCGGCACCGCGGTGTTCTTCACCCAGATCGTCGGGCTGACCGGGGCCCAGGTCGGTCTCGGCATGTCGATCGCGGGGGTGGTCACGCTGCTGCTGTCGCTGCCGCTGGGCCGGATGTCGGACCGCGTCGGCGCGAAGCCCCTGTGGGCCGTCGGCTCGCTGGTCGAGGCCGTCCTCTACTTCGCGTGGCCATGGGCCGGAGGCATGGTCTCGTTCGTCGCCCTGCTCTCGGTGCTGGCGGCGGTGTCGACCGCGGGCAACACGGGCCGCAACGTGTACCGGATCGCGGTCTTCCCGCGCGAGGTCCGGGTGCGCGCCCTGGCCTACATGCGGGCCGCGCGCAACGTCGGCTACACGCTCGGCGCCCTCGCCGGCGGCATCGCGCTCGCCATCGGCACGCATGCGGCGATCATCGCCGTACCGCTCCTGACGGGTGCGCTGCTGCTGCTCAACGCCGCCATGGTGGCGGCCCTGCCGTCGATCGAGCGGCAGGCGCCACCGTCCGCCCACGGCGACGAGGTGTCGGCACCGGCTCCGCCGGCGTGGCGCAACGGAGGCTTCGTGGTGCTGTCGGCCTGCAACGGGGTGCTCACCTCGAACCAGGTGCTGCTGAACGTCGTGGTCCCGCTGTGGCTCGTCGAGCGCACGGACGCGCCGCACGTCCTGCTCGCCTGGCTGTTCGGGACCAACACGGTGATGGCGGTGCTGTTGCAGGTCCGGGCGTCCCGCGGTTCGGAGACGGTGCCGGGCGCCCTCCGCGCGGTGCGTCTGTGCGGCTGGTCGTTCGTGCTCTCGTGCCTGGTCATCAGTCTCACCCACGAGACCGTCGGCTGGCTGTCCATCGTGCTGATCTGGCTGGGCCACGTGACGATCACCGGGGCGGAGCTGTGGCAGTCCGCCTCCGACTGGGGCTTCCAGGCGGAGCTGTCCGACCACCGGCGACTCGGCGACTACCAGGGTGTCTGGAGCCTCGGCTACCAGGTCGGGCCGATCCTCTTCCCGGGCCTCTACACGTTCCTCGCGCTCACCTGGGGCGCGCCCGGGTGGGCCCTGATCGCCCTGCTGGCGGTCACCGCGGCGGTCGTCGCCCACCCGGCGGCGCGCGCCGCCGAGCGCTTCCGGGAGCGGGCCGAAGCGTCGCACGCCGATCGGAGTCCGAGCCCCGCGACCTCCTGACCGCCGGTGCGGCATGCTCGACGCGTGCACCCCGACGACTGGCTGCTGACCAAGGCGGAGCGCGGCAACGCGACCACGCGGCTCGACGACATACACCCGGGCGACGAGGCCTGGTCCAACGGCAATCTGGTGCGACCGCTCATCCACGGGGCGGCGTACTTCCCGGTCCTGTACGACGCGATCGAGGCGACCCGGTCCGGTGACCTGGTGCTCTTCACCGACTGGCAGGGCGACGCGGACGAGCGACTCACCGGTGAGCCCGGAAGCGAGGTCGTCGAGGTGCTCGGCCGAGCCGACGAGCGCGGCGTCGACGTGCGCGGCCTGGTCTGGCGTTCCCACACCGACCTCACCGGCTTCTTCGCCGCCGAGAACCGGCATCTGGGCGAGCAGCTGCAGCACCGCGGCGCCGAGGTCCTGCTCGACATGCGCGTCCGCACGGGTGGCTCGCACCACCAGAAGTTCGTCGTGATCCGGCATCGCGATGATCCGTCGCGCGACGTCGCGTTCGTGGGCGGCATCGATCTCGCCCACAACCGACGCGACGACGCCGACCACGGGGGTGACCCGCAGCCCCAGTCACTGACCGAGGAGTACGGCGAGCACCCCCCGTGGCACGACGTCCAGCTCGAGATCCACGGTCCCGCGGTCTACGACGTCGAGACCGTGTTCCGTGAGCGGTGGGAGGACCCGACGCCGCTGTCGCGGAGCCCCATCCGCAAGGCCGTCGACCTGTGGCGCCACCACGACACCTCGCCCGACGGCCTCCCCGCGCAGTCGCCGCCTCCGCCCCCGGCCGGGGGGCACACCGTGCAGCTGCTCCGGACCTACCCCGATCTCCGGCACGGGCGCGACTACCCGTTCGCGCGGGGCGGAGAGCGCAGCGTGGCCCGCGGCTACTCGAAGGCGATCGCGCGCGCCGAGCGCATCGTCTACGTCGAGGACCAGTACTTCTGGGGTCACGGCGTGGCCGAGCCGTTCGAGGTCTCGTTGCGCGAGCACCCGGACCTCCGGCTCCTCGTGGTGATCCCGCTCGTGCCGGACATCAGCGGCCTCAACCGCGTGCCGCAGTACCTCGGTCGTGAGCGAGCCCTCGTGCGGCTGATGCGGATCGCGCCGGGCCGAGTGGCGGCGTACGGCATCGAGAACCATGCCTCGACTCCGGTCTACGTACACGCCAAGGTCTGCGTGATCGACGACATGTGGGCGAGCACCGGCTCGGACAACTTCAACCGGCGCTCCTGGACGCACGACTCGGAGCTGAGCGCGGTCGTGCTCGACCACGCCTACCCGCGTGATCTCCGGCTGACCCTGGCCGCCGAGCACCTCGACCGGCTGCCCGATGTCGCCGAGCGCGGGTTGCCCGAGGTGATGGCCGACTGCCTCGACCCGGCCGACATGTACGACGTCTACGCGGCGTCCGCCACCCGGCTGCAGGCCTGGCACGACTCCGGTCGCGTCGGGGAACGGCCGCCCGGACGTCTGCGGCCGATCCCGCTGCCCCCGCTGTCTCGCGTCACCCGGATGTGGGCAAGCGTGCCTCTCGACGTGGTCCACGACCCGGACGGCCGCCCCGGCCCGATCCGCGGCGCCTCGGAGTACTGAGGGCCCGGCCGGGCCGCGCATGGTGCGCAGCCGTCGGCGGGTGGATGCTGGTCCCGGAGCATCGGTCGCGGGCCGGTCATCGGATCCGCACCGGATGGCCACCGCGGCTCGGCACGGTGAGCCCGCGGCAGACCGACCAGTACCAGGAGGAGCACCGTGCGCGCACGAGAGCCGGACCGGTCCGGGTACGTCGTGCGCGACGAGGTCCGCGTGTACTTCGAGGTGTTCGGGGACGGTCCCGACCCGATCGTCTTCACGCCGGCCGACATCATCGTCGACAGCCGGATGTGGAAGGCCCAGGTCCCCTATCTGGCGCGGCGCCGTCGGGTCGTGGTCATCGACCCTCGTGGGAACGGCCGCAGCGACCGGCCGATCGGGCCGGGGAACTACGGCGACCTGACCGCCGTCGGCGACCTGCTCGCCGTGATGGACGCGTGCGCGATCGACCGGGCCGTGCTCGTGGGCTTGTGCGAGAGCTCGTGGTTCGGCCTGCTGGCGGCGGCCCGCCATCCGGAACGCGTCTCCGGGGTCGTGGCGATCGCGCCGGGGGCCGGTGATGGGACCCCGAAGCACGACCGCGGCATCGACACGGCCGCGAACTGGACCGCCGACATCGCCGAACCACGGGGCTGGGAGGTCTGGAACGAGGGTGTCTGGCGCCGCGACTGGCCGGCGTTCCCCCGCTGGTTCTTCTCGCAGATCTGCAACGACGCGCACAGCAGCAGGATCTACGAGGACGTGGTCGACTGGGCGTGCGGCACGACGGGCGAGGTGATGCTGTCGGCCATGAGCGCGGAGTCCGTCGGCGATGAGGCGGCCGCGGTCCGGGAGGAGCTGGGCGCGATCGGCTGCCCGGTCCTGGTCATCCACGGCACCCACGACCTGTGCCAGCCGGTCGCGCGCGGCGTGCACATCGCTCGGCTCGCCGGTGCCGAGCTGCTCGTGCTCGGGCGGGCCAGCCACCTGCCCCAGGCCCGCTACCCCGTGGCCGTGAACCACGCCATCGAGGACTTCGCCAGCCGGGTCGCGGAGGGACGCGCGACCCGACCCTCAGGACCGCCTCGGGCGCGGATCCGGCCGACCGCACTGGAGGAGACGACCATGAAGGCACGAGAGCCCGACTCCACGGGCTTCATCGAGCGCGACGGGGTGCGCGTCGCCTGGCAGGTGTACGGCGACCTGGCCAGGCCGCAGGACCCGGCGGTGCTGCTGCTGCCGACCTGGACCATCGTCCCGGCGGAGATCTGGAAGCTGCAGGTGCCCTACCTCGCGCGTCGTACCCGAGTGATCACGTTCGACCCGCGTGGCAACGGTGCGTCGGACCGTCCCGCCGACCCCGCCGCCTACGCGCGCGAGCAGGTGACGCAGGACGCACTCGACGTGCTCGACGCGACCGGGACCGAACGTGCCGTGGTCGTCGGGCTCTCGATGGGCAACCTGCACGCCCTCGACCTCGCTGCGGACCATCCCGAGCGGGTCGCCGCCTGGGTCGCCGTCGCGCCGTCGATCCGGGACCTCGCGCCGTTCCCGCCGGAGCGGCAGGCGTCGTTCGACCGCTGGGACGAGGACACGGGGGACGATGAGGGCTGGGGCCGTTACAACCGGTTCTCCTGGCTGCGCGACTATCCCGGCTTCCTCGACTTCTTCTTCGACCAGCTGGTGCCCGAGGATCACTCGACCAAGCTGATCGAGGACCTCGTGGGGTGGGGACGGGGCACGGATGGCGAGACGTTGGTCAGGGCAGAGCGTGGCCGCGTCCCCGGCGGGCGCCCGGTGGAGGAGCAGACCGCCGCGGTGCGGTGCCCGGTCGTGGTCGTGCACGGGACGGACGACCGGATCATCCCGTTCGAGCACGGGTCCCGGCTGGCGGAGCTGACCGGCGGGACCCTGGTCACCTTCGAGGGCACGGGGCACGCCCCCCAGGGGCGGGAGCCGGTCGCGATGAACCGGGTGCTCGACGACGTGCTGACCGGCGTCACGGGGCCGCGGCCACCGGCTCATCGCGAGCGGGCGCCGCACCGCCCCAAGCGGGCGCTGTACCTCTCCTCGCCGATCGGCCTCGGCCACGTACGTCGGGACCTGGCGATCGCCGGGGAGCTCCGCAAGCGGCACCCCGGGCTGGAGATCGAGTGGCTCTCGCAGTCGCCGGTCACCGACTTCCTCGAGCAGGCCGGCGAGCGGATCCACCCGGCGTCGGAGTGGCTGTCCAGCGAGAGCGGTCACATCGAGTCCGAGTCGGGGGAGCACGACCTGCACGCGTTCCAGGCGATCCGGCGGATGGACGAGATCCTGGTCGCGAACTTCATGGTCTTCGACGACCTGGTGCGCGAGCGCGAGTACGACCTGTGGATCGGCGACGAGGCCTGGGACCTCGACCACTTCCTGCACGAGAACCCGGGCCTCAAGCGCGCGCCGTTCGTCTGGATGACCGACTTCGTCGGGTGGGTGCCGATGGCCGACGGCGGTGACCACGAGGCGTTCCTCACCGCCGACTACAACGCCGAGATGGTCGAGCACGTGGCGCGCTACCCCCGGCTACGCGACCGGTCGATCTTCGTCGGCGATCCCGAGGACCTCGTGGCCGACCCGCTGGGGCCGGGGCTGCCGACCATCCGCGACTGGACGACCGAGCACTTCGCGTTCAGCGGGTACGTGACCGGGGACCGGCCCGATCCCGCGAACCGAGCGCGGCTGCGGGCGAGGCTCGGGTACGGCGACGACGAGGTCGTCTGCCTGGTCAGCGTCGGTGGCTCGGGGGTCGGTGCACCCCTGCTCCGCCGCATCATCGCGTCGTACGACGCCGCGGCGGCGAGGGTGCCGGGACTGAGCATGCACGTCGTGACCGGACCCCGGCTCGATCCGACGACCTTCCCGGCGCCCGCCGGCGTTCAGGTCCACGGGTTCCTGCCCGACCTGGACCTGCACCACGCGGCCTGCGACGTCGCCGTCGTACAGGGCGGGTTGTCCACGACGATGGAGCTGACCGCTGCGGGTCGTCCGTTCCTGTACTTCCCGCTCCGGCACCACTTCGAGCAGCAGGTGCACGTGCGGCACCGGCTGGAGCGGCACGGCGCCGGCCGGGCCATGGACTACGACGCGGCCGACCCGGACACGCTCGCCGACGCGCTCGTCGACGCGCTCGAGCACCCGCGCACCTATCTGCCCGTGCCCGAGGGCGGGGCGGAGCGGGCAGCCGCGCTGATCGCGGAGGTCCTCTGAGCGGGCCGAGCCACCTCGGGCGGCTCCATGGCCCGCAGCCAGACCGGCAGCGTGGAGAGCCCGCGCAGCACCAGGCCGTCGCCGTGGCCCCATCGCAGCTCCTCAGGGGCGATCGCGAGTCGCATCTCGGGGAACCGCCGGAGCAGCTCGGTGAAGGCGATCTCGGACTCCAGCCGGGCCAGTGGCGCGCCGAGGCAGTGGTGGACCCCGTGCCCGAACGTCGCGTGCGCCGCGCCGCTCCGCCGTACGTCGAAGACGTCCGGGTCCTCGTTGCGCTCCGGGTCCCGGCCGGCGGCGGCGAGGTTCACCAGCACCTGGACACCGGCGGGGATGTCCACGCCGGCGATGGTGAGGTCGCGTGTGGCGTAGCGGAACGTCGCGTGGTGGACGGGTGCGTCGAAGCGCAGCACCTCCTCGATGAACCCCGGCACCAGCCCGGGCTCGCGGACCAGGGCGTCGCGCTGGTCAGGGTGCTGGAGCAGCACGGCCACGCCGTTGCCGATCAGGCTGGTCGTGGTGTCGTGACCGGCCACGATGAGCTGGAACAGCGACGACAGCAGCTCCTGCCGGGTCAGCAGGTCGTCACGGCAGGCGCGCACGAGGTCCCCGACGAGGTCCTCGGTCGGGGCGTCCCACCTGCCGTCGACGAGGTCCTCGAGGTACCCGACGATCGCGTCGGAGGCGGCCACCGCCTGGGCAGGCGGCTCCGCACCGGAGTAGGGCTCGAGCAGGGTGGCGAACCAGCCGGCGAGGCGGATCTGGTCGGGCCGGTCGATCCCGAGGAGCTCGCCGACCACGGCGAACGGGAGGGGACCGGCGAAGCCGGTCACCAGGTCGACCGGGCCGTGGCCCGCGTCCAGCGCGTCGAGCAGCTCGTCGACGAGCTGCCGGATGCGGGGCTCCAGCGCGGTGAGGCGGGCCCGCCGGAACGCGCCGGCGGCCAGCCTCCGCAGCCGGGTGTGGTCGGGTGGGTCGACGCTAAGCATATGGCGCGCGAAGGCCGGACCGGGCAGGCCCTCGGCGACGACGGCTCCGTCGTGGGCGAGCGCCGCGAGCATGTCCTTGGACAGGTCGGGATGGTTCAGCGCCTCGCGCGCCGCGGCGTACCCGACGACGAGGAAGGCGCGGTGGCCGTCGGCCAGGCTCACGTCGTGGACCGGCCCCGCCCTACGCACCCGCTCGAAGAGCTGGAACGGGTGGTCGCGGTCGTAGTCGCCCCAGTGGTCGAGGGCCACCTCGCGGGTGGTCATGGCAGCTCCCGGAAGCCGGAGCAGACCAGGTCCATGCGGCCCACGAGGCCGTCGCGCAGGGAGCACACGACGGACTGCGTGAGCACGAGAGGGTCGCCGTCCGGGTCGAAGGTCAGCTTGTAGTGCACGAACACCCGGTCGCCGACGTCGTCACCGGCCACGTCGCTGAGGACGATGGTGTCGTAGCTGCCGAACCACTCGTCGAAGCGGGCCAGGACCGCGTCCCGGCCGTGCTCCTCGATCTGGCCGGCGGGCAGCAGGGCTCGCAGCCGGATCTCGTCGCTCAGGTGGGCCCCGAGCCGGTCGAGGGCCCGATCGGCCACGGCGGTGGCGACCGAGGTCGCCAGCGGATGGGTGTTCACGATGCCTCCTTCAGGGCGTCGGTGACATGCGCGGCCAGGTCGGCAGCGTCGTCGCGGGCACCGTCGATGTAGGTCGAACGACGTCGGCGCAGCATCGGCAGGCCGAGCACGTACAGACCGGGCCAGCGGGTCACTCCGCCGTCATGCAGGAGCCGGCCGCGATGGTCGAAGACCGGCACGTCGACCCAGGAGAAGTCGGGCCGGAAGCCGGTGGCCCACACGATGGACCGGATCTCGCCCGAGGCCAGGGACAGCCCGAGAGGGGTCGGCTTCGTGACGATGGTGGGCTCAAGGCGCTCCCCACGGCCGCCGGCGTGGGCGTCGATGGCCTCCAGCAGCCGTCCCAGCTTCAGGTCGGCCAGGGCGCAGACGTTGGCCAGGGAGCCGGAGAACTGGGCGAGGCCGTCGCGGACCCCGGCGAACCGGCCGACCAGGCGGACCCCGCAGGCCTGCAGGCTGTTCAGGTCCAGGGTGCGCCGGGCACCGACCAGCTGCAGCGAGGGCAGGTTCCGG
>DATAOY010000104.1:0-23410 GCA_036265495.1 Nocardioides sp. | reverse complement strand
CCATGCCGACCGCCCAACCGGCGAGCAGCGCCCACCGGTGGAACCACCGTGTGTAGAGGCCCACGACGATCGCCGGCAGCGTCTGCAGGATCCAGACGCCACCCAGCAGCTGCAGGTTGATGGCGTACTGCTTGGAGAACGCCAGCACGAACACCAGGGCGCCGAACTTCACGACGAGCGAGGCGTACTTGCTCTGCTGGGCCTCCTGCGAGTCCGTCGCGTCACGCTTGAGGAACGCCTTGTAGATGTTGCGGGTCCACAGGTTCGCGGCCGCGATCGACATGATCGCCGCCGGTACCAGCGCTCCGATCACGATCGCCGCGAACGCGACCCCGGCGAACCACGGCGGGAACTCGTTCTCGAACAGCTGCGGCACGGCCAGCTGCGGGTTCGGCGGGTCGCCGGCCACCTTCACACCCGCCGCGACCGCGACGAACCCGAGCAGCGCGAGCAGACCGAGCAGGAAGGAGTACGCCGGCAGCAGTGCGGCGTTGCGCCGGATCACGCCGCGGTTGCGGGTGGAGAGCACGCCGGTGATCGAGTGCGGGTACATGAACAGCGCCAGGGCGGATCCCAGTGCCAACGAGGCGTAGGCCCAGTGCAGCGTGGGGGGAGGGACCATCGCCTTGGGTGCCGCCTGCCCGGCCGCGATCGCGTCGGCGTTGTCGGCGTTGAACTTCGTGAAGGAGTCGCCGGTCGCGCTGAAGATGTGGCTCCAGCCACCGAGCTGGTGGGGCAGGTAGATGACCGCGACGATGATCACGACGTAGATCAGGACGTCCTTGACGAACGCGATCAGCGCCGGAGCCCGCAGTCCGGAGGAGTAGGTGTAGGCCGCCAGCACGGCGAAGGCGATGAACAGCGGCAGGTCCTCGAGGAACCAGTTCCCGGTACCACCGAAGCCGGCCACCTCCAGCACCGACTGGATGCCGACGAGCTGGAGTGCGATGTACGGCGCCGTGGCCAGGATCCCGGTCAGGGCCACGGCCAGGGCCAGCGTCTTGGAGCCGTACCGTCCCTCGACGAAGTCGGCCGGCGTGACGTAGCCGTGCCGGTGGGAGACCGACCAGAGCCGCGGCAGGAACAGGAAGATCAGCGGGTACACCACGATCGTGTACGGCACGGCGAAGAATCCGACCGCGCTGCCCGCGTAGAGCGTCGCGGGCACCGCGATGAACGTGTAGGCCGTATAGAGGTCGCCGCCGATCAGGAACCACGCGATGAAGGTGCCGAATCCGCGACCACCGAGTCCCCACTCGTCGAGGCTGTCGAGGTCGGCCCGGCGCCACCGGGCCGCGGCGAACCCCAGCACGGTGACGATGAGGAACAAGAAGACGAAGACACTGACGGCGACGGCGCTCATCGGAGCTCACCGTCCTCTCCGGCGGCCCGTCGGCGGCGGTCGCCCGCCTGCGAGAGCGCGTAGGCGACCGAGGTGAGCACGGCGGACATCAGGATCAGGGCGAACTGGAACCAGTAGAAGAACGGGAAGCCCCACAGCGTGGGGTCCGTCCTGTCGTACAGCGGCACCCAGAGCGGGATCACCACCGCCGGGAGCAGGATCACGACGATCAACGCCCACAGCCCGGTCGACGACCTGCGTGAGTGGGCAGGTGAGTGCTGAGACATGGCCACCTCCGAGAGTCGCCGTCCCACGTACCCACCCGGGCCGGAGTCATGCGCGGGCCGACGGCGACGTCGTCGGCTCGGTGGTCAGACCTCCGCGAGGGCGGGGTGACGCGTGACCGGGTTCCACTCCCGGACGCTCGCGACGGTGACGCCCGGCGCCGTGTAGTAAGGGTCGTCCGCGAGGAGGTCGTCGAGGTCGGCTCGAGCGTCGACCGTGAACACGAGGAGCGCGCCCGTGTCGTCGGACCACGGCCCGCCGGCGAGCAACCGGCCCTCGGCGGCCAGCGCGGCGAGCCGCTCGCGATGCGCAGGACGGAGCTCGAGGCGTGAGGTGTCGTCGGAGAAGGCGAGCTGCACGGCGTACATGGCGTCATCGTAGGCAGCACCTCGATGGCCCGACCGGAGGCTCACGCCTCGGCACCGAGCGTGAGCAGCGCCTGTCGGTGTGGCAGGAGCGCGCCGGATCGTCAGGGGCACGACGCGCGTACGACGCGCCGCGTCGACGCGGGGTGTTCGACGAGCTCGGCCGGGGGCCGGATCGGCCGCGCCACGAGGTTGCCGCCACAGTTGGGGCAGACGCCGCGCAGGACCTCGTCGACGCAGCGAGCGCAGAACGTGCACTCGAACGTGCAGATCCGGGCGTCGGGACTGTCCGGCGGCAGGTCGGCGTCGCAGCATTCGCAGTTCGGGCGGAGCTCCAGCACGTGGTGAGCGTACGGCGTCAGCCGGAGCGGCGCCCGAACCAGCGGCGGCGAGGGGCGGCCGTCCGCGGTGCGACGGCCGGCGCCGCGGCTCTGCGGGCCGCCGCGTCCCGTCGGCGAGCGAGTCCGCGCTCGCGCCACGCGTCGACCTCGGTCTCGACGTCTCGCGGCATGGTGATCAGGGGCGGGCCGTCCACCGGCGTGTAGCGCGCTTTCATCACCCGGGCGTTGAACTCCTCGAGCTCGCGGCGTACCTCGGACTCGGCGGTGTGCCGGTCGAGCCTGGCGTCCAGCTCGGCATCGTCCTTGCGGAGCTGGAGGGCGGGCGGCAGGACGCTGATCTTCTCGCGCTCCACCAGCCGCTTCAGCCACCAGTCGGGATCGTGGGTGGCGCCGAGGCCCTCGATCGGCTTGCCGGCCCCGGGCAGGTTGTCGAAGTCACCCCGTGCCATGGCCTCCTTGATCTGGAGGTCGACCCACTCGTGCTGACGCTCGATCCGCTGCGCCGCGGCAGCCCGGCCGGTGCGCTCGTCGCGCTCCACGGAACGGTCAGGTGTGCCCGGACTCCGACCGGGCGTCTCCGAGGTACCCATGTGCCATTCTCCCATGCCGGCCTGGGGATCCGGCATCGGGAGGGTCCGGACCTGGTCGTCCCGGGGCACAGACCGGGTGGCCGTCACTGCGGCAGCCGCCCGAGCAGTGCTTCGTACCAGTCGATGCCGGCCAGGAACGCGTCCACCCCGAGGTGCTCGTCGTACGAGTGGACGGCGCGGCGCTGGGCGGCGTCCATCCGGAACGGCGCGAACCGGTAGACGTGCTCGCAGATCCGGGTGAAATGGCGGGAGTCGGTTGCGCCCGTCTGGACGTACGGCGCGACGACGGCGTCCGGGAAGTGCTCCTCGACGAGATCGGCCACGAGGTCGAACACCTCGTCCACGACCGACTCCGGGCTCGCCTCGCCGCGCTCGACGACGCGAATGGCCACGTCGGGGTCATCGATCACTCGGCGCAGGTGCGCGAGGACGTCGTCCACGGTGTCGCCCGGCAGTACCCGGATGTTCACGCCGGCCGTCGCCGACGATGCGATCACGTTGAGGGCGGGGCTGCCGGCCAGTGTGGTCACGGCGAAGGTCGTCCGGGCCATCGCGGCGGCCTCCGGGCCGGCGGACGTGAGGCCCTTGGCGAGCAGCGGGCGGAAGCGGTCGGCGCGGGCCATGATCGGGCGCACCGGCAGCGGCAGGTGAGGCGTCAGACGGCGCAGGAGCTGGACCGTCGTCTCCGGCAGCCGTGCCGGCATCGGAGACCGGTCGATGCGGAGGATCGCTCGCGCCAGCCGGACGGTGGGTCCGTGACGGGCCGGCGTCGAGGCGTGCCCGCCGCGGCCCTCGACCCGCAGCTCGACGCTCGTGGTGCCCTTCTCGGCGACGCCGATGGCGGCGACCGGGCGCTTCACCCCGGGGAACGCCTGATGCGCCACCGCACCGCCCTCGTCGAGGACCAGCCACGGGCGTACACCGCGGCGTACCAGCTCGTCGACGGCGGCCACCGCCGCCGTCCCCGAGACCTCCTCGTCGCACCCGAACGACAGCCAGACGTCCTGCGCCGGCAGGTGCCCCCTCTCGAGGAGCCGCTCCACCGCCTCGCAGATGGCGGCCACGCAGCCCTTGTCGTCCAGGGTGCCCCGACCCCAGATCGCGCCATCGACGAGCTCGGCGCCGAACGCCGGGTGCTGCCACGGTGCCGAGTCGTCGACCGGCACGACGTCGAGGTGGGCCATCAGCACGACGGGCTTGTCGGCCGCCCGTCCCGGCCAGCGGAAGAGCAGGCCATGGGTGCCGACCCGGGTCAGCTCCAGTCGCTCGTGCAGGAGTGGGAAGAGGGTGCGGAGGGCCTCGAGCAGACGATCGAACGCCGCGGTGTCCACGTGCGACGCGTCGCGGTCCGAGACACTGGGGATCCGGACCAGGGCCTGGAGCTTCGCCACCGCCCTGTCCGTGCCGCCGGCCATGTCGGCACCGTAGCCGCGTCAGGCGGAAGGCCGGGCCAGGGCCGACCTCAGGAACTCGACCTGCAACAGGAGCAGGTTCTCGGCCACGGCCTCCTCCGACGCCAGGTGTGTGACCCCGGACAGCGGCAGCACCGTGTGCGGGCGTCCCGCGGCCAGGAGTGCCGAGGACAGCCGCAGCGTGTGCGCGAACACCACGTTGTCGTCGGCCAGGCCGTGCACGATCATCAGCGGTCGCTCGAGCTCGGCGGCGTCCTCGAGGAGCGAGCAGGCGCGATAGACCTCCGGCTGGTCGTCGGGGGTGCCCAGGAAACGCTCGGTGTAGTGGGTGTCGTAGAGCGCCCAGTCGGTCACCGGCGCCCCAGCCACGGCCGCATGGAAGACGTCGGGCCGCCGGAGGACGGCGAGCGCCGCGAGGTAGCCGCCGAAGGACCAGCCCTGGATCGCCACCCGGTCCAGGTCGAGCTCGCCCGGCAGTCGATCGGCGACACCCTCGAGCGCGGCGACCTGGTCCTCGAGCACCGGTCGGGCCAGGTCGCGCGCGACGGTCCTGTCCCATGCGGCCCCCCGGCCGGGAGTTCCGCGGCCGTCGGCGACGACCACCGCGAAGCCCTGGTCGGCGAACCACTGGGGCTCCAGGTAGGCGCTCCGGGCGGCGACGACCATCCGCCCCTGGGGCCCGCCGTACGGGCTCATCAGCACCGGCAGTGGCCCCGGTGGCCGCACGTCGTCGCGAGGCAGGACGACGGCCGTGCGGATCTCGCGCGAGCCGGTGCGCAGCAGCAGCGGGACCGGGTGCAGCGCCGGGGCGTCGGCGTGCGAGACGAGCCGGGTGAGCTCGATGCCTGCGCGACTGACCGTCCAACGGGTGCCGATCTCGTCGAGGGTGGCCGACTCGACGGCCAGGACATCGCCGCCGGCGACTCCGCGGTACAGGCCGGGGACGGCGGTCAGGCGCTGGAGCCCGGCCGCGTCGGACCACCGGTAGAGATGCCGCTCCGTCGACTCGTCGCTGGCCTCCAGGAGGACCCAGTCGTCGCCCGAGCCCGCGACCGCGGAGACCTGCAGCCCGCCGGGCGTCACCGCCTCGTCGCCCACCCACAGTCGGCGGGTGTCGTCGAGATCGGCGAGCCAGACCAGTCGGCCGTCGGCGAGCCAGGCCGGGACGCCGGAGCTGATGTCGAGCCAGTGGGGATCGGTGTCCTCGCGGACGACGGTGGTCGCCCCGGTCTCGGCGTCGACCTCGAGCACCTGAAGCCGGCGCTGGTCACGGCTCTGGACGACGACGTACGGCGCGCGCCCGTCCGGCCAGCCGGCGCTGACGAGGTACGGCAGCCCGGAGGTGTCCCAGGCGATGTCCACCGTGCGGCCGTCGAGGTCGACCACCGCGGCCGTGACCCGCGCGTTGGGCGTGCCGGCCGCGGGATACCGGGTCTCCTGAGGCTGCCGCTCCGGGTGGTGCGGGTCGGCGATGAACCACCGGCTGACCGGCGACTCGTCGACCCGAGCGGCCACCAGGCGGCGACCGTCCGGTGCCCACCAGAAGCCGCGCGTCCGGCCCATCTCCTCGGCCGCGACGAACTCGGCCGCTCCCCATGTGACGTCCTCGGGCTCCTCGCCGGCCACCTGTACCGAGGACGCGCCACCCGCCTCGACGACGTGCAGGCCTCCGCCGGAGACGTAGGCCACCCGCGAGCCGGTCGGGTCGACCCGGGGGTCGATGACCGGGCCGGTGGTCGGCAGCTCGGAGGCGCCTCCGGAGACCAGGTCGGCCAGGAAGAGCCGGCCGGCGAGGGCGAACGACGCCACCGTCGCGCCGGGATCGACGGCGTACCCGACGATGCCACCGGCCGACTCACGGAGTCGCTCGCGCCGGGCCCGCTCCTCGGGCGGTACGTCGTCGACGTCCGCGCCGAGCAGCACGGACGCGTCGACCACGAGCCGCTCGGCGCCGGACGGAACGTCGTACACCCAGAGCGCGTTGACCCGGTCGGTGCCACCGCTCGAGCGCAGGAAGACCACGCGGGAGCCGTCGTCGGCGACCGACACGCTGCGCGGCCGGCCGAGGGTGAAGTTCTGCGTACGCGCCGCGTGCCGGGGGAACGACAGGGGCTGGTCAGAGGTCAGGGTCACCGGCCGAGCATCCCACCCCGGCCCGGAACCGCTCTCGGATCCGAGACGGGGTGAGGCGGGTGGCGCGTTGACCCGGAGACCTCGGATCGCTCGAATGGACTCGTGTCAGCCCGTCGCGCGCGCCGCCGACCCCCAGGTGCCGCGGTGCACGACGTCCCCCTGGTCCCGGCGCCGCCGCTTCGTGGGGGAGCCGGAAGGCGCCTCCTCGGACAGCCGATGGCCCAGCGTGATGGCGCCGACCGGGTCGAACTCGTCGGGGATGCCGAAGGCGTCGCGGGTCGCTTGCTCGTGCTCCGGGGGGATGCCGAAGAAGCAGGCTCCCAGGCCCGCGTCGACGGCCGTGAGCAGGATCAGCAGGCTCGCCATGGCGGCGTCCATGTGCCAGAAAGGCACCGGCCACCGGGCCTCGTCGAGGTCGGTCCAGCCCTTGTCGGGCTCGGCGTACCGGTTCAGGTAGGCCGCCTTGCTCGAGCACGGGACGATCACGACCGGGGCCTTGGTCATGCCGCGCAGCCAGCTGTCCGGCAGCTCGCCGGGCGTCGTGGTCACCTCCCAGAACTTCTCGATGCCGGCCGGCTGGTCGAGCACCAGGAACGCCCAACCCTGGCTGAAGCCCGCGCTCGGCGCACGCACGGCATTGGCCAGCGCTCGGTCGACGAACGCCGGGTCGACCGGGGTCTCGGCATACTCACGGATCATGCGGCGGCGGCGCACGACGTCCTGGAACTCCATGGGAGCGAGTGTGCCTGATCAATTCGCGGACATGTGGCGCGCCATCGAGCCGCTCGGGCGCGCCAGCAGTGGCGGCTACTTCCGGCAACCCTTCGCGAGTGCCGAGCGCGAGCTGGATGCGTGGTTCGTCGAGCAGGCCGAAGCCCGTGGGCTGCGCCTCGAGAGCGACCCCTTCGGCAACCGGATCGCGTGGTGGGACAGCGGCTCGGGGCCCGGCGTGGTCACCGGGTCGCACCTGGACTCGGTGCTCGACGGTGGTGCGTACGACGGTCCCCTCGGCGTGGTGTCCGCGCTGGGCGCCCTCGACATGCTGCGCGACCGGGGCGTCCGGCCCACCCGTCCGATCGGGGTCTCGGTGTTCGTCGAGGAGGAGGGATCGCGCTTCGGGCTGGCCTGCCTCGGCTCGCGGCTCGCGACCGGCGCGACCACGTGGCAGGAAGCCCGCGGGCTGCGCGACCGGGACGGCGTACGCCTCGACGAGGCCATGGCTGCGCTGGGCCTGGATGACGAGAATCCCCAGCCCTGGTTGGGATCTGAGCAGCTCGCGTGCTTCGTCGAGCTGCACGTCGAGCAGGGGCGAGCCTTGGTCGACCGCGGCCATGCGATCGGGGTCGCGAGCCGGATCTGGCCGCACGGGCGCTACCGCTTCCAGATCTCAGGCGAGCCGAACCACGCCGGCACGACGCGGATGGAGGACCGCCGCGACCCGATGCTCACCTACGCGATGACGGCGCTGGCCGCGAACAAGCAGGCACGTGTCGCGGGGCAGCGGGCGACGTTCGGGCGGGTCGACACCCAGCCGAACTCGACCAACTCGGTGCCGTCGGTCGTGACCGCGTGGATGGACGCGCGGTGCGAGTCCGACGAGGCGCTGGCCACGCTGGTCGAGACCATCACCCGGCAGGCGGAGGAGCGGGCCGAGCGCGACGGGACGCGTCTGGCTGTCACGGCCGAGTCGGTGTCGGGGGCCGTCGACTTCGACCCCGAGCTCGCCCGGCGGATCGCCGTCGACCACGAGGCCGGCGACTGGCCGATCCTGCCGACCCAGGCCGGTCACGATGCCGGAATCCTCTCGGCGCAGGGGATCCCCAGCGCCATGCTCTTCGTGCGCAACCCGACCGGTGTCTCCCACTCCCCGGGCGAGCACGCCGAGATGGCGGACTGCCTGGCCGGGGTCGACGCGCTGGCCGAGACGCTGGAACGGCTCGCGACATGACGTCGTACCTCCTGGAGCGGGCCTGGGTCGACGGCGCCGTCCGCGACGACGTACTCGTGGAGATCGACGACGGCCGGTTCACTTCGGTCGACCTTCTTGACCGTTCCCGACGCTTCTTGGGTGTTGCATCGGCCGATAACCACCGGATTCACCGCTCCAGCGGTGAATCCGTCACGCTCCCCGGCCTCACCATCCCCGGGCTCGCCAACTGCCACAGCCACGCGTTCCACCGGGCCCTGCGTGGACGCACGCAACGCGATCGCGGCACGTTCTGGACGTGGCGCGAGCAGATGTACGACGTGGCGGCACGGCTGGATCCCGACACCTACCTCGAGCTGGCGACGGTCACCTACCGCGAGATGGTGGCGGCGGGGATCACGAGCGTGGGGGAGTTCCACTACCTGCACCACCAGCCCGACGGCACGCCGTACCACGACCCGAACGAGATGGGACGTGCCCTGATCGAGGCGGCCCGGAGGGCGGGCCTGCGGATCACCCTGCTCGACACCTGCTACCTCAGCTCCGGGTTCGGGGAGCCTCCGCAGGGCACGCAGGCGCGGTACGACGACCGCAGCGCCGCGGCCTGGGCCGCCCGCGTCGGCGGTCTCCAGCCGGACGCCGTCTCGCGGATGGGTGCCGCGATCCACTCGGTCCGCGCCGTGCCCCGCGACCAGCTGGGCGTCGTCGTCGACGCGGCCGAGGGCCGGCCGCTGCACGTCCACCTCTCGGAACAGGTCAAGGAGAACGACGCCTGCCTCCGTGCGTACGGCGCATCGCCCACCCGGGTGCTCGCGGACGCCGGTGTGCTCGGCCCGCTGACCAGCGTCGTGCACGCCACGCATCTCACGGTCGACGACGTGGGTCTCCTCGGGGAGTCCGCGACGTACGCCTGCTTCTGCCCGACCACCGAGCGCGACCTCGGTGACGGCATCGGCCCGAGCCGGGCCCTCCACGCCGCCGGGAGCCGGCTGACGCTGGGCAGCGACAGCCATGCGGTGATCGACCTGTTCGAGGAGATGCGGGCGGTCGAGCTCGACGAGCGCCTGGCCACCCAGGAGCGCGGTCACTGGACGGCGGCCGAGCTGCTCACGGCCGCGACGCGGCACGACTCGCTGCAGTGGGACGACGCCGGGTCGATCGCCGTCGGCAACCGGGCCGACCTGGTCACGATCGCGACGGACCGGGTCCGCACCGCCGGGACGGGGGCCGACGAGCAGACGGCGGTGTTCGCGGCGGTCGCCGAGGACGTCACGCAGGTCCTCGTCGACGGGCGAGTGGTGTTCCGCGAGGGCGACCGCGAACAGCTGGGTCGCGACCTCGACGACGTGATCGGGAGGATCTGGACGTGACCGCGACCGTGATCACGAACATCGGTGAGCTCGTCACCAACGACCCCGAGGCCGACGACCTCCTGGGCCTGGTCGCCGACGCCGCCCTGGTCGTCGAGGGCTCGGTCGTCGCGTGGGTGGGTCGCGCGGTCGATGCGCCGGCCGCCGACCAGCAGGTCGACGCGGGCGGCCGGGCGGTGATCCCCGGCTTCGTCGACTCCCACTCGCACCTGGTCTTCGCCGGTGACCGGGCCGCGGAGTTCGCGGCCCGGATGGCGGGTCAGCCGTACGCCGCCGGCGGCATCCGCACCACCGTGGCGGCGACCCGGGCGGCGACCGACGAGCAGCTGACCAGTCACGTCGCGCGGCTGGTGGGTGAGATGCGGGTCCAGGGCACCACGACCGTGGAGATCAAGAGCGGCTACGGCCTCACCGTCCACGACGAGGCGCGCAGCCTCGCGGTCGCCCGGCAGTTCACGGAGGAGACGACGTACCTCGGCGCGCACGTCGTGCCCGGCGACACCACGCCCGAGGAGTACGTCGCACTGGTCACCGGGCCGATGCTCGACGCCTGTGCCCCCCATGCCCACTGGATCGACGCGTTCTGCGAGACCGGGGCCTTCGACGCCGACCAGAGCCGGGCCGTGCTCGAGGCCGGGGCCCGGGCCGGCCTCAGGGGGCGGCTGCACGCCAACCAGCTCGGACCGGGCCCCGGCGTCAGCCTGGCGTGCGAGCTCGAGCTGACCGCCGTCGACCACTGCACGTACCTGACCGACGCCGACGTCGCGGCCCTGGCCGGATCCGGCACCATCGCCACGCTGCTCCCAGGGGTGGAGTTCTCCACCCGTCACCCCTACCCCGACGCCCGCCGGCTGCTCGATGCCGGCGTCCGGGTCGCGCTCGCCTCCGACTGCAACCCCGGCTCGTGCTTCACCAGCTCCCTGCCCCTCTGCGTGGCGCTCGCGGTCCGTGAGCTGGGGATGACCCCCGCCGAGGCCGTCCACGCCGCGACCGCGGGCGGTGCGGCCGCCCTGGACCGCGACGATGTCGGCGCACTGGTGCCGGGTCGGCGGGCCGATCTGGCGATTCTCGAAGCGCCCACGCACGTCCACCTCGCCTACCGGCCCGGCGTACCCCTGGTGACCGCGACCTGGGTCTCCGGACGGCCCGTCTGAGGTACTCAGATCCGTGGCCCGCTCCCGTCTGAGGTAGGGCCTCGCCGTAGATAGGGAGCGGTGCCGATGTCCGGCCCTACCTCATGGAGCGAGTCTCTACGTGTCAGCCAGACACAGACACGAAGGGATCACCGAGATGAACGACTTGTTCCTCCTCGAGCCGGAGTTCCAGTACCGCAGCAAGCGCACGCGGTCGGAGCTGAGGCCGGTCCGGTACCGCAAGTGGCGTCGCCGCCTCGAGTGGGACGGGCCCGAAGGGGCTACCGACGAGAAGAACTGGATCAACTGAGATGTCGATGTCCGTGGTCATCGACAAGATGGACCACATGACATCGGAGTTGGTCGGACGAGATGCCGAGCTGGAGCAGCTTCGCTCCACGCTCGGCATCTCTGCGTCCGGCCGTACCACCACCCGGGAAGCCGTCCTCCTCGCCGGTGACGCCGGCGTCGGCAAGACCCGTCTGCTGACCGAGCTCCGCGACCGCGCCGTCTCCGACGGCTGGCTGGTCCAGGCCGGCCACTGCCTCGACTTCGCCGACAGCGCACTGCCCTACCTGCCGTTCTCCGAGATCACCGGCCGCATCGCCCGTGAGCTGCCCGACCTGTTCGACCAGGTCGCCGAGCGCCACCCCGCACTTCTCCGTCTGCTGCCCGGCCAGCGGATGCTGAGCATGGCCACCGACCCCGAGTCCCTCCCTGCCGACCAGGCTGCCCTCTTCGACGCCGTCCACGCCCTCGCCGAGGCGGCCGGGGCCCACCAGTGCCTGCTCCTGGTCGTCGAGGACCTCCACTGGGCCGACCAGTCGACCCGCGACCTGATCAGCTTCCTGTTCGGCCGCGGCTTCGACGCCCCGGTCGCGCTGGTCGCGTCGTATCGCTCCGACGACCTCCACCGCCGCCACCCGCTCCGCCGACAGGTCGCGGTCTGGGCGCGGATGAGCGGCGTCGAGCGGGTGCAGGTCGAGCCGCTCCGCCGTGCCGACGTACGCCGCCTCGTGCAGCAGCTGCACCCCGACCCCCTGCCCGAGGCACGCGTCCGCGACATCGTCGGCAGGGCCGAGGGCAACGCGTTCTTCGTCGAGGAGCTGGTCGGCGCCACCCGCACCCGCACCGGCCGCATCCCGGAGGACCTCGCCGAGCTCCTGCTCGTGCGCCTGGAGAACCTCGACGACTCGGCGGTCACCGTGGTCCGCGCCGCCGCGGTGGCCGGCCGCCGGGTCTCCCACGCGGCGCTCAGCGCCGTCGTCGGCCTCGAGCCGGCCGAGCTCGACCTGGCGGTCCGCGACGCCGTGGAGGGCCACGTGCTGGTGCCGAGCAGCGACGACTTCTACCAGTTCCGCCACGCCCTGCTCGCCGAGGCGGTGTACGACGACCTCCTGCCCGGCGAGCGCACCAGCCTGCATGCGGCGTACGCCAAGGCCCTCCAGGACGGCCGCGCCACCGGCACCGCCGCGGAGCTGGCGCGTCACGCGCGTCTCGCCAAGGACTATGCGACCGCCCTCACCGCGAGCCTGCGCGCCGGTGACGACGCGCGCGCCGTGGGTGGGGCCGAGGAGGCCGCTCAGCACTACCTCCAGGCCCTCGAGCTGTGGCACGACACCCGGCTCCCCGAGTCACAGGAGACCGACCTCGACCATCCCCGCCTGGTCCGGCTCGTCGCCGACGCGCTCATCGCCGCCGGCCATCCGGCCCGCGCGCTGGGCGTCGTCCGTGAGCAGCTCGACCACCTGCCGGCCGAGGCCCCCGATGACGTCCGCGGCCAGCTGCTCGGCACGCTCGCGGGCGCCTTGGCGCTGACCGAGACCCGCCAGGACCCGCTCGACCTGACCACCGAAGCCGTCGCGCTCGTCGCCGACGGTCCGACGCCGGCCCGGGCGAGGGTGCTGGCGGTGCACGCCCGGATGCTGTCTCGGTCCGGTCGCTACGTCGAGGGGCGCGAGGTCGCGATGACCGGTCTCGCCCTCGCCGAGCGGCTCGACATGCCGCGCCTGGCCAGCGACATCCGCACCACGCTGGTCGGCCTGGAGAAGAAGGGCGGGCCGTCCGAGTCCCTGATCGAGGCGCTCCGCTCGGCGATCGAGGGCGCCGTCGACGCCGGAGCCGCCACCACCGAGCTGCGTGCCCTGCTCCTGCTCGGCAACCACCACCTCGACAACGCGGAGTTCGAGCAGGCGGACGCGGCGTTCACGCGGGCGACCACGCGCGCCAAGGCGGAAGGCACCCCCTGGGTCCCCTACGCCGCAGAGGCGCGCTGGATGCACGCGGTCTCGCTTCGGATCCAGGGACGGTGGGACGACGCCCTGGTCGTGCTCGACACCTCCAAGGAGGTGGTCCCGCCGATCTACGACGCGCTGCTCTCCGGCACGCGTGCACAGATCCTGGTGGCCCGCGGCGAGGTCGCGGGCGAGGAGCTGGCCCACAGCCTGCGGCCCTTCTGGCGCGAGGAGGGTCTGGTGGCGACCACGGCCGGGTCGGCCGAGCTGGAGGCCGCCGAGCTCACCGGCGACCAGGCCGCCGCCTCGCTGGTCTACGAGCTGATCACCGAGACCCTCACCAACATCTGGCACCCGCTGTTCCAGGCCCGCGTCCGGTTGGCCGCGACCACGCTGGCCGCCTTCGCCCAGGGCGCTGCCCACCGGAGCGCCACGGAGCGCGTGGCCGACGCGCCGCTGGTGGCTGGGCTGGTCGATGACGCGCACGCCGTGCTCGAGCGTCGCAACGAGAAGTCGGGCACCTCGTGGGGACCCGAGAGCCGCGCCTGGGAGGCGCGGGTGGAGGCCGAGCTGCTGAGGTGGCGCTGGGTGGCCGACGTCGACCCGCCGACCCTCGAGACGCTGGTCGACGCCTGGCGCCGTACCGAGTCCGGCTTCGAGGCGTTCGCCGCGCCGTACGAGCTCGCCACGGTGCGTGCGACGTTGGCCGAGATCCTGGCCGCCACCGGTGACCCCGCCGGCGCCCAGACCCTGACCAAGGCCGCCCTGGAGGTCGCCGAGCAGCTGGGTGCCCGACCCCTGCTGCGTCGACTGGGTCAGACCGCGACCGCGCCCGCGCCGTCCTCCCCCGCGCGCGCCGCGCTGACCCCGCGCGAGTCGGAGATCCTCGCGCTCGTGGCCGAGGGCCGCACCAACGGCGAGATCGGCCGACAGCTGTTCATCAGCACCAAGACCGTGTCGGTCCACGTGTCCAACATCCTGGGCAAGCTGGGCGCCTCGGGCCGCACCGAGGCCGCCGCTATCGCCCGGCGCGACGGTCTGCTGCACTGACGCGGGAGGAGAGGCGAGCCCCGCGCCCGCCCCGCGGCTTCGTTCACGTACTCGTAGTATGGCCGGCAGAACGGAGCCGCCCATGACCACGCTCGACCGCCCAGCCCCGCCGGACACCCGGGACCTCACCGCTCGCCGCTTCGAGCGGATGCGACCGTTCGGGGGCGACCGAGCTCCCCGGTTCGAGACCCGGGGCCTGCCGCCGGGGCCGCGCTGGCCGGTGTGGGTCCAGTCGGTCGCGCTGCTGAGGTTCCGGCACCGGTTCGTGCCCCGCATGTGGCGTCGGTACGGCGACGTGTTCACCGTCCGCGTCGTACCCGGCGGCCGCCCGCTGGTGCTCTTCACCCGCCCCGAGCACGCCAAGGAGATCTTCGCCGGCGACCCCGAGGTGTTCCACGCGGGGAAGGGCAACGCGATCCTCGGCCCGATCATGGGCGAGCACTCGTTGCTCCTCCAGGACGGCAGCGAGCACCAGCGCGCCCGTGCCCTGCTGATGCCGGCCTTCAACGGTCACGCGCTGCGCGGCTACCGAGCGTTGGTCGACGAGGTCGCCCGCGATCAGGTCGGACGCTGGCGCAGCGGCGACGAGTTCCGCAGCCTCGACCGGATGAACGCGCTGACGCTCGAGGTCATCCTGCGCGTCGTCTTCGGCGTCACCGACGAGCAGCGCCTGGCGGAGCTCCGGCCGTGCGTGAACCGCACCGTCAACATCAGCCCCGCCGTGCTGCTCGGCTGGGGCTACCCGGCGCTGCAGCGCTTCGGCCCCTGGCAGAGGACCGTCGCCAACGCCTACCGCCTCGACGAGCTGATCTACGCCGAGATCCGCGAGCGCCGCGCGGCCCCCGACCTCGACCAGCGCCCCGACGTGCTGTCCCGGCTGATCCTGGCCGGCGACGGCGACGGCGACGGCGGCGACCGGCTCAGCGACGAGGAGCTCCGCGACCAGCTGGTCACCCTGCTGCTCGCCGGACACGAGACCACGGCGACCGCGCTGGCGTGGGCGCTGTACGAGCTCGGCCGCGACCCGGCACAGCTCGCTCGGGCTCGCGAGGCCGCGCACACCGGCGACGACGACCACCTCGAGGCCGTGCTGAAGGAGGCGATGCGGCTCCACCCCGTGATCCCGATGGTCGTCCGCACCCTCATGCAGCCGGCGACCGTGGGCGGCTGGGACCTGCCCGCTGGCGCCACCGTGGGGCCGTCGATCCTGATCGCGCACGAACGCTCCGAGAACCATCCCGACCCCGAGCGGTTCGACCCCGACCGGTTCCGCGGTCAGCATCCGCCCGTCAACACCTGGATCCCGTTCGGCGGCGGTGTCCGGCGCTGCATCGGGGCCGGGTTCTCGCTGATGGAGGGGGTCGCCGTGCTGCGGCAGATCCTCGCGACGTACGACGTGACCGCGCTCGGGCCGGAGCGTCCGAAGGTCCGCAACATTACCAGCGTGCCGCGTCGAGGCTCCCGGGTCCGGGTGGGATAGCCCGCCCGCCCGGGTGATTTGACCCACAGGTTGTCCCATTCCGGTGCCACACCCGTTTCGCGCGGGTCACAATGACTGATCATGGTTGGGGGGTCACGCCTGCGCGCGCTCCGCATGGACCTGGGGCCGTTCCGGGAGCATCGTGACTTCCGCCTGCTCCTGATCGCCGGCACGGTCTTCTACCTCGGCGGGATGATGACCTACGTCGCCATCCCGTACCAGATCTACCAGCTCACGCACTCCAACTTCGCGGTCGGCGCCGTCGGCCTCGTGGAGCTCGGCCCGCTGATCGTCTTCGGCCTGTACGGCGGCGCGCTCGCCGACCACGTGGACCGCCGGCTCCTGCTGATCTGGACCGGCATCGCGCAGGCGGCGTTCACCACGTGGCTGTGCATCAACGCGTTCTCGGACCACCCGCGGCTGTGGGAGATCTTCGTGGTGGCCGGGCTGCTGACGTCCGCCTCGGCGTTGCAGCGGCCGTCCCGCGAGGCCCTGCTCCCGCGCACCGTGCGCCACGACGAGCTGACGGCCGCGAACGCGCTCTCGAGCTTCGGGATGCAGTCCGGCGTGCTCGTCGGCCCGACCATCGGTGGCCTGATCGTGGCCTCGGCCGGCCCCGAGTGGTGCTTCCTGGTCGACATCGTCGGGCTGTTCGTCGCCTCGATGATGTATGCGGCGATGCGGCGCTACCCGCACGTCGGAGAGACCGAGGCGCCGAGCCTGGCCGGCATCGGCAAGGGCCTGCGCTACGCCCTGAGCCGCCGTGATCTGCTCGGCACCTACCTCGTGGACCTGGCCGCGATGCTGCTGGCGATGCCGGTGGTGCTGTTCCCGGCCCTCGCCGAGAAGGTCTTCGGCGACCCACACCTGCTGGGCCTGCTCTACTCCGCCGAGACCATCGGGGCGCTGGTCGCCACGGCGTCCTCGGGCTGGACGAGCCGGGTCCACCACCACGGCCGCGCGATCGTGCTGGCCGCCGCGGCGTACGGCGGCTTCATCGCGCTGGCGGGCTTCTCGACGTCGATCTGGATGGCGGTGTTCTTCTTCGCGCTGGCCGGCGGCGCGGACATGATCTCCGCGGTCTTCCGGGGCACGATCTGGAGCCAGACGATCCCCGACTCCCTGCGTGGTCGGCTCGCCGGCATCGAGATGCTCAGCTACTCCGTCGGACCGCTCGGCGGCCAGGTACGGGCGGGCGTGGTCGCGGACCGATGGACGGTCCGCGGGTCGATCATCAGCGGCGGCATCTCGTGCGTCGCCGGGGTCACGCTCACCGCCCTGTGGCTGCAGGACTTCTGGAGGTACGACGAGCGCACCGACGAGCACGCCCAGGCCCAGCGGTCGGCCCGCCAGCTGGCCGGCGAGCAGGCCCAGTCCTGACGCGCGACCTCCCGCCCCGGCTCGGTGAGGGCCGGGGCGGGAGGGCGTCGTGCGTCAGTGCGGACTGGTCAGTGCAGGTTGAACACGTCGAGCATGCCCATGAAGGCGTGCGGCGTGCCGTCGACCTTGCTCGGCCAGAAGCAGGCCGAGAAGTACCGGCCCTTGGGCACGCTGAACTTCCACCGGAAGGTGTGACCGGGGCTGATCACGCCGGTGTCCGCGGAGGCGCCGTCCTTCGCGAACGGCGGTGGGTTGTGCTGCGGGTCCGCGAAGAAGTCCTGGATGTCCTTGAGGGTCGTCCCCTTCTTCACGTGCTCCATGTCCACGAAGTGCGGCTCGGCTGCCCGGTTCGTGGTGTTCATCCAGCCCTTGTGGGCGTTGTGCTTGCCCGGCTTCCAGACGTTGCCCGGGGCGACGTTCAGCTTGCCGTCAGCACTCGGCATGGAGCGCCGCTGGTGCTTGCCCTTGACCTTGAGGGTCGTCAGCGTGTTCTTGTCGAGGTTGGCGACAAGGTACCTGCCCCGGTGGTCGATGTTGACGGCCCACTTGCTGTTCGACCCCTTCACGGCCTCCATGCCGCCGTAGAACACGACGTTCTTGTCGATCCGCCTGACCGCGGCGACGTCGGGCGGCCCGCTGTCGGGGAACGCGGCGGCGAAGTCACCGAAGGCGTTGGCGAGGCTGTAGCCCTTCCTGAGCCGCAGCACCTGGAGCAGGCCACCGCCGTGCTTCCCCCGCACGACCTTGAACGTCGTGTTGCCGGGGCGGATCCTGCTGTCCGACAGCTTGACGCCCTTGCCGGACGACGTGATGGTGACGGTGAGCGACTTCGCGGCCCGGTCGCTGGTGTGGTGCGTCCCCGAGGCCTGGGCGGCCCCGCCGGTCGCAGCCAGACCCGCCGTGGCCGTGAGCAACAGCGCAGTGGCTGCGGCACGGTAACGCGTCTGCATGAGTGATTCCTCCTGGGCGGGGCCTCTCGGGACGGACCCCTACGGAGGTAGTTCTATGTCGGCGGCTCGGCGCGGGTCAGCACCGGTGGCGCTATTTGGGCCGCAAGGATGACCCCTGAGCAGGGGAATCATCCTGTCGGATGACGACGCGGGGGGTAGGGCACCACGCGGACGACCGTGGACCTGCGGATTCGGCCCAGTTGGTCCCGTCCGCGACAATGGACGCTCCAGGAGGAGGTGGGTGCCGAGGTGAGGCCCGACGAGAAGCGACCGGTCGTGGCGGGACTGCTGGCCCTGGTCGGGGTGGCCGTGGCCGTGGGGTTGGTCGCCGCGGTGGCGGTGGTCGGTGGTGCTCATCTGCTGGGGCTCGGTGGTGGTCACGCCGCCGCCGTCGCCGGCGAGGGCGGCGCCACGATGGTCGTCCCGAAGCCGCAGAAGACGCAGCCGGCGACCGGGCCCTCGATCACCCTCGGCTCCAGCCCGACCTCGTCGAACACGGACTCGTCGACGCCGACGATCAAGAAGCCCAAGAAGCGGATCTCGCTCCAGGCCGGCCAGGGCTCGGTGTCGCCGATGGGCCGGATCGACCTGACCGGGACCTACCCCGGTGGCGAGGGCGCCGTGCTCAACGTCCAGAAGTTCAGCAACGGCTCGTGGCAGGACTTCTACTCGATCTCGGCCACCGTCACCAACGGCACCTTCTCCACCTACATCCAGACCGGCACCCCGGGCATGAACCGCTTCCGGGTGATCGACTCCGACTCCAAGCTGGCCTCCAACGAGGTCAGGGTCCAGATCCGGTAGCCGCTCAGCACGTGGGGCAGGGCTCCGCCAGCGAGCGGGGACGGCGCGCGGTGACCCGGCGACGTACCCAGGCGACCGTACCGGGCTGCCCGCCCACCACCCCGCCGAGCACCAGCGTCATGCCGGCCGCCTGGATCCAGCCGAAGGCCTCGCCGGCCACGAGGACGCCGAGGCCCGTGCCGACGACCGGGTTGACCAGACCGACCAGCGACACCGCGCCGGCGGGCATCGACCGGAGCCCGGTGAACCAGCACCAGTAGGCCACGACGGTGCCCGCGGTCATCAGCCAGAGGTAGCCGCCGACGGCGTGGGCGTCGAGGTGCGGCGGCGGTCCTTCGACGAGGAGGGTGACCGGCAGCAGTACCAGGCCGCCCGCGACCAGCTGCCAGGAGACGAGGGTGAGCAGGTCGACCGGCGGGGTCCAGCGCTTGATCAGCACGAACCCGAGCGCGGAGACGACCACCGACCCGAAGGCCGCCACAAGGCCGAGCGTGTCCAGGTGACCGGGCGAGCGCAGGACCAGCAGCCCGACCCCGGCGATGCCGACCGCGGCGGCCACGACCCGCGTCAGGCCGGCCCGCTCGCCGATGACCAGGGCGGCGAACGCCATCACCGCGAGCGGGGAGGTCGCCTGGAGCGTGGCGGCGAGCCCACCGGGGAGCCGGTACGCCGCGAGGAAGAGCAGCGGGAAGAACATGCCGATGTTGCACAGGCCCAGGAGAAGGGCCCGCCACCACCACTCGCGGGACGGCAGTCGCCGGGTCACCGCGAGGAGCACCAGGCCGGTCGGCAGCGCCCGCAGGGTGGCCGACAGCAGCGGCCGGTCCGGCGGGAGGAGGCGCTCGGTGACCAGGTACGTCGTACCCCAGGCAGCTGGTGCGAGGGCGGTGAGGAGGAGGGCCCGCCACCGGATAGCTTCCATGGAAACTAATATACCTTCCATGGAAGATATAGTGAAGGGGTGGAGCCGGATCATGTGGACAGGATTCTCGACCAGTGGGCCCGCGAACGGCCCGACCTCGACGCCTCCCCCATCGGCCTGATCGGGCGGCTGCACCGCCTCGCCGACGTGCTGAACATCGAGCTCCGGGCGGTCTTCGCGGAGGCCGGTCTCGGCGACGGTGACTTCGACGTGCTCGTCACCCTGCGTCGGCACGGCGCGCCGTACGAGCTGACGCCGGGCGAGCTCGGCGCGTCGACGATGGTGACCTCCTCGGCTGTCACCAAGCGGATCGACCGGCTGGAACGCGCCGGCCTGGTGACCCGGACCGTCAGCCGGGAGGACGCGCGCTCGCGCCGGATCCGCCTCACCGACGCCGGGTTCGATCTCGTCAACCGGCTGATGGACCACCACATCGCCAACGAGCAGCGCCTGGTGTCCGGTCTCTCCGAGCGTGACCGCACCCAGCTCGCTGCCATCCTGCGGCGCTGGGGCCAGGCGCTCGAGGGCGAGACCTAGGCCCGCGCGCGCTCGCTTCGCGCCCGCTGCCGCCGCGCTGCCCCGGCCGTTCCGGGTCGGAGGGTCACTCGCCCGAGCGGTGGATCATGTCGAACGTGTTCGGGTTCGGACCCGTGCGGCCCGACTCGCCCCGGTCGAGGGCGGAGAGAGCGGCCATGTCCTCGTCGCTGAGCGCGAAGTCGAAGAGCGCGAAGTTCTCCTCCATCCGCTCCCGGTGCATCGACTTCGGGAAGATGATGTCGCCGCGCTGCAGGTGCCAGCGCAGCGTCACCTGGGCCGCGGTGCGGCCGAGGCGCCGGGCGATCGCCCCGATGGTCTCGTCGTGGGCGACGCGTCCTCGCGCGATCGGCGACCACGCCTCGGTCGCGATCCCGTGGCGCGCGTCGGCGGCTCGGGCCGCCTCGTTGGTGAAGTAGGGGTTCACCTCGATCTGGTTCACGGCCGGCACCACGCCGGTCTCCTCGATGATCCGGTCGAGGTGGTCCGGCTCGAAGTTGGAGACGCCGACGGACGTCGTACCGCCGCTGGCGCGGAGCTCGATCAGGGTGCGCCAGGTGCTGACGAAGTCACCGTCGTACCGCGTGGGCAGCGGCCAGTGGATCAGGAACAGGTCGACACGGTCCATCCCGAGCTTCTCCAGCGACTCGGCGAAGGTACGGCGCGCGTCGTCGGGCAGGTGGTGGCCGTTGTTGAGCTTGGTGGTGACGTAGAGATCCTCGCGGGGGATGCCGCTGGCCCGGATTGCGGCTCCGACCTCTGCCTCGTTGTCGTACATCTGGGCGGTGTCGATGTGGCGATAGCCGACCTGGAGCGCCTGCTCGACCGTGCGCTGGGTGTCCTCCCGCGGGACCAGGAAGACACCGAAGCCGAGCTGAGGGATCGAGGCGCCGTCGTTCAGCCTGATGGTCGGGACGTGCATGGTCGAAGCGGTCATACCTGCGCCGACAACACGATCGGGCAACTTATTCCGCGAGAGCCGCCCCGGACCGGGGTGCGGTTGCCTGCACCCTGTTAGATGGGGGCCGTGCGTCTCCTGCGAACCCTGGCGCCGCTCGCGCTCGTCGCGTGCCTGGTGACGGCCTGCGGCAACGGCTCGAGCTCGGACTCGAGCGGCTCCTCCTCCGGTGACTCGACGATCCTCGGCCCCACGGCCGGCTTCGAGGTCCGCACGGTCTACGCGCGATACGCGCCGGGGGTCCCGTTCGGCCCGCAACTGCCCCAGGCGCTGGTCCAGGAGATGTCCAGCCAGTCCTGCCCGATGAAGCCGCGCATCGTCACCGGCCTCCTCATGGAGTGCGATGCCGGCCAGACCGTGTACCTGCTCAAGAACCCGATCGTGGAGGGCGACGTGGCCTCCGCGCGGGCGGTCCAGTTCGGGCACAAGGACATCTGGTACATCCAGGTCAAGCTCCAGCCGGACGTCGCGACGAAGATCGCCGCCGAGACGAAGTCGATGACCGGACAGCAGCTCGCGTTCATCTACGACGGATCGGTGCTGACCTCCATCGCCGTGGACAGGTCCTTCCACCCCGCGCACTTCGACATCACGGGTGACTTCACCAAGGCCTCGGCGAACAAGCTGGCTCAGGAGCTGACCGCCTGAGGCGTCGGCAGGGGCGGATCAGTCGCCCTCCTCGTTCGGCTTGCGCCACTGCCGCTCGAACGGCAGGCGCCAGGTGAACGGCGCCACCAGCTGGTGGATCTGGTTGGGCCCCCAGGAGCCCTGCGCGTAGGGGCGGACCACCGGTGGGTTCTCCAGGAGCGGGCTCGAGATCTCCCAGAGCCGCTCGATGCCCTCGGCGGTGGTGAAGAGGGTCCGGTCGCCTCGCACCGCGTCGAGGATCAGCCGCTCGTAGGCCTCGAGCACCGCACCCGCCCAGCCGGTGTCGTGCATGGCGAACTGCATGGACAGCTTGTCCAGCTTCATGCCCGGACCCGGCCGCTTGCCGTAGAACGACAAGGACATCTTCGCCTCGTCGGCCAGGTCGAAGGTCAGGTGATCGGGCCCGTGGTCACCCACCCCGGAGCCGCTCGGGAACATCGAACGCGGCGGCTCGCGGAAGGCGATCGAGATGATCCGCGCACCTTCAGCCATCCGCTTGCCCGTGCGCAGGTAGAACGGGACACCGGCCCAACGCCAGTTGTCGACGAAGCACTTGAGGGCGACGAACGTCTCGGTCTCGGAGTCGGGCGCCACGCCCTCGATGTCGCGGTACCCGACGTACTGCCCGCGGACGACATCGGTCGGCTCGATCGGCAGCATCGAGCGGAAGACCTTGTTCTTCTCCTCGCCGATGGCATCCGGCTCCAACGCCGTCGGCGGCTCCATCGCGGTGAAGGCCAGCACCTGGAACAGGTGGGTGACCACCATGTCGCGGTAGGCGCCGGTGCTCTCGTAGAAGTTGGCACGTTGCTCGAGGCCGAGGTCCTCGGGGACGTCGATCTGGACGTGGTCGATGTGGTTGCGGTGCCAGATCGGCTCGAACAGCCCGTTGGCGAAGCGGAACGCGAGGATGTTCTGCGCGGCCTCCTTGCCCAGGAAGTGGTCGATCCGGAAGATCTGCTCCTCGTGGAACACGCTGTGCAGTTCGGCGTTGAGCTTGCGTGCGCTCGCGAGGTCGGTGCCGAAGGGCTTCTCCATCACGATCCGGCTGTGCTCCACGAGCCCGCCCTCCGCCAGCTCGTGGACGACCGACAGTGCCGCCTTGGGCGGGACGCTGAGGTAGTGGAGCCGGTCGAACTCGCCGGTCCGCTCGCCCTCCGCCTCCTCGATCGCGCGGCGCAGCCCCTGGGGTCCGGCGTCACCGGGAGCCCAGAACAGCAGCTTGGAGAACTCCGGCCACCCTTCGGTGTCGTGGTCGTCGCCACCGAACTCCTCGACCGCTCGGTGGGCGAAGTCGATGAACGACTCGCGGTCGTGGTCGTCGAGCGACGTACCGACCACCGTGATGTCACGCATCAGCCCGGTCTGGAACAGGTGCAGCAGTCCCGGCAGCAGCTTGCGACGACTGAGGTCACCGGTCGCACCGAAGAGAACGACGGTGGTGGGCTTCATCGGCATGGCTCCAGACTGCACCTCCCCGCGCCCGGATGAGAAGCGGGTCCGGGGACCCGTACGGCGAGAAGGCCCGCGTCGGGACCCCACCTCGAGGGGT
>DATAOY010000103.1:0-16850 GCA_036265495.1 Nocardioides sp. | reverse complement strand
AGGGCTATCCATGACCTCACGGGCTCGAATCCGCAACAGAAGGGGCCACGATGAGCTTCTGGGACATCATCTGGTTCATCATCGTCAGCTTCGCGTTCATCGCGTACCTGATGGTGATGTTCAACATCCTCTCCGACATCTTCCGCGACAGGGGCATGAACGGCGGCCTGAAGGCGGTCTGGGTGATCTGCCTGATCTTCCTGCCGTTCGTGACCGCGCTGGTCTATCTGATCGCCCGCGGCCAGGGGATGGCGGAGCGCCAGGCCGCCACGGTGAGCCGGATGCGAGAGGCTCAGGACGACTACATCAAGTCGGTCGCTGGCGGCAAGTCCGCGTCGGAGGAGATCGCGCATGCGAAGTCGCTCCTCGACGCCGGGACCATCACCCAGGCGGAGTACGACGCGCTGAAGGCCAAGGCACTGGCCTGACCACCCGCGAAGGTCACCGGCCGGTCGGTGGCTGGTGCACGCGCAGCCTGATGGACGGTCCAGAGATCGTATGACCCACGTCCTGGCCGGCGGCATCGAGGAGCTTGACGGGATGCCGACCGGCGGTCACTGACGGGAACCGGGAGCTCGACGCCGGACACACGCGTCATCCGGTCAGGGGGATGCGCGGCGGCCGGCGAGACTTGGATAGTCGACGGGGAAGCCGGGTCGCGAGGCCCGGACCGCCGAGGCTAGGTTCGACATGAGTCCTGACCAGCACGCCCGTTCGATGCTCCCGATCCCCGATCGTCCGGCCCCGCGGCTGATCACGTACGACGCGAAGGACCCGGACACCGCGTTCCCGCCCATCGAGCCGCTGCGTCCGCCGAAGGGTGCTCCCAACGTCCTGGTGATCCTGGTCGACGACGTCGGGTTCGGGGCGTCGAGCGCGTTCGGCGGTCCGTGCCAGACGCCGACCGCGGAGCGGTTGGCGGCGGGCGGGCTGCGGTTCAACCGGTTCCACACGACGGCGCTGTGCGCGCCGACGCGCCAGGCGTTGCTGACCGGTCGCAACCATCACTCGGTGGGGATGGGCAGCATCACCGAGACCGCGACGTCCGCGCCCGGCATGAGCTCGGTGCGCCCGAACACCAAGGCACCGCTGGCGATGACCCTCAAGCTCAACGGCTACTCGACCGCCCAGTTCGGCAAGTGCCACGAGGTGCCGGTCTGGCAGTCGTCCCCGATGGGGCCCTTCGACGCGTGGCCATCGGGCGGGGGCGGCTTCGAGACCTTCTACGGCTTCATCGGCGGCGAGAACAACCAGTGGGACCCGGCGCTCTACGAGGGAACCACGCCGATCGAGCCACCGGCCACTGCCGAGGAGGGCTACCACCTGACCGAGGATCTGGCCGACCACGCCGTCAGTTGGATGCGCCAGCAGAAGGCGCTGATGCCGGACAAGCCGTTCTTCGTCTACTTCGCACCGGGCGCGACCCACGCCCCACACCACGTGCCCCTGGAGTGGGCGGACAAGTACGCCGGGCAGTTCGACGACGGATGGGACGTCCAGCGTGAGCGCATCTTCGCCCGGCAGAAGGAGCTCGGAGTCATCCCGGCCGACGCCGACCTGACCGCCCGGCACGACGAGATCACGGCGTGGGACGACATGCCCGAGGAGCTCAAGCCGGTGCTGGCCCGCCAGATGGAGGTCTATGCCGGCTTCATGGAGCACACGGACCACCACATCGGGCGTCTCGTCGACGCCCTGGAGGACCTCGGCGTCCTCGAGGACACGATCATCTACTACATCATCGGCGACAACGGCGCCTCGGCCGAGGGCACCATGAACGGCGCCTTCAACGAGTTGGCCAACTTCAACGGGATGGCGGCGGTGGAGACCGCCGAGTTCATGCTGTCCAAGATGGACGCGCTGGGCTCGCCCGAGTCCTACAACCACTACTCGGTCGGCTGGGCCTGGGCCATGAACACCCCGCTGCAGTGGACCAAGCAGGTCGCCTCGCACTGGGGCGGCACCCGCAACGGGACCATCGTGCACTGGCCGGCGGGCATCGAGGAGCCGGGTGGTGTGCGCTCCCAGTTCACCCACGTGATCGACTTCGCACCCACGATCCTGGAGGCGGCCGGGCTCCCCGAGCCGACCGTCGTCAACGGCGTGCTGCAGTCGCCGATCGAGGGCACCAGCATGCTCTACAGCTTCAACGCCCAGGACGAGCCCGAGCGCCACGACCTCCAGTACTTCGAGATGTTCGGCAACCGCGGGATCTACCACCGTGGCTGGAGCGCCGTGACCAAGCACAAGACGCCGTGGATGATCATCGACCCGGACATGGGCCCCTTCGACGAGGACGTGTGGGAGCTGTACGACGGCAGCACCGACTTCAGCCAGGCGCACGACCTGTCCGCGGAGCAGCCAGACCGGCTGGCCCAGCTGCAACGGCTCTGGCTGATCGAGGCGACGAGGTACAACGTCCTCCCCCTGGATGATCGATCCGGCGAGCGGCTCAACGCCGACCTGGCGGGGCGGCCCACCCTGATCCACGGCGACTCCCAGCTGCTGTTCCCCGGGATGGGGCGGCTGTCGGAGAACAGTGTGGTCAGCATCAAGAACAAGTCCTTCTCGGTCACCGCCGAGGTGGAGGTCCCGGACGGCGGCGCGGAGGGAGTGCTCATCGCGCAGGGCGGACGGTTCGGCGGCTGGGCCCTCTACCTCGAGGGCGGTCTCGCCACGTTCGTCTACAACGTCCTCGGCATCCACGAGTTCTCGACCGTGGCCGACCTCCCGGTCCCGGCCGGTACGCACCAGGTGCGCATGGAGTTCGCCTACGACGGCGGCGGCCCGGCCAAGGGCGGCGACGTGACCCTCTACCACGACGGCGACGAGGTCGGGAGCGGTCGGGTGGAGATGACCCAGCCGATGATCTTCTCGGCCGACGAGACCACCGACATCGGCTACGAGTCGGGTACCACCGTCACTCCGCACTACACCTCGGCGACCAGCCGGTTCACCGGCAAGATCCACTGGGTCCAGATCGACCTGGGGAAGGACGACCACGATCACCTCATCGACCCCGAGGAGCGCCTCCGGGTCGCCATGGCCCGGCAGTAGGTCACGTCGCCGCGGGCACGGTCACCGACAGGGTTCCCGGAGTCCCGTGGGGGCCCGGTCACCGAGCCCACGTAGGACCTCGGTGACCCGGCCGACTCACGGACGGATGGTGACGAACGTCGTACCCGACTGCGAGCCCAGGGTGCTGGTGACCTGCCCGAAGTACACCTGGCTCGCGTTCAGGCCGGAGTACGTCCCGGTGATGCTGAACGAGTGCCCCTTCGACACGGACTGGCTGGTCGGACTCAGGGTGAGGTTCCCGTTGTCGGCGTTCGGAACGTTCCACCTGGTCAGGTCGTAGTCACCGCCGCCGGAGTTCACGTCGAACCCGTCCACGACGATCCAGTAGGTGCCGGGCGGGATGTGGCCGAGCAGCTGCTCGCTGGCCGAGCCCGAGGCGGACAGCGCCACCAGCGGATCGGTGGTCGGGTCGAACGGAGTCCCGTCGTTGACGAACAGGTAGAGGTCGAGGTCGTTGGACCCCGCCCCGGCGTCGAGGTCGATCCGCGACACCTTGGTGCCCGCCGGCACCGTGAACGACGTGACGTCAGCGTTGGCGAGCGAGCCGCCGTCACCCTGGACGGTGCCGGCCACGGGCGTGGCGCCGACCAGACCCTGGACCGTCGCGGTCACCGTGCCGTCCGAGCCTGCCCTGCCGGTGACGTGGACGCTGCCGGACGTGTTGGCCCCATTGACCGACGGCGTCACCGAGAGCGCCAGCGGCCTGGCCACCACCGGGACCCGCACCGTGTGCCGCTTGCTGGTGAGCGACACGAACCCCGACGCGAACGAGTTCAGACCGCCGTGCGAGAGGATCCGGACCTTGATGGTCCGTGTCCTGCCCGCGCCGACCGCGAAGGTCGGGTGCTGGTGGAACGACCCGTTCTTCTTGAACGACACCTGCAGGTGCGACCCGCCGGCGTACGACGCCCGATACGTCTCGCGGTGACCGGAGACGTTCTTGACCTCACGGGTGACGATGACGGAGGACACCAGGGAGGAGACCTGGATCGACGCCTCGTTGAGGTTGTACCCCTTGATGCCGTTGATCCCCGAGCCGGTGTCGATGCCCTGGCCCTCGAGCCAGGCCAGCCAGTCCCGGACACCCGAGGGGAACACCAGTCCCGGGTCACCCAGCCGCAGCGGAGTGACCTGTCCGGCCCCTTGCTCGAACGCGTCCTTGTTCTTGTGCCCGTTGGGCAGAACCGTGTTGTGCGCCGTGGTCATGAACATGGAGCGCAGCACGTCGGGGTGCAGCTTGGGTCGCTTTCCGAGCTGCCAGGCGGCCAGCCCGGCGATGTGCGGGGTCGCCATGGACGTCCCGTCGTAGAAGTCGAAGTGCAGGCCACCGTTCGACGGGGGTGCCACGGCCGCGAGCACCGAGACGCCGGGTGCGGCCACGTCCGGCTTCAGGACGTCGGCATCGATCTGCGACGGACCCCTCGATGAGAAGTCCGCGATCTGTGGCACCGGGGCGCTCCTGCGGCTGGTCGCGTTGCCGGCCACCAGCCGCGCGTGTGCCGGGCCCTTGCGCCTGATGTAGGACAGGATCGTCGCGCGACCGGCTCGGTGGACCGACACCGAGGGCAGGGACGACGACAGCGGCACGACGTCGGGCTGGTCCACGTCGGCGATGATCACGCCGGCCGCGTGCACCCGCTTGACCTCGGCGAGCTTGTTCACGAACAGGTTCGTCCCGCGATCACACAGGATGATCGCGCCGTGCGCCTTGGCCCGGCTGAGCGTGCCCAGCCCGCACTCCGCTGCCGACGCACCGTCCGAGCCCGTCTTCTTGCGGCGCACGTTCTTCGCGTACACCAACCGGGCCGAGGTGCCGTCGGCCGTGTGGCTGACACCGAGGACCTTCTTGCCGTTGCCCAGCACGACCGTGCCGTCGGGGTTCTGCCACGTGCTCGCCGCCGCCGTGGTCACCCACGGGCTGACGTTGGAGGCCGTGGCGGCCGTCGGACCGTCGTTCCCGCCCGCCGCGGCCACGAAGACCCCCGCCGCGGCGGCGTTGAGGAACGCCACCGCCACCGGATCGATGATGTCCGAGTCTCCACCCTGCGGCCCCACCGAGTAGTTGATCACGTCCACACCGTCCTGGACCGCCCGGTCGATCGCCGCGATGATGTCCGAGGTGGCACCCGAGGCTTCCGTCGGGTCCGCCGCCGTCGCCCAGAGGGCCTTGTACGTCGCGATCTTCGCGGCGGGCGCGATGCCGGTGATGCGCCCGACGGCCTGGTGGAACAGCCTGGCCTTGACGCCGTAGTCACCCGCGGCCGTCGAGGACGTGTGCGAACCGTGCCCGACGCCATCACGCGCGGACTTGAACTCGGCGGGCGACCACTGGTTCCGCGGCGTGGTCTGCAGGAACCCGCTGTCGAAGTAGCGCGCCGAGATCAGCTTGCTGTTGCAGGTGCCGGCCTTGAACCGCTGGCCCGGCTGGCAGGTCCCACGGAACGTGTGACCGTCACCCTTGCGGAACGCGGTGTGGTGGCTGTGTCCGACGAAGATCGGCCCGGGGTGCGCGTGGGTCACATGCTGGCGGTGCCGGAGCCGCTGACCGGCGAACGCCGCGTTCTCCGGCCAGATGCCGGAGTCGATGACACCGACCACCACGCCCTTGCCGGCGGTCTTCGGGTTCCAGCCGTGGACGGGGTGTCCGTGGTGGGTGAGCCCGAGGAACTCCGACGTGGCGTGCGGGCCGACCTTGGGCACGCTCGCCGCGTGCACGATCCGGTCGCGCGCCACGGTGAGCACCCGCGGGTCCTTGGCAAGCGTGCGCGCCTGGGCCGCCGAGAGATGGGCACTGAACCCGTTGCTCACCACGGTGTAGCGCTGCTGCACCGAGACCGAGTACTGCCGCGCCAGGCTGTCCTGCCGGCGGGTCAGGTAGCCGCGGTAGGCCTGGACGTCCGACGCACCCGCGTCGAACGAGCCGTTGCGCGCCGTCGACGGGATGCCCGAGACACCGCCCGCGTACGTCGCGGCGGGAGCCTGCTTCAGCAGCACGACGTAGTTGCCCGACATGAACTCGCCGGCCGCGCGGACCTGCCGGGCCGACGTCGCGAAGGCAGCCGACCCGTCAGGGGTCTGGTGTCCGGGCGGTGAGGCGTTGGCGAGCCCCGCCCCGCACAGCACGAGCGTCGTACTGACCGCGAGCAGCGACACGACGCGACGACTACCGAACGACAGACGCATGTGGTCCTCCAGGGTGCGACAGGGCTGAGGACACTAGACATGGGCACATCCGTTGTCGTCAACAACATCCGCTCCACGCGTGTCGTCCGTGGCCCGGGCTGAAGGACCGGTCCGCCGGGGAGCCTCAGGCTCGATGCAGATACGTCAGGACGGCCAGCACGCGACGATTCTCGCCCGTGCTCTCGCCCAGGCCCAGCTTGGTGAACACGCGGCTGACGTGGGCCTCCACCGTCTTCACCCCTACCGTGAGCTCCTCGCCGATGGCGCCGTTGGACCGGCCCTCCGCCATGAGGGCCAGCACCTGTTGCTCCCGCCGAGTGAGCCCGCGGACGTCGTGCTCCTCGCGCGTCCCGCCGCCGTTCGCGTGCCGGGCGTGGTTGCTCATCGGCTGACTCCTCCTCGCGCGACTTCTCAGGCGATCTTGCGGTGATAGGTGGCCATCGCCAGGGCGTACGCGACGACGAGGACGCCGAAGCACCAGGCGAGGGCCGTCCAGATGTCGGTGCTCACGGGCTGCTGGGTGATCAGGTCCCGGATCGTGTTGACGATGGACGTCACCGGCTGGTGCTCGGCGAAGGCGCGCACCGGGCCGGGCATCGTGTCGGTCGGCACGAAGGCCGAGCTGATGAACGGCAGGAAGATGATCGGGTACGAGAACGCGCCCGCGCCGTCCGTGGTCTTCGCCGACAGACCGGCGATGACGGCGAGCCAGGTCACCGTCAGGGTGAACAGCATGAGGATGCCGGCGACGCCGAGCCAGGCCAGGACCCCCGCCGGTGAGCGGAATCCCATGAGGAGGGCGACGAGCATGACGATCACCAACGAGATCAGGTTGGAGACCAGCGAGGTCAGCACGTGCGCCCACAGCACGCTCGAGCGGGCGATCGGCATGGACTGGAACCGCTCGAAGATGCCGCTCTTCATGTCCGTGAACAGCCGGAACGCGGTGTAGGAGATGCCCATCGCGATCGTGATCAGCAGGATCCCGGGCAGCAGGTAGTTCACATACCTCTCCGACCCGGTGTCGATCGCGCCGCCGAACACGTACACGAACAGCAGCATCAGCGCGATCGGCATGATCGTGACCGTGACGATGGTGTCGAGGCTGCGCGTGATGTGACGCATCGATCGCCCCAGGAGGACGACGGTGTCGCCGAGGAAGTGGGTGGTCATCGTGGTTCCCTACCTGTCCGAGCCGGCCGCGCGGGCCACACGAGCGGTGCGCCCGTTGCCGTTCGTGTCGCTGTCGCTGTCGTGGTCGTTGTCGTGGTCGCTGTCGTGGTCGTTGTCGTGGTCGTTGTCGTGGTCGATGTCGTTGTTGTTGTCGATGATGGCGAGGAAGACGTCCTCGAGGGTCGGCTGCTTCTCGACGTACTCGACCTGGGCGGGCGGGAGGAGCCGTTTCAGGTCCGCCAGGGTGCCGTTGGCGACGATCCGTCCCTGGTGCAGGATCGCGATCCGCTCGGCCAGCTGTTCGGCCTCGTCCAGGTACTGTGTGGTGAGCAGCACCGTCGTACCCCGCCCCGCGAGGTCCTTGACGCTGTTCCACACCTCGACCCGAGACTGGGGGTCGAGTCCGGTGGTCGGTTCGTCGAGGAAGATCACCGGCGGATCCCCGAACAGGCTCATCGCGATGTCGAGGCGACGGCGCATCCCTCCGGAGTACGTCGACACCGCCCGCCCTCCAGCCTCGGCGAGGTGGAAGCGGGTCAGCAGCTCATCGGCGATCCGGCCGACATCCTCGAGGTGCCGGAGGCGGGCCACCAGCACCAGGTTCTCCCGCCCGGTCAGGGTCTCGTCCACGGCCGCGAACTGCCCGGTGAGGCTGATGGACTCCCGGACGTTGGCCGGCTGGGACACGACGTCGAAGCCGTCGACGGTGGCGGTCCCTGCGTCGGGCTTGAGCAGCGTGGACAGGGTCTTCACGACCGTGGTCTTGCCCGCACCGTTGGAGCCGAGCAGGGCGAAGATGCTGCCCCGGGCCACGTCGAAGTCCACGCCGCGCAGGACGTGTACGTCCTGGTACGACTTCTCGAGACCACGAATCCGGATGGCTGGGTCGATGGTGATCACTGCTCACCCCGCTCCGCGTCCTCGATCGACCTGGCCAGGCGAGCGCGTTCCTTGTCGATCCATTGCGTGCCGGTGTACGCCTGAGCGAACGACTCGGCGAACTCGGCCGGGTCGTCACCGACGATGGCGCGCACCGGGGTGCCGTCGGCCGCGGCCCGCTCCCAGAGATCGGCGGAGTCGCCGAACATCTTCACGAGCGTCTCGCCGTCCGTCATGCCGCCGTAGTACATGAGGTAGCGGTGCAGAGCCTTAGCCACGGCGCGGTAGGGCTCGGGGAGCGCGTCGATGCGCGCGGTGTACTGCCGGTACTGCTTCTTCTGCTCGAGCGATCCGGTGACCAGCTCGATCCACTTCGCGGCCATGTCTATCTGCCTCCTTCGCGGAGCTGTGCGAGACGGTCCGAGAGGAAGCTCCACGTCCTCCAGAACTCTTCGAGGTAGTCCTGTCCCTGAGCGTTGAGGGAGTACACCTTGCGCGGGGGTCCCTTCTCGGAGGGGACCTTCTCCACGTCGACGAGGCCGCGCTGCTCGATCCTGATCAGCAGCGCGTAGACGGTCCCTTCGGCGATGTCGGCGAAGCCCTTCTCGCGCAGCCACGCGGTGATCTCGTAGCCGTACGCGGGGCGGCCGGACAGGAAAGCGAGCACGATGCCTTCCAGCGTCCCCTTGAGCATCTCGGTCACCAGCTTGCCCATGGAGCACCTCCTCCGGTTGCTACTCAGTGACATTGACTACCAGTAGATAGTAACACTGAATAGTGGGGACGCAAGTCGGTGCCCGCCGCACTACGATGGCCACGACCGCCAATCACGGAGCTGCCCATGACGACCGCTTCCACGACCGACAGGGTCGCGCTGGTCCGCGCCATCTCCGCGCAGCACCTCGCGGACCGCGGCCCACTGATGCCGGTCCTGCACGAGGTGATGGAGGAGCTCGGGCACATCGCCCGTCAGGACATCGAGACGATCGCCGACGTGCTCAACCTCTCCGTGGCCGAGGTGCACGGCGTGGTCAGCTTCTACCACGACTTCCGCACCGTTGCGCCGCCCACGCACTCCGTCGCCCTCTGCCGCGCGGAGGCCTGCCAGTCGGTCGGGGCCGAGGCGCTGTACGACGACACGCGGGCACGGGCGGACAGTCTCGGCGCCGGTGTCGAGGTCACCGAGGTCTTCTGCCTCGGCAACTGCGCGCTCGGCCCGTCCGGCACCCTGGACGGCCGTCTCCACGGCCGGCTGTCGGCCGAACGGCTCGACGCGCTCACGGAGGGATGGCGTTGACGGCTCCGACTGGCCAGGTGTTCGTCCCGGGCGACGCGGCCGCGGTGTCGGTCGGCGCTGACGAGGTGGCGGCCGCCTTCGAGGCTGCCGGATCACACGTCGTCCGCAACGGGTCGCGCGGCATGCTCTGGCTCGAGCCGCTCGTGGAGGTCGAGACCGGCGCCGGCCGGGTCGGCTACCCCCAGGTCACGCCCGACGACGTCGCGGCCGTGCTGGCCGGCGGCGCGACCGGGATCGGCGTGGTCGACGAGCACCCATGGCTGACGTCGCAGCGTCGGGTCAGCTTCGCCCGCGTCGGGGTGGTCGACCCGGCCTCGGTCGCCGACTACGAGGCGCACGGCGGCTGGGCGGGGCTGCGCCGGGCGCTGTCGCTCTCCCCCGCCGCGGTGGTCCAGGAGGTGATCGACTCCGGGCTCCGCGGGCGCGGAGGTGCGGGCTTCCCGGCGGGCATCAAGTGGCAGACCGTCCTGGATGCGGCGTCCGACCTGAAGTTCGTGGCCTGCAACTTCGACGAGGGCGACTCCGGGACGTTTGCCGACCGGATGGTCGTCGAGGGCGACCCGTTCACCCTCATCGAGGGCATAACCATCACCGCCCACGCGGTCGGTGCGAGCGAGGGCTACGTCTACGTGCGGTCCGAGTACCCCCACGCGGTCGCCGCGCTGCGGCGCGCGATCGACGCGGCGTACACCCACGGCTTCCTCGGCCAGGACGTCCTCGGCTCCGGCCTGACCTTCGACCTGCACGTCCGCGTCGGGGCCGGCGCGTACATCTGCGGCGAGGAGTCCTCGATGCTCGAGAGCCTCGAGGGCCGCCGCGGCGAGGTGCGGGCGAAGCCGCCGATCCCCGCGATCAAGGGTCTGTGGGGGCGGCCGACCGCGGTGAACAACGTGCTGACCCTGTGCGCGGTGCCGATGATCTTGAGCAACACAGCCGACGGCGGCCCTGGATGGCAGAGGTACGCCGAGCTCGGCACCGGCCGCTCGCGCGGCACGCAGGTCTTCCAGCTCGCCGGCAACGTCAAGCAGGGTGGCATCGTCGAGCTGCCCTTCGGCGTGAGCCTGCGCGAGCTCGTGGAGGGGTACGGCGGCGGCACGCTGTCCGGGCGCCCGGTGCGGGCCGCACAGGTCGGCGGCCCGCTCGGTGCCTACGTGCCCGCGGCCGGCTTCGACGTCCCCATGGACTACGAGGCGCTGGCCGAGTCCGGTGCGATGCTCGGGCACGGCGGCATCGTGGTCTTCGACGAGACCGTCGACATGGCTCGGATGGCGAGGTTCGCGATGGAGTTCTGCTCGATCGAGTCCTGCGGCAAGTGCACGCCGTGCCGGGTAGGGTCGACCCGGGGCGTCGAGACCATCGACCGGATCATCGCGGGGCAGGACGTCGCGGCCAACCTGGTGCTGCTCGACGATCTCTGCGAAACCATGACCAAGGGATCGCTGTGCGCGATGGGCGGGCTTACGCCGATGCCCGTGCAGAGCGCGATCAAGCACTTCCCCGAGGACTTCGAACCCCAGGAAACCGAGTCGAGCGGAGCACCCGTATGAGCGTCGACCAGCAGAGCATCTGGGATCCCGACGTCGACTTCGGCACCCCGGCGATCCGCGACGCCGAGTCGGTGACGCAGTCCGTCACGGTCACCATCGACGGCCGTGAGGTCGCCGTACCGGAAGGTACGTCGGTCCTGCGCGCCGCGACCGAGGCCGGTGTATCCATCCCCAAGCTGTGCGCGACCGACTCCCTCAAGGCCTTCGGGTCGTGCCGGATGTGCCTGGTCGAGGTCGACGGCGCCAAGGGCGTGCCCGCCTCCTGCACGACGCCGTGCGCCGACGGGATGGTGGTCAGCACGCAGACCGAGACGGTGCGCGAGCTCCGCCGCAACGTCATGGAGCTCTACCTCTCCGACCATCCCGAGGACTGCGACGGTTGCGCCCGCGGCAACTGCGAGCTCCAGGCACTGGCCGCCACGGTCGGCTCGGCCGAGGTGCGGTACGGCCGCCCGGAGTCTCGCCAGCAGGTCGCCCACCCGCAGCCGGTCGACCAGTCCAACCCCTACTTCGCCTTCGACGCCGCCTCCTGCATCGTCTGCTCCCGCTGCGTGCGGGCCTGCGCAGACATCCAGGGCACGTTCGCCCTCACCGTCGAGGGGCGTGGCTTCGACTCGAGGATCAGCGCCGGCGGCACCGACTTCCTCAGTTCCGAGTGTGTCTCGTGCGGCGCATGCGTGCAGGCCTGCCCGACCTCCGCGCTGCAGGAGAACTCCGTCGTCGAGCTCGGCATGCCGACCCGCTCGGTCGAGACCACCTGCGCCTACTGCGGGGTCGGCTGCTCGTTCCGCGCCGACGTGAAGGGCGACGGACCCGACGCCGAGGTGGTGCGGATGGTTCCGTCGAAGAACGGCGGCGCCAACGAGGGCCACAGCTGCGTCAAGGGCCGCTTCGCCTACGGCTACGCCTCCCACCAGGACCGCCAACTGTCGCCGATGGTGCGCGACTCGATCGACGACGAGTGGCGCAAGGTCTCCTGGGACGAGGCGATCGCGAAGGCCGCAGAGGGGTTCCTGGCCCTCCAGGCCGAGTACGGCGTCGGCGCGATCGGGGGAATCTCGTCCAGCCGGTGCACCAACGAGGAGGTCTACGTCGTCCAGAAGATGGTCCGGGCGGCGTTCGGCAACAACAACATCGACACCTGCGCCCGGGTATGCCACTCCCCCACGGGCTACGGCCTCAAGCAGACCTTCGGCACCTCCGCCGGCACCCAGGACTTCCGCTCGGTGGAGCAGGCCGACGTGATCCTGCTGATCGGCGCCAACCCGACCGACGCCCACCCGGTCTTCGCCTCGCGGATGAAGAGGCGGCTGCGTGAGGGCGCCCGGCTGATCGTGGCCGACCCCCGACGGATCGCCCTGGTCCGCAGCCCGCACGTCGAGGCGACGTACCACCTGCCCGTGCTGCCCGGCTCCAACGTCGCCTTCGTCAACGCGATGGCCCACGTGATCGTGACCGAGGGCCTCCACGACGAGGAGTTCGTGCGGGAGCGCTGCGAGGACGCCGATGAGTACCTCGCGTTCATCGCCGACCCGGCCAACTCCCCCGAGGCGGTGGCCGAGGCGACCGGTGTCGACCCCGAGCAGCTGCGCGAGGCCGCCCTGCTCTTCGCCACCGGTGGCAACGCGGCGATCTACTACGGACTCGGCGTCACCGAGCACTCCCAGGGCTCGACCATGGTGATGGGCATGGCCAACCTGGCCATGGTGACCGGCAACATCGGCCGCGAGGGCGTCGGGGTGAACCCGCTGCGCGGTCAGAACAACGTCCAGGGCTCCTGCGACATGGGGTCGTTCCCCCACGAGTTCCCGGGCTACCGACACGTCTCGCAGGACGACGTGCGCGGCATCTATGAACAGCTGTGGGGCAAGACCCTCGACCCCGAACCGGGCCTGCGCATCCCCAACATGTTCGACTCCGCACTGGCGGGGTCCTTCCGTGGTGTCTACATCCAGGGCGAGGACATCGCCCAGTCCGACCCCAACACCCAGCACGTGGAGGCGGCCCTGCGGGCCATGGACCTCGTGGTCGTGCAGGACCTCTTCCTCAACGAGACCGCCCGGTTCGCCCACGTCTTCCTGCCCGGCACGTCGTTCCTGGAGAAGGACGGCACCTTCACCAACGCCGAGCGCCGGATCAACCGGGTGCGCCCGGTGTTCGCCTCGAAGGTCGGCATGGACGAGTGGGAGATCACCTGCGCGATCGGCCGGGCGATGGGCTACGACATGTCCTACTCCGCGGCCTCGGAGATCATGGACGAGATCGCCGCCACCACGCCGACGTTCGCGGGAGTCTCGTTCGCCCGCCTGGACGAGGTCGGCTCGATGCAGTGGCCGGTCTACGACACCTCCTCGACCGGGACCCCGGTCATGCACATCGGTGAGTTCGTGCGCGGCAAGGGCAGGCTCGTCGAGACCGTCTTCGTGCCGACCACCGAGCGGTCGACGCGGAAGTTCCCGCTCATCCTCACCACGGGCCGGATCCTCAGCCAGTACAACGTGGGCGCCCAGACCAGGCGGACCGCCAACAACACCTGGCATCCCGAGGACGTCCTCGAGATCCACCCTGCCGACGCCGAGCTGCGCGGCATCTCGACCGGCGACCTGGTCGACCTCACCAGCCGCGTCGGTTCGACGACGTTGCGCGCGCAGGTGTCGGAGCGGATGCCGGCCGGCGTCGTCTACACGACGTTCCATCACCCGGTGACCGGAGCCAACGTGGTCACGACCGAGAACTCCGACTGGGCCACCAACTGCCCGGAGTACAAGGTCACCGCCGTCCAGGTCGGCGTCGCGAACGCGCGCGGAGACCAGTCGGTCGCCGAGACCCGCGAGCCCGCGGACACCCACGCGTGAACACGCCGATGAGCGCACTCTCCAAGGCCGAGGCGCGGATGGGCAATGACATCGCCCGCCAGTTCGCACACCTGCCTCCGGCCGAGGCGGCCGAGGTCATCGCCCGGCACATCGAGACCTTCTGGGACCCGCGCATGCGCCGGGGCCTCGAGGCCCTCGCCGCCGCGCACGACGACTCCCTCGACCCGCTCCTGGTCGACGCCGCCGGCCGCCTGGCCGCCCACGCCTCCCGCTCGGAGCCCGACGCCCAGCCGTAGCGAGCCACCTCTAGCCTGTGCCGGTGCCCGCTGCTCGCTTCTCACCGGTGTCGCTGGTGCTGATCGGCATGCTCTCGGTGCAGTTCGGCGCGGCGGTCTCGAAGGAGCAGTTCAGCGAGATCCCGCCCGTCGGGATGGTGCTGTTGCGGCTCATGACGAGCTCGCTGATCCTGCTCGTGCTGGCCCGCCCACGGCTGGCGGGTCGCAGCGCGACGGACTGGCGACCCGTGCTCGCCCTCGGGCTGGCCCTCGGTGCGATGAACTGGGCGTTCTACGAGTCCTTCGCCCGGATCCCCCTCGGAGTGGCGGTGACCATCGAGTTCGTCGGCCCGCTGTCGGTTGCGGCCGTCGGTCGCCGCCACCCGCGCGACCTGGTGTGGGTCGGCCTGGCTGCGCTGGGCGTCGTCCTCTTCGGCGCCGGGCCCACCAGGGTGGACGCCCTGGGGTTCGGCCTGGCGCTGCTCGCGGGCGCCTGCTGGGCGCTCTACATCGTCTCGACCGCTGCCACGGGGCAGCGCTGGCCCGGCGTCGAAGGACTGGCGGTGGCCAGCACGGTGGCAACTCTGGGCGTCGCGCCGTTCGCGGTGGCGTCGGCGGGCGCCCGCTTGCTCGAGCCACACCTGCTGCTGCTGGGGGCCCTGGTCGGGCTGCTCAGCTCGGTGATCCCGTACAGCCTCGAGATGGTCGCCCTCCGCACCCTGCCGGCCCGGGTCTTCGGCATCCTGATGAGCCTCGAACCGGCCACCGCCGCGCTGGTCGCCGCCCTGGTCCTCGGTGAGTGGCTCACCCCGCTGCAAGTCGTTGCGATCGCCTGCGTGACCGCGGCGAGCGTCGGCGCCGCTCGCACCATGTCGGCCCGCGACGCCGTACCCAACGGCTGACCACGAGGTCGAGACGCACCTTCCGTGGGCTGGGTGGTCGCCCGGATGTGCGAACCCTCCGTTCGACCTAGAGGGCGATCAGCGCCGCGATGAAGAGGACGAACGCCGACCAGGTCGTCACCATCTGGATCCAGTTGATCGCGAAGTACTTGTCCCGCCCGGCCTCCCAGCTCGCCGGCATCGCCTCGGGGTCCCAGGCCAACATCACCCGGTAGTGGGGTGTCTTCACGGCGTTCGAGAGGATGATCACGCCGACGACCACGATCACCAGGCCGATCCCGGTGAGCACGAACGAGGTGGAACCGCGATCGTCCCAGAGCAGCACCAGGGCGACGATCGGCAGCAGGAACATCCCGAGCGACCAGCCGAGGTTGTAGGCCTTCCCCCACGACTGGTCCGCGAATCGGAGAAACGCCTCCATGAAGCGCCGGAAGTCCCGTCCCTCCATCTCCTCGAGCATCGGGCGCATGATGGTGCACAGCATCCCCAGGAGACCGGACGCGAGCCCGGAGAAGAAGACGGTCGCGGCGAGTACCCACTCCTCACCCGTCATGACTGGAGACCCCCTCCGTGGCTCCGTGGCTCCGTGGCGCTGTGAGACACGCTAGGCCTGCTGTCCGGGGGTGTCGACTCGTCCGCCCAGCAGCCCGAGGGGAGGAGGTGGGGTCCTGCGGTTGCCTACTGACGGGCCAGGATCACCGCGACGCCCAAGGCACCCAGGGCGACCCAGAAGGCGGCCAGCGGATCGGCCCACCACCATCCCAGCGCACTGAGCCCGGCACCAGCCACGGTCACGACCGCCAGAGCGGCCCCGGTGGTCGACAGCAACCCGTCGGCGAACAGCGCCTGGCTGGGGATCGCACGCCCCAGGGCGATCTTGCGTCGTGCGAGCAGCGCCAGCACCAGGACGGACACGGCAGCCGTGATGATCCCCACCACCGACGCCTCACCGTGGGACCCCGTCATGAGCCGGCTCACGCTGTCGGCCAACGTCGAGACGGCCACCACGACCAGGCCGCCGTCGACGACCAGGAAGGCCGCGCGCTCGCGACGCTCCGAGAACACCTCATGCCTCAGGGCGTGTCGGAAGTGGATGACGAGCGCGATGGAGCCAGCGGCGTCCAGCAACCCGGTACACCCGAAGGCGACGAGCACCAGGCTGTGGGCGGTCAGACCGGCCGCGATCGCCACCGCGCTCGCGCCCACCGTCCACACGATCGACAGGATCGAGACCCGTAGCCCGGAACGAAGGTCGGGCGTCGACATCGGCGTGGCATCGGACATGCGAGCGTCCCCTGCCGACCAGTCTTCCCGGCACACCTGTCGAAGTTCGTTGGCTTGCACCCTACGCGACAGGCTTCCGCCAGGCCCGCCGGCCCGAAGGCCTACTTCCGCCGGCCCGACGGCCCCACTTAAGGCAGTTGGCGCGCGCCCGCGGGCAGCTACCAGGGGCTGGCGCGCCCACCCGCCTGTCGTGACCGGGTCCGCCGTAGGGGCGTCGGGCCGCCGGGAACGCCGTCGGCGAGGTCGGCACCGGGCCCGCCGCGGATGATGTCACCCTGCCGCAGTCGCTGATGCAGTCGCTGATGCAGTCGCTGATGCAGTCGCTGATGCAGTCGCTGATGCAGTCGCTGATGCAGTCGCTGATGCCCGTCGTCGCCGGCCGCCCACCGGCAGACAGGCTGCCGGGGCGGTGATGC